>NZ_JAMBLN010000009.1:0-132565 GCF_023337025.1 Mediterranea sp. ET5 | reverse complement strand
ATTATTTACATAGAAAATTTAATATGTAGCGCAAAATGGATATTCACTTTTATCTGTTTTGCGCTATTTTTGTATATTCAAGTTGATTAAAAATTCATATATTTACATCCATATTGATTTTTATATCACTATGAGAGAAATAGACAATATAAAGAGAATTATGGATGAGGCTCGTATGAGCCAAAGGGAACTGTCACAGAGAAGCGGTATAGCTCATGAAACAATATCCAAAATCCTAAATGGGAAATATCCTCTTAGCCATAAGTTATTGGTCAAAATTGCTGATGGTTTGAACATTCCTATATCAGAATTAATGGAAGATGCTATAACTCCTATCACAGTTGGGGTACAAGGATATATAGAATATGATAATGAGATAATCAAGATTAAATCATTCCGTCAATTACAGAAGTTAGTGCAACAGATAGAGTATGAGACTAGTGTTCTACCAAAACAAGTGAAGGAAATCAAAGCTCTAAATGAGAAGAATCGAAAGTTGATAAAAAATTCAATAAGTGAAAACAACTATGAATTTAATGTCAATAACTTTGAGCTCATTCAAACACATGATGCAACTAAGGTAGATTGTTGGGCTTTCAAAACAGCATCCGACACTAAAGATGGCATTATCTTAGACTTAGGTAACCAATGTTCGGGTTATCCGTTTAACCTACATGGACACATGTTCTATACCTCAGAATCGACATATCTTTGCGGTCAATTTTCGCATAATACAGAAGAACATAAACGCATTCAAAATCAGCTGTTATATGAGAAGAATGGCTATACAGCAAAGAAGAAGGTGAAGAATACTAACAAAGAATTAATAAGAGCTGATTGGGATTCGTTCAGAGCTGAATGGATGTTATACGTTATATGGGCTAAATGTCAGAATACAGATTTTGCAAACAAGCTAAAATCCCTCCCTCCTAATGCCGTAATCATTGAAGATAGCACAACTATCCATGAGGGGACAAGCTCGTTTTGGGGCTGCAAAAATATTGAACTTGAAGAAGCAAGGAAAAAGGTAGAGCGTTATAAAAAAGCGGACAGTAGTGACTTGGAAGTATGCATAGCCCCGTCTCAAATTTAGATTTTCCCGGGTTACGAGCGTATTATTCAATAAATTAGTTGTATGTTTGCAAAGCAATTGAATAAGATGAAATGAAGACTGTTATACAGATTAAAAAAATAAAGGCAGTATTACTCTACATCATGCAGAGTTTTCCTCAGGGAGTGGACTATATAAAGTTATTCAAGATACTTTATTTTGCCCAGCAGGATCATCTTGTCAAATACGGGAAAGTACTTGTGGAAGACTCTTTCAGAGCATTGAGGCATGGTCCTGTACCGACCTACACTTACAAGGCACTGCAAATAGCAGAGGGAAAGCCTTTGGAAGGAGATTTTGATGAATTCCTTTCCGGCATGGAAGTACGTGACAAGAAAGTCTATACTTCCGTAAAACCTGATATGGACTACATCTCAGGGGCGGACAAGCGTTGCCTTGATGCAGCTATTGCAAAATATAAGGATACAGACCCTTATGACCTGTCAGACCTGTCGCATGACTCGGCATGGGAAGAAGCAATGACACGTATCCAGGATGACCCTCAAAAGAATTTCATCACCATCATAGATATCGCAAGAGCCGGAAAGGCAACCAAGGAAATGGTAGATTACATCCGTGAAAAACAAATCGTCAAAAACGCTTTATCCTAAAATCTTATGGACGACTAAACCGGTACGCTTGGAAAACTGAAGGCGGCAATAGCCAAAGCAGAACTGGTAGATATGTCATCAGTGAAGGTTGGTGATATTATTTATGTTTCTCTGAATGAAGAAGATGGACTGATATTGAAAGACGAATATGATAGCCGCAGGAAATATATCGTCGTTATCGGGTTCACTCCGGAAGGAGTTGCTATCGGAGCCTTGCTGATAAACTCAAAAATAGATTCTTCCAAAAGAACCGAGGAGCTGCTAAACTGCCAATATCCCTTATTGGTGTGCAACTATCGCAACATTCTTGATTATGACAGCTGGCTGGACTGTTCGGATATCTTAGAACTTTCAAAGTTGAAAATCACGGAAAAGAATGGAAATTTGATTGATCGGGAATATATCTATTATGGGCTTTCACCGGAACATAGTCAGCATGGAAGCTATAATTTGAATATCCGGGAAAAGCTGTTCATGTTTAGGATTGCTGTCAATCAGCCTGTTTATGTTGTTGATGGTGAAAACAAGAATTCGGTCTTGAAGGAAAATGTATCTTATAAGTCCGAGCGTCCGTCGACAGAGCAGGTAGTGAAGGATTTGTGGACAAACGGTTATTTCGAACTTGTGATTTATGTTTATGCCGGTACAGGTGGAGGAGAGGAGAAGGTTCTGTCTGTTTCTGGACAAGACCTTTTTTATATCAGTAAATTGAAAGTGCGGCATCAACATTCGACTGTATTCAGACATAATAAGTGGTGGTATTCGACAAGAGTTGAAGACTTGAAAGGAAAATGGGTCGATGTATCCAAAAGGGATATGTGGTTGAATAAGCTATGGGACCTGTCATATCTTCCTGAAAATTTCTTTATAAAGGTTGTCGGAGGCAGCAATGGATCCAAACAGCAGATGAGTGAGACTTATATAGCCAACTATGTATGCAAATTGACAGAGGACGGTGCGATAGATCATATCGTGTACGACAATCCTACTAATTTGGGCTTTAGCAAGCAGATAGCATCCATGAAAAAATGTACCAACTCATACATGTGTGCCAGCCGGGAAGATGATCTGGGAGGTGCCATCTTTAACTTTACGGATCCCATTATCGTTTCTGACAAAGAGGTGAACTCGAAAGGCTACGAAATGCATGCACTCAATACAGGTGCGGTCGAATTGGTTATTGCGCCTGTAAGAATAAGATAAACGTAACTATTTAAGTAAGCGCTACTATGAAAGTATCAAGACTTGGATATGCACTTGTATGGACTGCTATATCCTTCTTTTCGCTAACCTCCTGTTCAGATGATAATGAACCGGAAGAGCCCATCTATCATCAAAGTTATGTTAAGGGAAAGGTGAATGGTGAAGATGTGTTCATGAATGACGTAAATGAACATAGGCTTATCGACAAATCCATGTATGATTTCATCAGTAATGATCAGAGCGATACTCCTGCGAAGTTTGACTGGGAGGTAAAGCTGCTGGAAACGAAAGATTCCATCGTTACACTTTTTCTGCATATCGATGATGTCGAGCTGACCAACACTGTCATTTACTCTCCCGACGATAAGGGTAAGATTAAAACTTACAATACATGCTATGTTACGGTGGAAGACCTGAATAAGAAAGTGACCAAGGTTTACCATCCGACACAGCGATATCCGGTTTATGCCATGTGGAGGATGTTCACAGTGACAGAGGAAGCTAAACGAAAAGCACAGGTCCCGTGGGCAGACAACGGTCGCATGAAAGACATAGATGTCAAATATGTCGGACACAGATGGCCGGGTATTGAAGGAAATCTTAGAGGAACATTGACATACGATGATGCTCCCAACACAATGACAATAGACATTGACTTCAGATTGTATTAGCCCATCGGCTTGATACAGGCGATTATGAGCGAGGAAGGTAGAATATGATAACCTTTCTCGCTCATTTTCGTAAGGTCACGTTTTTTGGGAGTTGATTTGATTCTGGATGCGAGATAATAGTGTTACCTTTGGCACATATAAAACGAACAGGATGAGAAAAAAGATTCTAGTGGCATTCATGTTGCTGTCTGTCACTTTGTATGCTCAAAAGGAGAAAGATAGGGAGGTGTGTAACTCAATCCGGGTCGAGGTTACGGACACGGGCGATGAGGTCATGGCCAAAGCTGCGCATGTCGTGCCCACAACCAATCAGTGGGAAGCTTTGAACAATGAATTCATTGCGTTCGTCCATTTCGGCCCGAACACGTTTACCCGGATGGAATGGGGAACGGGGAAGGAGAGTCCCGAGACCTTTGACCTGAAGGAGCTGGACACGGACCAGTGGTGTGAGGCAATGAAAGCGGCGGGCATGAAGATGGTCATTCTTACCGTGAAGCACCATGACGGGTTCGTGTTGTGGCAAAGCCGTTATACCAGTCATGGAATCATGGCTACCGGGTATCGGGACGGAAAGGGCGATGTGCTGAAGGAACTGTCGGCTTCTTGCCGGAAATTCGGATTGAAGTTGGGCATATACTTGTCTCCGGCAGACCTTTTCCAGATAGAGAGCCCGGACGGACTGTATGGGAACGGGAGTACCCCGACCCTGCGTACAATCCCCAGAGAAGTACCTGGCCGACCTTTCAGGAATCAGACGCGGTTCAGGTTTGTGGTGGACGATTACAACGAGTATTTCCTGAATCAGCTGTTCGAGTTGCTTACGGAGTACGGTCCTGTGCATGAGGTCTGGTTTGATGGCGCTCACCCCAGGCGGAAAGGAGGGCAGAAATACAACTATAAGGCATGGCGTGAGCTGATTAGGACGTTGGCACCCGAAGCGACTATTTTCGGACGGGAAGACGTGCGGTGGTGCGGCAATGAAGCCGGGCGTACGCGTGAAAGCGAATGGAATGTGATCGGGGCATACGATGAGGACCCTGCATCCCAGGAAGAGTTCCGCGACTTGCACGGTGATTTGGGGACACGGCACGTGCTGCTGTCGAGAGAAAGGCCTTACTACCTGCACTATCAGCCGGCGGAAGTCAACACTTCGATTCGTGATGGGTGGTTCTACCGGGATGATGTCCATCAGCGTGTCAGGACGGCGGACGACGTGTTTGACATGTATGAGCGGGCGGTAGGAGGCAACTCGATTTTTCTGTTGAACATTCCGCCTAACCGCAAAGGCAGGTTCTCGTCAGCCGATGTCTCCGTGTTGAGGGAGGTCGGCAGCCGTATACGTGAGACGTATGGTCTGGATTTATTGCAGGGTGCAGACGGACCGGGAGAAGTGCTGGATGGGAATGAGGACACCGGTCTGTTGCTGGATGGGGCTGTGAAAGAATTTGTCATTGCCGTTCCCGAACCGATTACACTGAACCGCTTCGTGTTGCAGGAGGCGGTGCGCACAGGCAGTGAACGGGTGGAACAGCATACCCTTGACGCCTGGATGGACGGACAGTGGAAAGAGATAGCTCGCGGCACCAATATCGGCTATAAACGCATCCTGCGCTTCCCTGAAGTGACGACCGGAAAGCTGCAAGTCAGGATTACCTCATCCAGGCTTTCTCCTGTAATCAGTCGTGTGTCGGCTCACTACTACCGTCAGCGTCTGCCGGAACTCCGGATGTGGAGAGAGGTGGACGGTGGGGTGCACATCGCCGGTGAGTTGCCCGAAGGCGTCCGGGTTCATTACACGACGGACGGCAGTGTACCGGACTCCACATCGCCGGTCTATACGGGACCCGTATTGGTGGAAAATGCCCTGTTGAAGGCGGCAGCCTTTGAGGGTGAAGAGCGTGGTCCGGTCTGCGAGGAACGGTTCGGATTGCTCAAAAGGGACTGGAAGGCATCGGCTTCCGTTCCCGAAGACGCGCAACATCCGCTAAAAGCAGCTTTCGATGAGCAACCGGCTACGTACTGGATGGTCGGGCAGGTCAGTCTTCCGGCAACATTTTGCCTGGATTTGGGAAGACAGCAGCCTATCAGTGGTTTTGCCTATACTCCGCAGCAGGAACACAAAGAGGGGATGATAACCGGCGGAACCGTTGAGGTCAGTTCGGACGGCAAGCAGTGGAGCAAGGCCGGTGATTTCACGTTCGGCAATCTGGTGAACGACCCTACCCGGCGTTTCCATTACTTCAAGGAGCAAGTGGAAGGAAGGTATCTCAGGATTGTCATTACGTCCACAGAAGGAGGAAGCAGGGCCCTGAGCATGGCTGAGCTGGATGTGTTTTAGAGCGATGTAAAATAGAATCTTCCAACCGAGTCGTTGTCGTATGCTGTCTAAACGTGTGGGACACACACGCTTGGAAGAGAAAAGGTGTGTCAGATGCTTACAGATAGATTTCTTGTAAAAATCGTCCGCCATACAATAAATTTCTGTAATTCTGGAAAACTTCTGTTAGTGCCTTATACAAAAGACTTTAGGAGAATTACCCGATTTTGAGGTAATGAATTAGCAACTGTGCCATATGCTATGTTCTGCCTTGAATTGCATTCAAGTAACTCTTTATTATTGCAAAGGTATAAAAATTATTTGGCAAGCAATAAAAATAGGATATATTTTGTCTCTTGTCAAATAATTCTATTGATGTATTTTTATAACTTTCCATTTACCCTGTCCAGCATATATAACATCGGCAGTAACATAGCAGTCTTTCGTGATATTATACTCACAAAGAATAGAATGATGAACGTAGTAATCACCAATAAATGCAAAATCAGGAGAATCATCCCAAGAACCATTTTTATATTTTAATTCTAAGTGACCTTGAATTGTCTTTATTGCACTTGTGTTTATTTCTGCAGTTTCTTCTACATTAAGTACAATAGGCCTTTTTTCACCTTTCCTGTCTTTTGTTACACAATAGAATATTTTCAAGCATTGTCCTACTTCGGGACGAAGATCCGTATCATTAAAGAATACGATACCTCCAATTTTTCCTTGACCGAAAGTGTAATGGAATAATTTTTTTTGTATGTTTATATCGTCAACGACCACAATACCAGAATTAAAATTCGGTAAAGCAGTTTCTTTATTTACTTTTTCTACATTAGCAATAACTACTTTGTTTTCATTCTTTTTTATAATAGTATATTCTCTGAAACTGACAAAATCCCCTTTTGAAATAGTGCCCCATTTTTCTTTAAAAGCTTGAAATATTTGCTGGGAATCTTGCGTTACAATATGTAAAATTTTCTTCTCTTCATTCAAATATTCTACATATCCAAACTTTTGGGGAAGTCCCATCCATAGCCTTGTTTCACTCTTATGCATGCAAAGAGGTATATATTTAGCTTCTGTCACTTTTGTTTTATTCCAAGAGAAGCAACTTGTCTGAATTTGCTTTTCCTCTTTATCTACATGACACTTTACTCTAAAAACAGAACCAAATATCGCATTCGTCAAAAAAGGAAACCGCTTTACATTCACTTGAAATATAACGTCTACCCCATTTGTGAGAGTGCAATAAGTTTTTCCGTCTTTTTCCCATCTATCCACCAGCGTAACCTCTTTTGCTTCAATTTCTGAAAAAGCGTACTCTTCAGCAATGGTGGCATATCTATTATACAATAGCTTATTATTATTGGGCGGAATAACTGATATGTCGACTCGTTCAATATATTCTTGGTATTTCCGGGAAGTGTTTTCATGAAATTTCTTATATATATTCAATTCGCATAAGGCTTCAGATGTTAGCTCTTCCTTTATAAGCAGGTCGGCTAAAGTCAAATGAATAGAGCCGAGAAAATCTTCATTTCGTTCAACAAGTAAAGCCTTAGAAAGCAATGCTATCTTTAATTCATTACTATCTTGTATACAATCTGCCAATTCACTCCATACATAGTATTTTTCACTCATTTCAAGTAATAAAGATTTGTACACATTGATAGCAAGGTCATATTGCTGTTGCCATGTATATATTATTGCTCGTTGTCTTAATATCCATTCATCTTTTTTAGCACGTTCAATAAGAACATTATACAATGAATCTAACCAAGATACTAGTTCTGCATCTCTTGGGTGTGATTCTTTGAGATATTCATAACACTTCTTTGCTGCTTTAACAGCCAAAGGTTTATAAGTGTTACCATTATTATCTGTTTCTTCTTTCCAATCAGCATCCATGAGGTTTTCATATCTCCAATCTCTAAAAAAGTAAATAAATCTCCATGTTTCTTGACCATTCATGTAACGCTCTGCAATTTTCAACACTTCAGAATGCCAATGAGAAGCACCATAAACGGCGTTTCTTTTATTATAGACAGTAAAAGCTTCAAACATCTCACGCATTTTACCTTCTTTATGAAGATTCATAATTTCCCAAAACTGCGGTTCACGTAACAGGTCAAGTGTTTCTGTTTTTGGGAGATTTATCTTTTCACACAGCATCTCGACATCAATATCCTCGCCGCTATTTACAATTTGACGACATATACGAGAAATAAGCGAGGGAATTTCACTACCATTGTAATAGCCCTTGTTCAAATCTTCATAACGTAAATTTTCTGGTTCCCAGAGCATAAAGAAACGGTAAAAACTAAAATCAGAATGTTCTTTTGAGAAACTCAAAGCAAAGTTCAATATTTGAGAATGAAGCATTGAAGGACGTTCATTCCTAAGATACATATAGTCTTTTAGCAACGTTCTTATTTCCAACGATGTCAAATTTGAAATTTTAGCCTTGATATAACGATAAATTATCCAGCCTAACTCTTCATGCAAAGCTGAATCTACATCATTTGCAGAGTCAATATAATTCTTTACCTGAACATAAGCATTTGAAGGATCATTTTTTGATAGCTCGGATGCTTTTGAAATAGCATCAGCGTTAGGTTGCAATCGTTTATACAAATTAGTATAAGCTCTTTCTCCTGCGCCACTATCATCCACCATTGTAGGAAGTAATGAAGACATCTCTTTCAAGCAAATTTTAGCTTTATCTATGGCGTTTCTATTGCATAGTTGCTGACATATATCACGCAGAACCCAAAAGAGAGACATTTGTGCCCATGGGTTATTCCTATCTTCTTTCAGATCATCTATGGCCATCTTATATGCTTCTTTTAGATTACCACTTTTACGCAATAATGTTACTTCTTTTACAGACATTAGTATTCTTCTATTATGTTAATTTTTCTATGAGTTGTGACAGTTTAATATCAGCTTCTCCGATATCAGAAAGTGGAGCAGCATAGTTAATAAACCCTTTCCCATTAAAGAAAAAAGTTATAGCAGCATAATTACCAGAAGCTTTCATATAATATACGAGTTGGTAATGTTCTTCCACCACATTTGTTAATATGATACCACATTCATCACACAAAGAAATCATGCGACTATGTAGCATCTTTAATGACTCCAAAGATGGATGATAGTCTATTTTATATTTGATATTTTCATCATTCTGGAAGAAAAACAACAACTCAGTGTCATTGGCATCTGTTTCATATTTTGTAAACAGACCTGCTCCATTATATATTGCATCAATTCTTACTATACCGGTTGGTGTATTTACTTCATAAATATCTCTCCAAGGTTTACAGATAACGTTCTTTACTGAATATAGAGTTCCATTCATATTCTTTACAACAGACCAATATTTACATTTTACTGAAGGTAATATTGATGAAGGATGAAAAGGTGTATCCTCTATATTATCAAAAGATAAAGCATTAACAGCTGTTTTTGCAGTTTTATTGATAGGGGTTATTTTAAGAGATGTAATAGGTGTTACATCAGGAAGATTAATACACCATAACATCTTAGAAGCTCGAGTTATCGCTGTATATTTCCAACGAAGGCTATCCACATCAAGCCCTGTGCGTCTTGAAAAATCTACATAAACTGTATTCCATTCACCACCCTGTGATTTATGGCATGTAAAAGCATAACCGTACTTTACATGAAGAGCATTGTAGAAAGGGTCTCCCCACATTGCCTTAGTAAATTCTTCAGATTTAGGATTAGTCAATCCTTTCTCCGTACGCATACGCATTACCATATTGATATAAAGAGCCTTCATTTCGTCAATTGTCAGTGAAGGTCGCTTGTTTTGGAGTAATGTATCAATAATATAGCGTTTATAAATATTACCATCTTCTACTTGAAAACTTATTTCTCTGAAATCAAGCGTAATGATTTCTTTTACTTTTCTCCCATTTTTTTCAGTCCAAATAGGTGCAGACTGAGAGATAATATCATTTGATGTTTCTACTACAGTTATGATATCACCATTCAATAATTCACATTTATCATAATAGTAGCTATTGCATACTACCATCAATTTATCTCCTACCGCCACATGATTCGTTTCAGGAAATATTATATTACGAATAGCCGTATTATAATCAGCTGCTTGTTGATTTGAGAAACAAACTATAGCAGACGATTGTTCTGGATCTTCACAATATTTCTTAGCAACTTCCATTGCTCCAATATCCATTACTTCATGTTCCTTTTTCTTGAACACAAGGCGATTTCGTTCTTTTTTCCGAATCAACTCACGAAGTATTGTAGCATTAGCCAAAATACAACTATTCTTATCTTGACGAACAATGTCTGTGAGCTCATAAGAATATACATTCATTTCTAGTATATCAAAATAAGTTTCATCTAATGCAACAGAACAATCATCACCTACGGGAGGCAACTGCATAGGGTCACCAACAAAAATTACCTTTCCACCGAAGTTTAATCTTGCATAACTAAGTAAATCCTTTATTAATACTCCTGTACCAAATTGGAAAAGTTCATTCTTTGATTCACGAGAACTAATCATGGAGGCTTCGTCAATAATATAAATACACCTCTCGTGGTTATCTTTAAGTGGAAATATATATTTAAGTGTTCCTTCAGATTCTTCCACTATTAGATGAGAAAAATTATAGATTCCCCTATGAATAGTAGAAGCACCATAATTTGGTAATTTAGAACGTAATATTTTTGCAGCACGTCCGGTCGGAGCCATTAACTGAATATGTAAAGATTGAGTAGATAAATAATCTGCAATACTACGAATCAATGTCGTTTTACCTGTACCTGCATATCCTTTCAAAATAAATACTTGGCTATCTTTATCTGCAATGAACTTTTCAATCATTATCATTGCTTGCTTCTGTTGTGCAGTTAATATCATTTATATTCCATTTTATGTTATTCATATTTGTCACCATAAGGCTAAACTAAAAAGCGTGGAACTGTATGCCACACTCTTTACTTGAAGGTCGTAGGAAACCATAGATGCAGATGTAACAATAGCAGCCCACGCTATATGCGTGAGAACCACTATGCTATCCTTGCATCTAATTGAAAATTTCCTACGTTTTCAAGTACAAGATGAGCATAACGCTTCTTCTATTTTCATATGTCTTTGGACAGAGTTGTCTCAATCCATTTGCAAAAGTATAAAAAAGCCGTGATAATCCGCTCAATACAGGCAGATTATTACGGCCGTTCCTTTGATTTATAGTTTTATACCTCTATCTTGTTTCTGCTTAGGTATTCCCATGGCTTCCCTAAACTCATTCATCTTCTTTCTGAACCAGTTCACATGTGAAACCCCGTCTATCTTGAAATCGAATTTACCGCTTTCATCCTGTTTGATGGAGCAGACAGAATGTCGGGTATCAAAACTTCGGTTAAACTCGGAAGAATAGAGTTTACCTTTTATTCCGACCTCCTTGAACTCGCACAGTCTTCTGATTATTCCGTCATTGAAACCCAAACGTTCACGTAGGAAGTTTACCACAGGTATAAGCTTCTCCACATACGGAAAGTAGCGTCTGACAAAATCTGTAAACTCCGACAGCTTACGGTGCTGTTGCTCGTAAGCGTTTCTTATCTCCTGTATCTGTTCGGCTTGTTGCCGTTCCCGTTGTCGGGCTTCGTCTTCAAGTTCAAGGATGCGGTCTTGCAAGTCCTCGTTCCTACGTTCCAATGATTTCATTTTTCCACTTCCGAAAAGAGAACCCACACTGCTTGCAAGGGCGGTTGCCGTATCGGTGGCTGCGCTTTTGAACTTGTCGGTGCGGATTTCCACTTTTACCTGTCTCAACTCCTCCTGCGCTTTGGTCTTCTTCTCCTGCAATAGTCTGGTTTCGGTTTCAAGGGTTTCATTCTTCTTTTTCAAGTCCCGATAATACTGCATGGTGGTAGTGTGCCGTGCTTCCGAGCCCCGTACCCCACGTTGCAATCCGTATTTCGTCATCACCCTTGCGTAATTGTCGTGGTAGGCAATCAAGGTCTGGCGGTTGAACAGGTCATCGGCACACAAACGGACGGAATTTGTTTTCTTGCGGTACTTGCGCTTGCCGTCCGTCTGTTCTTTCTTGGCTTTGCGCCTTTCACCTATTACGATGGGAACAACGGCTGCGTGGATGTGTGGAGTCTTCTCGTCCATGTGCAGATGGGCGGCAACCACATTGTCTTTGCCGAATGTGGCTTGCAGCCATTGGATGCTGTCGTTGCACCATTCGTCGAGCTTTCCTTTTTCCTGTATGTTCATCATGTCCTCGTGCGTACCCGACAAAACCACCCGGACAACGCGGACTTGGTCGTGCGTGATTTTCCGTCTGATGCCTGCCGTGTTCAGCCTGTGGGTAATCGCTTCATCCCTGCCGTGAACGCCATCAGGGTATTCGACAAGCACCCTGTTCAGATGTGTTCTTGTCGGGTCTGCGTTTTTAGATATTATCTTTCTCTCTATATGGTCGGACTGCGTGGTGTCCGATGTACCCTTTGCCTTCTTAATGTCCAATGAAAAATATCCCATATCATTACTGTTTTTGCGGTTATCGTTATGTTTCTTCTCTCTGCCTGTGGCATCGGCTCACTGGGTTTATTATGCAAATGAACCATTGCAGCACTCGGCATAATCCAAACGAGTTTGTCTTCTGCTCTCGTTTGCACAGGGTTTCCAAAGGGATTTCCCTTTGGCTCGATAGGGTGTTTTTAGCGTTACGGAGTAATGCGTGAAGAAAACGCCCTATTGAGCTATGGCTTTTCTGTTCTCAAAAGCCTGTGAGAGTACCAGCTGTATAGGCAGCTCTTTTCTTTTCATTGATATGATACGCCTTCCCTTGTCGGCTGGTCGGACAACAGGCAGGTCGGATGTCCGACCGACCAGCTTGCGGATAGTGGCATTTCCTTCCATCCATTTGTCCCGCAAACTTGTTGGCGGATGAAAATCCGATGAATTGATGAGTTGACAGGATAATAAACTGATAACCTAAATGATATATGTTCATCATCGTTTCATCAAACCGCTCACCAAAAGAAAAGTGATGTAGAGTGCGGTGTGTTCTTTCTCTTTTCATCAGCCCGATTCTCTTGTTGAAAGGTTGATGAAGACGTAAGTTTCTGTTTCTCTTTATTTTTATATATACTTTCATCATCTCATCAAAATATCAGAATTTTTCCAGCTGTATTTTGTTTACCGTGTAGTAACGTCCTATTCCTCTTATCGGCGAATAATGACAATCCCGATTCACAATCTTGTAGAGAATTGTACCTACGCAAATGATTCCTTTTTTTCTTCATGTTCTTGATACAGGTTTTAGTGCTGCCTACATTCTGTCGGCAACGGGTTAAACATGGTTGCAAAGCTACGGAAGTGTCGGTAAAATCTTGATACGCAAATCTATGCGGAACGGCGCAAAATAGGTCATGCCAAAAGAAAATGCAGTATAAACGGGTGGCTCTTTCAGATAAAAGGAGATAAAAAAGCCCGAAGTCGTGGAATATGCACGTCTTCGGGGACTGGATGTTGCAGATAATTACAGATTGACTGACGCACTGATTTACGGATTTAATGACTTCATGTCGTCACTACGTCAGATTAAACCGTTAATCATCAAATGACTGAACATAAAAAGTTCATTCTAACATTTATTCGGCATTCTGTTATTCACTGACACCAGCAGGACTTGTTTTTCTTTTCGTCGGCACAATCTTTCCAGCAGTGCATTGCGAACCGTTGCGGCACCTGACGTGTCAATGCGAAAAGCGAGTGCCACCACCATCGGCAAGGCATACATGTCCGCATAATAGCCGTTGGGCAGCTTGATACGTTTTTCAGCTTCAAGAGGATTCAAAACTCCACACTTGTACACGGCACGAATGGCGGCACGGAGCGTCGGGGCGATTACCCCGAACAGCTCTACCAGCTCCATTTCATTCATCCATATATTGCCTGTATCAGATGGTATGGTAATTCTACCATAGCTGTCCGTTGTGATTATTTCCCGTTTCATATCCCTGCCATTTTCACGTTCCCGAATGATTTGCTCAGCTTGTCGCCCAGCATCGTGAGGTCATTATCCAATTTCTGCACGGTTATCTTCGCATAGATTTGCGTGGTCTCAATGTTCGTATGCCCCAGAATACGGCTGACGCTCTCAATTGGCATCCCTTTGCTGAGAGCCAGGGTCGCAAACCCGTGCCTTGAGCAATGAAAGCTGATTTTCTTGGTGATGCCGCATTCCTTTATCATCTTTCCCATACGCTTGCATATTGACCAATAGTTGAGATTGGGGAATACAAGATTGTTTTCCTGAAAAGCCTTGTAACGCTCGATTATCTGCAAGGGAATATCCAGCAGCTTCACCTGAAACGGTACACCCGTCTTGTGTCGTTTGGAAATAATCCATTTCTCACCGTTCACTTCCACAATCTGGTTGTTGCTTAATTCCTTTATATCCACGAATGAGATGGCGGTAAAACTGGCGAAAACAAAAATATCACGGAGATAGGAGTTCTTGGGGTCTTTGAGCTGAAATTCCATCAATGTTTTCAACTCATTCTCCGTCAGATATTCACGCTCTTTCGTGTTCGGGCTTATATGGAACTGGGCAAACGGATTTCTCGGTATATGTCCGTTGAAATGTGCCCGCATCACCACACCTTTCAGCCACATGCAGTTTTCCCATATCGAACCGTTGTGCAGTCCGGCTTCGTTGGAAAGGAACACGGCGAACTCCTTGATGAAGTCGGGCGTAAGTTCAGGCATGGAGATGTCGTTCCGCTTGTAATGTGACCTGATGAATGCTGCCACATGGTTTCTTGCCCGCACCCTTGCCATATAGGTAGCCCTGACCCTGTCTTTTCCGACACGCTTCTTGAACACTTCATTTTCCTTGTCGAAAGCACCGAGCAATGTTTCATACTCACCGCCCAATCCCTGATAGGCATTGCGAACCATTTCTGCCGTTACATACGCTTCACGGTCGGATATACGCTGGTAATGCTTGATGATTTGAGCCTTGATGTTGTCAAGTGCAAGATTAGTCTCCCTCGCTTCCATACTCTTGCCCTTTGCCTTGTTCCCTTTGGCATCCCAAAGCTCTTTCGGGATAGTCCGCTTGCAGCTGAACTGTGCTACCGTTCCGTTGATTGTAACCCGTCCCATGATGGGGACAATTCCGTTCTTTTCCTTACTGCCATTCACGTAGAACAGCACCTTGAATGTGCTTCTTGCCATACTCGTTTCTTTTTGGTTCAAAACTATAAATCAACGAGTTACCTATTGATAAGCAAAGCTGTGCAGAACGCCGCAAAATGAAACAGGGACTGTTAAATCTGCACTTTCATCGGGTAATGATTAGGAAACCGTTCTTTTGCTTTAATCTGCTTTAAGACGGTTCTCAACTGTCTGCCCAACTTCTGCGTTTTTCCTCTAACTCCCTAATTATCAAATCCTGGTGCGTTAATCTGCTGCAATTCGGCGGTTATTCCAGAGATTTTCTGTAATTTTAGCCTCTGGAACATAGTGGTAATCGCTTAAATCTTGTAATTGAGTATTATAAAATTTAATGCTTATATTGAACTCACGTTAAAGATAATGTTTACTTATAGATGATATATGGCGAGTAATATTGAATACGTAGAATTTGTTTGCTCAAGATTGAGTGACTTGGGCACGGTTCGTTATCGGAAGATGTTTGGTGATTATCTGGTTTACCTTAATGAAAAACCGATAATTCTTGTTTGTGACAATATCGCCTATGCAAAGAGACATCCTTCTATCGCCGAGATGATGAAGAATGCTGAAACAGGCATTCCTTACGAGGGCGCAAAAGAACATTATATTCTCGATGTGGAACACGAGGAATCCATGCGTACCGTGATAAGGACACTGGAGAAAGTCTTACCTTATCCCAAGAAAAGAACAAAATCGTGTTGATATGACGTATGGGAACAGTTTCAAGTACCTAATAATTAAAGTATAGATACATGAAGACAAACCACAATGACAAGATGCTCATCTATCAATCGGCAGATGGACAGATTAAAATAGATGTTCGTTTTGAGAACGAAACAGTGTGGCTCTCATTAGACCAGATGTCAACACTCTTCGGCCGTGATAAATCTACTATTTCACGACATATCAAGAATATTTTTGAGGAGGGGGAATTGCAAGCTCCTTCAGTTGTTGCAAAATTTGCAACAACTGCCTCAGATGGTAAAAACTATCAGGTTGATTATTATAATCTTGATGTGATCATCTCAGTAGGCTATCGAGTGAAATCGCAGCAAGGTACGCAGTTCCGTATTTGGGCTACACAGCGACTGAGAGAATATATCATCAAGGGCTTTACATTGAATGATGAGCGATTCAAGAGCGGTTCGTCATATAATTATTTTAAGGAACTGCTGGATCGTATTCGTGAGATACGCCTTTCAGAGAAAGTGTTTTATCAGCAGATAAAGGATATTTATGCTACAAGTATTGACTACAACCCGTCTGCAGAAATGACATTGACCTTTTTCAAGGAGGTACAGAATAAACTGCTTTGGGCGGTTAGTGGCAAGACAGCTGCCGAACTTGTGTATTGCCGTGCCAATGTACAGTCTCAGAACATGAAGCGAAACCCTTTCTTTTGTGAGGACTTGAACCGTTCAATTTCCAAAGAGAGGGATTTCTTTAACTGTTTTGTCATAAAGTCAAGAAAAGGCTGATTGATTTCTTCATCCTGACATTGGCGTAGGGACAGAATATATTCTTCTCTGTCCTCTTTGAATATTTTGGTCGGAAAAAGGTGATGGCAGAATTGGATGTAGTTCATCAGCAGGTGGGCTGTTCTGCCGTTGCCATCCACCCACGGATGAATCGTTACTAAATTGAGGTGGGCATTAAAACTCAATTCATACTGTTCCCGAAATGTTTCCACGGTCTTTTGTTTCTCTTGCAGAATGACACAGAGTTCTTCTACCTTGGCAGGGACTTTCAGGTGGTTCATGTAAGAATGTCCACCGATACCAGCCGTAACGCCACATAGGCGGTACTCACCTTTTGAGGAGTCGAACGAACCGCCCATGATGTTATGAACGCTTCCGGTTGTACGCATCAAGGCTGCATTCAGCGTTTGCAGGAAAGCCGAGGTAACAGGTGCTTTATGCTCCGCTTCCCCTTTTGCCAGTTCGTAGGCTTTCTTCAAATCCTCATTCATCAAATGGTAAACAAGCGGTTTGCCTTTCGCCGTAATTCCCTCGTCAAAGAGTAGCTGCGTGTCAAGTTCCGTCAGCGTGGAGCCTTCAATGGCGGTAGAATGGGCAATGAGGGAATAGAGGTAGTACTTCTCATAGTCTACCGCCTCGCTGATACCAAGTTGCTGAAACTTGTGGTATAGCTGTTCAATCTCTTGCCAAATACCTTGTTCCATTGTTTTACTACTGCAATGTTACCCAAAAAGGGACCGTATCGCTTGTGTATACCTGATAAAATAAAAACGGCTGAAAATCGAATGATTAACAGCCGTTCTGTGTACCCAGACCCGGGGTCGAACCGGGATGGATTTTACTCCACTGGTGTTTGAGACCAGCGCGTCTACCGATTCCGCCATCTGGGCATCGTTTTTCAAATGCGTTGCAAAGGTAGTGCTAATTTTCAATTCTGCAAACATTGCAGGCTGTTTTTTGTAAAAAAGATGAAGAAAAGGCATGCTGGAGAGCTGTTTTGCAACATCGGTGATAGGAGGGCTGCCTCCTGCTGTTTATTAAAATTAAGGGGAGTCTTAATGATGTTTTGCAGAAATACTTTGTCAGGAGATGTGAATCGGCCTATCTTTGTTCACAGACTTTGAATCTTAAAAATTGAGAGCTATGACGGAGGAACTCAACAACAACTATTGTGTGATTATGGCCGGTGGCATCGGTAGCCGTTTCTGGCCGAGAAGCAACAAAAAACTCCCCAAGCAATTCCTCGATATCCTCGGGACGGGGCGCACCCTCCTACAGACGACCTACGAAAGGTTCGTCCGCTTTATTCCAAAAGATCATATATTTGTGGTGACCAATGCCGACTATCGCGACCTGGTGATGGAGCAGTTGCCCGGAATCACCGCTGCCAACGTGCTTTGTGAACCGACTTATCGCAACACGGCGCCTGCCGTGACGTGGGCTGCATGCCACCTGCGTGCACTCAATCCCGACGCCTGCATGGTGGTCACCCCGACGGACCAGTGCATCCTGGATGAGGAGCGTTTTGCCGAGGCCATCGGACGTGGACTGGACTATGTGGCGCATGCTGACCGTTTGCTTACCGTAGGTATCCATGCCGATCGGCCTGACACGAACTTCGGTTATATCCAGGTCGACGAACGCCTGGCACGGGACATCTACCGGGTGAAGAGCTTCACCGAGAAGCCGGAGATGGAATTCGCCCGCTTCTTTGTCGAGAGCGGTGAGTTCTATTGGAACTCCGGCCTGTTCCTGTGGAATGCCAATGTCTTCCTGCGTACGATGCTGCGGATTGTGCCCGACCCCGACCTTGTGCCGGAAGTTGCCGAACTGATTGACGGGAAACTGCCTGCCGAAGCTTTTCTAGCCAACGAGCAGCCGTACGTCAACCGGTTCTATGCCACGCTGCCCAACATGTCACTGGAATACGGTGTCCTGGAGCGTTCGGAATGCGTAGATGTGCTCATCGGCGATTTCGGATGGCGCGACATCGGCAGCTGGTCGACACTCTACGAGATGGTGCCCAAGGACCACGAACAGAATGTGGTGCTCGACACGCGTGCGCTGCTCTACGACTGCCGCGACAACCTCGTTTCAGTCCCCGACGGGCATGTGGTCGTGCTCAAGGACCTGGAGGGATACATGGTCGTCGAGGAACATGGGGTGCTTATCATCTGCCGGCGCGACGACGCGGCTGCCATCCGCCAGTTCCGCAACGATGTGCAGGTGAAAATGGGGGAGGAGTATCTCTGACGGGAGAGCGTCTGCCTGACGCCTGACAAGAAACACAAACGGGGCGATGTCTGCGTGACACCGCCCCGTCTGCATGTATGTGGATGAGGAAGAAGGTTACTTGTCTGCCGCCTCCCACTCGTGGCGGATGGCGTCGGCAATGGCTGTGAACTCGTCGGGAGTGAACGTCAGCTTCGGGTTGGAGAAGAGCATGTCCGTCTCCTTCTGCATGGGGATAAGGTGGATGTGTGCATGCGGCACTTCCAGTCCGATGACCGCCTCGCCCACCTTGCGGCAGGGGAAGGCGCGTTGGATGGCGAGCGCCACCTGTCTGGCAAAAAGGTGGATGCCTGCCAGCTCGTCGTCTGTCAGGTCGAAAATGTAGTCCACTTCACGTTTGGGGATGACCAGCGTGTGGCCCTTCACCAGCGGATTGATGTCCAGAAAGGCATAGAAGCGGTCGTTCTCTGCCACTTTGTAGCTCGGTATCTCGCCAGCTACAATCTTGCTGAAGATGCTTGCCATAAATCTCTTGTGTTTTAAGGTTTGTATTGCGTGTTCATCTGGGCGGAAACGAAGAAAGCCGCCCGGCAGGCAAGTGCCCACCGTGACGGCTTTCTGTGTCCTAGAATGAAATGTTGAGTATTTCCAGACTGATTTTCCCTTGCGGAATGGTGATTTCGGCGACGTCACCCACCTTCTTGCCGAGCAGTCCCTGTGCAATCGGGGTGTTGACCGAGATTTTGCCTTCCTTCAGGTTGGCTTCGCTCTCTGACACGATGGTGTATGCCATCTTCATGCCGTTCTTCACGTTCTTGAGTTCGACGCGGCTCAGGATTTGCACCGAGTCGGTCTTCAGCTTCGACGTGTCGATGATTTTGGCGTCGCTGATGATGGCTTTCAGCTGGTTGATTTTCATCTCCAGCAAGCCCTGTGCCTCCTTGGCTGCATCGTATTCGGCGTTCTCCGAGAGGTCGCCTTTGTCGCGTGCTTCGGCGATGGCCGCCGAGATTTTCGGACGCTGGACGGTCTCCAGCTCTTTCAATTCTGCTACGAGGTTCTTGTAGCCTTCTTCTGACATGTAAGCCATTTCTGATTCCTCCTATTTTTAAGTTTGTATTGAATAAGCGGGCAAAATAAAAAAGAATCCCGGCATTGTGCATGCCGGAACTCTTCATTGTATTCATAGTTTCGTAAATGACGTTGGCAAAGGTAAGCTTTTATTTGATACGTGGCAAGCCTGCAAGTATGCTATGTAACATATTTTGTCCGATTGGCAACCGACGGGTGACAACGATGTGACAGTATGTGGGGCTGGAATGGCTGTCGTGCGGCGGCTCAATTGCCCAGCTGCTTTCTGATTTCCGCCTCCAGGTCTTTCACGTTTTCCTGACGCGCGCTCAGCTCGTTGGCGCGATTGACGAGGTAGTAGGTCGGCAGACGTCCGACGTTGTAGAGCTGGAGGTAGGTGGAGTAGGTGCCGCGGGGGTCGCGTACGCAAATCCACGGCAGGTTGTCGGCTGCCGTCTTCCAGTAATGTTCGTTCTCGTCGAGCGACACCTGGAAGATTTCGAAGCCGCTGCCCTTGTACTTGTCATAGAGTTCGCGAAGCATCATGTTGCGTGCCGGCGACTCCTCGTTACCGTAGATGGTGAAGTCGAGCATGACAACCTTCCCCTTGAGGTCGGTCAGGCGGCGCTCGTGTCCGTTCTGGTCCTTGAGGGCGATGTCGATAACTCCTGCCTCATTGATTTTGTCTGACGGAAGTGCGATTTCCTTCCGTCGGGGCGCACGTGTCGAGCGCATGCCCCGCAGTGCCAGGTTGCGCAGGTTGGTCGTGCGGATGGAGTGGGGGTAGAGCTGTTCGAAGCTGGTTGCCACGGCACCGAAGCAGCGCACGTCGTCGGCATTGCCCAGCGGGTCAAGGATGAGCGTATTGTTCACCCGCTGGAAGAGGGCAAAGTAGGCATAGAGCGTGTTGGGAGCGCTGAAGATGTAGTTGGCTTTCACGTCGTTCTTATACCGTGTCACCATTGCCTCGATGCTGTCCTGTATCTGATACGGGGCCAGCGTACGTCCGCTGTAGAGACGGTCGATGTCTGCCTGGAGCTTGATTTGCTTCACGGCAAGTTCCTTGATTTTCCGGTTTGTCTCGCCCTCGATGGTGTATCCCGTGGGCATGTCCTTCAGGTCGGCTTCCACGCGGATGGTCTCGGTGGAGTCTACGGCAAGGTTGATGATGTTCCCTTCCACGCGCAGGCGGTAAAACTCAGGATACTGCGGCCGGCGTCCCTTGAGGGTGAACGTCCCCTGCTTGCCCAGCTCCACGGAGTCGATGGGCGTGATGGCGGAGATGCCTGCCTCCTCTAGGTAGAGCGTCTTGTCGTCAGCTCCCGTGATTTGTCCCGTTATGGTGAAGTGCGGCTCCTGTTCGCAGGCAGACAGAACGGCCAGCAGACAGAGCAATGGAAGAATGCTTTTGTTTTTCATATCTTTAAGTAATTTGCCGCTGCAAATATATAACACATAATTAGAATAATGCGTATCTTTGCGGCAATTTATAAACTCCCTTCTTTCCGTCGGTTGTCGGCGGACGGGCATTCGCCGATGGGCGGAGGCTTTTCCTCACGTTTTGCTGCCGACGCGTCGGCACCGTCGTACGGACTGGTCACCACGCTCGTACAGACAAGCCGTTACTGTGGTACAGGCCTGTCGGTGACGGACTCTGTCCGGAGGAGGAGCTTCATGAGACGACTTACATACAGATTTAAAAACGTTATATGATTAACCCAATTGTTAAGACTATCGAGCTGCCTGATGGAAGAACCATCACGCTCGAAACGGGAAAGCTTGCAAAGCAGGCCGACGGTGCGGTAATGCTCCGCATGGGAAATACGATGTTGTTGGCGACTGTTTGTGCAGCAAAGGATGCAGTTCCCGGTACAGATTTCATGCCTCTTCAGGTAGAGTACAAAGAGAAGTATTCGGCATTCGGCCGTTTCCCCGGAGGCTTCACCCGCCGCGAAGGAAAGGCTTCCGACTATGAGATTCTCACCTGTCGTCTGGTGGACCGCGCCTTGCGCCCCCTCTTCCCCGACAACTACCACGCTGAGGTATACGTGAACATCATACTCTTCTCGGCAGACGGTGTGGACATGCCCGACGCTTTGGCTGGTCTGGCTGCCTCTGCAGCGCTTGCCGTTTCGGATATACCGTTCGGAGGCCCCATTTCCGAAGTCCGCGTGGCTCGCATCGACGGACAGTTTGTAATCGACCCCACTTTCCAGCAACTTGAGAATGCCGACATGGACATCATGGTGGCTGCCACCTACGACAACATCATGATGGTCGAAGGCGAGATGAAGGAAGTCTCGGAAGCAGACCTGCTCGAGGCCATGCGTGTGGCTCACGAGGCCATCAAGAGCCACTGTAAGGCACAGATGGAGCTGATGGAGGAAGTCGGCACGACCGTGAAGCGCGAATATTGCCACGAAGAGAACGACGAAGACCTCCGCAAGGCTGTGCACGATGCCTGCTACGAAAAGGCTTATGCCGTGGCTGCCAGTGGCAATGCCAACAAGCATGCCCGCCAGGACGCCTTCGATGCCATCTGCGAAGAGTTCAAGGCACAATACACCGAGGAAGAGCTTGAAGAGAAGGCTCCCCTCATCGACCGCTACTACCACGACGTGGAGAAAGAGGCCATGCGCCGCTGCATCCTCGATGAAGGCAAGCGTCTCGACGGACGTAAGACCAACGAAATCCGCCCCATCTGGTGTGAAGTCAGCCCGCTGCCCGGTCCTCACGGTTCGTCCATCTTTACCCGTGGCGAGACTCAGTCGCTGAGCACCGTCACCCTGGGTACCAAGTCCGATGAGAAAATCATCGACGATGTGCTCAATCAGGGCCGCGAGCGTTTCCTGCTCCACTACAATTTCCCTCCCTTCTCTACCGGTGAAGCCAAGGCTCAGCGTGGCGTCGGCCGTCGTGAAATCGGTCACGGTCACCTGGCATGGCGTGCGCTCAAGAGCATGATTCCCCAAGACTATCCTTACTGCATCCGTGTGGTATCCGACATCCTCGAATCGAACGGTTCGTCGTCGATGGCAACGGTATGTGCCGGAACACTGGCGCTGATGGATGCGGGTGTGCCCATCAAGAAGCCTGTGTCGGGTATTGCCATGGGACTTATCAAGAACCCCGGCGAAGACAAGTATGCCGTCCTCTCCGACATCCTCGGTGATGAGGACCACTTGGGCGACATGGACTTCAAGGTGACGGGAACACGGGATGGTATCACTGCCACACAGATGGATATCAAGGTCGACGGTCTCTCGTTCGACATCCTGGAACGTGCGCTCAACCAGGCTAAGGAAGGCCGCATGTACATCCTCGACAAACTGACCGACTGCATCGCCGAGCCGCGTCCCGACTTGAAGCCGCATGCTCCGCGCATCGAGACCATGATTATCCCGAAAGAGTTCATCGGTGCTGTCATTGGCCCGGGCGGAAAGATTATCCAGGGCATGCAGGAGGAGACCGGAGCCACCATCAACATCGACGAGGTCGACGGGGTGGGCCGCATCGAGATTGCAGGTACCAACAAGGCTTGTATCGACAGTGCGTTGGCAAAAATCAAGGCCATCGTGGCAATCCCCGAGGTGGGCGAAGTCTACAAGGGCAAGGTACGCTCCATCATGCCTTACGGTGCATTTGTCGAGTTCCTTCCCGGCAAGGACGGCTTGCTTCACATCTCCGAGATGGATTGGCGTCGCCTGGACACCGTGGAAGAGACGGGCTTGAAAGAGGGTGATGAAATTGACGTGAAGTTGCTTGACATCGACCAGAAGACGGGCAAATTCAAGCTCTCGCACAAGGTGCTCATGCCGAAGCCCGAAGGATACGCCGAGCGTCCGGCACGTCCGCGTCCCGAACGTCGTCCGCGTCGCGAAGACAGATAAGGTCCATACCTATATATAAAGGAAGGGAGCATGCTCCTGCCGATGAGGCGGAGGGTGCTCCCTTTGCTGTATCCGTATGCCAGCTCCGGACTCCGGCATCCGGCAGAACGGATGGAAAACAAAAAAGGCCTGCATCATGCAGACCTTTTTGCGCTTCAAGATGGGCTTGAACCAACGACCCCCTGATTAACAGTCAGGTGCTCTAACCAACTGAGCTATTGAAGCAATTTATTTATGTGGCGCTTCAGGATGGGCTTGAACCAACGACCCCCTGATTAACAGTCAGGTGCTCTAACCAACTGAGCTACTGAAGCAGGCTTTTCTTTCGAATTGCGGTGCAAAGGTAATGGCTATTATTGGAATATGCAATATCTTTGCCAAAAAATTTTCATCTATGGATAAAATAATCGGAATAGGCAACGCACTGGTCGATGCGTTGGCAACCATCGGGAGCGATGACCTGCTCCACGAAATCGGATTGCCCAAAGGGGGCATGCAGCCCGTCGGGGCGGAAACACTGGAACGCATCAACCGCATCTTTGCTCACACCACACGGAAGTTCACCACCGGAGGGGCCGTCTGCAACTCGGTGATGGCAATGGCACACCTGGGCATGAGGCCCGGAGTGGTCGGGATGGTCGGACGCGACAGCTTCGGCGACTTCTTCAGGCAGAGCTTCCGCGAGGCAGGCGTCGACGTACGCCTGAAAGACGGCGACCTGCCCACGGGGGTGGCATCCACCTTCATCACCCCTGACGGGCAACGCACCTTCGGCACCTACCTGGGAGCTGCCGGAGCCATGACCCCCGACGACCTTTCGGAAGAAACCTTCCGGGGCTATGACATCCTCTTCGTCGAAGGCTACCTGGTGCAGAACCACGCCTTCGTGCAGCGAGCCATGGAGCTGGGACACGCCGCAGGGATGAAAATCTGCCTCGATATGGCAAGTTACAACATCGTCGAGGCGGACCGTGACTTCCTCCGCTTGCTCGTGGACCGCTACGTTGACATCCTGTTTGCCAACGAGGATGAGGCGCGCGCCTTCACCTGTCTGCCGGAGCAGGAAGCCATCGACGACCTGGCACGCCGTTGCGAGGTTGCCGTTGTCAAGGTCGGGCCGCGCGGCGCCTACATCCGTCGGGGTGAAGAGCAGGTACACGTCCCGGCAAAGGAAGTGCCCGAGGTGGTGGACACCAATGCCGCCGGAGACTACTTCGCTGCCGGATTCCTCTACGGCTACGTCCGCCGGCTCCCCCTGCTGACCTGCGGACGCATCGGGTCGGAACTGTCGGGCGGCATCATCCGCGTGGTCGGCACGAAGCTGTCCGAAGAGGAGTGGAACGAAATAAAGTTAAATATTGAAGCCATCTTGTCGGAATAGCCCCCTTCCGCCCTACATTTGTAGCGACTTGTCAACTATCCATTAAAACCATTCAAACATGAAACTGACGCACAAGAAACTGCTGGTGGTCTGCGGGCTGCTCGTGCTCGTAGGCACCTTCTTCAGTTTTAAGCGTGATACGCGCAACTTCGAGATTACCAAAAACCTCGACATCTTCAACTCTGTCTTCCGCGAACTGGACCTCTGCTACGTCGACACCGTCGACCCGGGGAAGTCTGTCGAGGACGGCATCAACTACATGCTCGCCCAACTGGACCCCTACACTGTCTACTACCCCGAGAGCAAGAACGAGGAACTGAAGATGATGACTACCGGCAAGTTCGCCGGCATCGGCTCCATCATCCGCTTCCACAAGAAGAAGAACCACGTCGTCATCGATGCCCCGTATGAAGGCATGGCGGCACAGAAGGCGGGACTGAAGCCGGGCGATGTCCTCCTTGAAATCGACGGGGAGGACCTGACGGGCAAGTCCACCGAGGCTGTGAGCAACCTCCTGCGCGGAGAACCCGGCACCAGCTTCATGCTCAAGTACGGACGCCCCGGTGTGGATGCCCCGCAAACGGTGAAGATAACCCGTGAGAACGTCCAGACGCCCGCCGTCCCCTATTACGGCTTCCTTGCCGGCAGCCGGACGGGATACATCGTCCTGAGCAGCTTTTTCGAAGGCTGTGCCCGCGACGTGCGCCGCGCCTTTATCGCGTTGAAGGACCAGGGCATGACCTCGCTCGTGCTTGACCTCCGCGGCAATCCCGGCGGACTGATGAACGAGGCGGTCGACATCCTGAGCATGTTCATCCCCAAGGGGACCGAGGTTGTCTCGACCAAGGGCAAGCTCAAGCAGGCGTCGTCAGTGAGCAAGACGGGGCGCGAACCCCTTGACCTCGACATGCCCATCGCCGTCCTGGTAAATGGCAACTCCGCGTCGGCTTCAGAGATTGTGGCAGGCTCGCTGCAGGACCTCGACCGCGCCGTCATCATCGGCGAACGCACCTTCGGCAAGGGACTGGTGCAGGTCATCCGCGACCTCCCGTACGGCGGTAGTCTCAAGGTGACCACCTCGAAATACTACATCCCCAGCGGACGCTGCGTGCAGGCTATCAACTACAGCCAGCGGGCGGCAGACGGACGTCCGGAACGCATCCCCGACAGCCTGACCCACGTCTTCCACACGGCAGGCGGACGGCTGGTGCGTGACGGCGGAGGCGTTACCCCCGACATCACGGTCAAGGGCGACAGTCTCCCCACGATGCTCTTCTACCTGGCGAACGACGACGTCCTCTTCGACTACGCCACCGACTTCTGTCTGAAGCACCCCACCATCGCCGCCCCCGAGGAGTTTGAAATCACTGACGCCGACTACGCCGCCTTCAAGGCATTCGTGAAGAAGGCAGGCTTCGAGTACGACCGCGGCAGTGAGAAGGCGTTCAAAGCGCTCAAGGAGATTGCCACTATCGAAGGCTACACCGAGGACGCACAGGCGGAATTTGCCGCGCTGGAGAAGAAGCTCACGCACAACCTCGACCGTGACCTCGACCACTTCGCCAAGGACATCAAGATGCTCATTGCCGACGAGATTGTCCAGCGTTACTATTACCAGCGGGGCACCATCATCCAGCAGCTCAAGGATGACAGCGACGTGCGCCGTGCCCGCGAGATACTGGCCTCGCCCGCAGAATACAAGAAGATACTTTCACCGACGGCGACAGCCGTAGCGATGAACCGTTGACAGGCTTCCGCCGACGCTTGCCTCCCGGTTCGTCCCGTTCTACAGGCAGTTCCGTCGGTTGCCGTCCGTTGACGGAAGAAATCCGCCCCATCCGCAGTCCCTTCCCTTCGGGGAAAGTCCGGATGGGGCTTTTTCTTTTTGTCACCCGTTTCCCGGTTCCTTGTTTTCAGCGGACGCGTCCGCACCACCCACCGTACCGACCCATCCGCACGGTCGTAGTCGTTCGTCCGTACGAAATAGGGCACCTGTTTTCATTTTTTTTACTCCTTGGTTATCGTCTCTTTTCACCGATATGGATAGAGATGTTTTCGATGCCCGGACGGTATGCAAGTATGTTGGGGAGTGCCCGTTTCTCTGTCCTCCTTTCCATAGGCTTAACCTGAATGGTTCCTTGGACTGTCTAGTGCGCGAGGGACGATTGGGAAATTGCATCATGCGTCGGGTCATGTGCAGCCGGTTCCTTGTTGCCAAGCCTGTGTAGGTTCTTGTAAAAGAAAGTAGGGCATTCTGTCAAAGTGTCAAAATGTCAAATGAATCGCTTGAGATGGGTCTTCCTTTGCATCTCAATGCGGTTTGGTGGATTTTTTGGGATTTTCAGGCTATTTGCGAAATACACAACGATGCGTCACGGCACATTTATGTGTCAAAAAGTGTTCTTGTAGCTGTAAATGTAATCAGTGAGGGATGACAACAAACGTATTTCCTTTCTAAATCACATTTGGGGAAATAGCTGCCGCGTCCACAAACTAGGAGTGAAAGAGAATGAAAGACTGTTTAATTCCACAAAATAATGTATTTGAAGTGTAAAACACAAATCTTTGATGGACGAAACAATATTGTTTGATGGCCCAAACAATATTGTTTCGCATTCCAAACACAAGTGTTTGACGAGTCAAACAATATTGTTTGAGAGTTAAAATATCATTTGTACATTCAATTTAATAAAAATGAATACGGATTGTAGAATGTAAATGTTAAGCAGATTTAGTGTTTCTCGCTGGAATACCCGATTTTTTAAAAATGTGAGTTAGGAAGAAAGTGGATATTGGCTGATTTTGTCAAGGATTTAACCTAAAATAGCATGAAAGTGTCAGGGTGGAAGCAATGTGTCGCTGGAAGATGATGGATGTTAATGAGCGTGAAAAGCACGTCGTTCTACTAGGTTAGTCTTGTCGCGCTGTGCGGTTTGTCTTATTTTCGTCCAAAAATGCATAACGGTTATTCAAAAGAGTCCGTATGAAAAAGAAATATATTATTTTTTTGCTTCTTAGCTTATGCTTGCTTTCGTCATGCTCGACGATACTTGAGCTGATAACAGGAGATTATAAATGCATATATCCTGATTGCAATGAACGGGCGACAGAAAACTCTGTATATTGTCCCCGTCATAAGCCTTACTACCTGAAATGACGGTAGTCTTATATTCGTGTGTCTTGTTCTGTCTGCTGCTAAGGCGGTGTGGTGTCTGGCATGTGGCTGACTGTAAGTCAGGAAAAATGATGTCATATAAGGCGTTTAAGTGTGTGTATTGCATTGATAATTTGTATTATATATGTTGTATAACATAGTCCTGAAACTTGTATAACAGGTAGAACGTGCTTATATTTATCCGCAAAAATGAATGCATACAGCAGTTGTGTGAGCAAACAAGTCGAATATCCACCACTTTAAAATAAGACAATATGGATTTAATGACACCTGATGTCCAGCTCTATCTTTGGGCTTGGCTTAATTGGCTATTGCTGGTTATAGATGCAGCTTTTGTTCTCTACGCCATCGTTCAGCTCCTGCAAGATAAGACATGGAGCTCGATAGCAAAATGGATATGGGCTGTCGTCATTGTAGGGATGAATCTCCTCGGTGTGCTGCTCTACTTGTTGTTTGGGAGGGGAAAGGGCAAGTACGTCTGTAAGGAAGACAATCTTCCGGTAGCATAGAGACGTTTCCGGCATCCGGATGGTGTGTGTCCGGATGTCGGGAACATCCGTTTCTGTCACCTTTCCGTCATGCACTTTGTGAAAAAGTGGATAAATTACAAATAATATTCCGTAAACCTTTGGAAACGCTGCACAATTTCTCTATCTTTGCATCCGAATTAAGATGAAACGTGAGGGGCTTGATAAAAGCTCCTTTTTTATTTTAAAAACTGAAGTTTCGCAGATGCCCGACGCGTCGGTTGACAGGAAGGCGGTGAGTGGAGACGATTGCTCCGTGGAAGAACGGGGCTGCCGGAACAACTCGTCGCAGGGACCTGCCGGGGATGCCCCGGGTTGGCGATAGCTGAATTAAAAACAAACAGTGAACTGAATGATAGACAAAAACCTTGTCCGTAACATCGTGGAAGAGTGGCTCGACGGAAAAGACTATTTCCTGGTCGATGTGAACGTCAGCCCGGATGACAAAATCGTTGTTGAAATTGACCATGCCGAGGGTGTGTGGATCGAAGACTGCGTGCAGCTGAGCCGTTTCATCGAGTCAAGGCTCAATCGTGAAGAAGAAGACTTTGAACTCGAAGTGGGTTCCGCCGGTATCGGGCAACCCTTCAAGGTGCTGCAGCAATACATCAACCACATCGGAATGGATGTCGAGGTGCTCACACTCGCCGGAGAGAAACACTGCGGTGTGCTCAAGGAAGCCGACGAGGAACATTTCGTGGTCTGTGTCCCGAAACGTGTGAAGCTGGAAGGACAGAAACGCGCCAAAACGGTGGAGGAAGACATGACGTTCACCTACCCGGAAGTAAAATATACCAAATACCTAATAAGTTTTAAATAACGCTATATTATGGCTAAGAAAGAGGAAACAGTCAGCTTGATTGATACATTTTCGGAATTTAAAGAGTTGAAGAACATCGACCGAACCACGATGGTCAGCGTCCTGGAGGAAAGCTTCCGCAGCGTGATTGCCAAGATGTTCGGGACGGATGAGAACTACGACGTGATCGTGAACCCCGACAAGGGGGACTTCGAAATCTGGCGCAACCGCGAGGTCGTGGCAGACGAGGACCTGACGAACCCGAATATGCAAATCTCCCTCACTGAGGCACGCAAGATCGACGCTTCCTATGAGATTGGCGAGGAAGTGACCGACGAGGTCATCTTTGCCAAGTTCGGACGGCGTGCCATCCTGAACCTGCGCCAGACACTTGCATCGAAGATCCTGGAGCTGGAGAAGGATAGCCTGTATAACAAGTATATTGAAAAGGTGGGCCAGGTCGTCAGCGCTGAGGTCTATCAGATATGGAAGAAAGAGATGCTGCTGCTCGATGATGAGGGCAACGAACTTCTGCTGCCCAAGACCGAACAGATCCCCAGCGACTTCTATCGCAAGGGCGAGACCGTACGCGCAGTCGTGGCACGGGTGGACAACACCAACAACAACCCGAAAATCATCCTGAGCCGCACGTCGCCCGTCTTCCTGCAACGGCTGTTCGAGATGGAAGTCCCCGAAATCAACGACGGACTCATCACCATCAAACGTATCGCACGCATCCCCGGTGAACGCGCCAAGATTGCCGTCGAATCTTACGACGAGCGCATCGACCCGGTCGGCGCCTGTGTGGGTGTGAAAGGTTCCCGCATCCACGGCATCGTGCGTGAGCTGCGCAACGAGAACATCGACGTCATCAACTACACCGCCAACATCTCGCTCTTCATCCAGCGTGCGCTGAGCCCCGCCGTCGTCTCTTCCATCCGTCTCGACGAGGAGAACAAGCGTGCCGAGGTGTTCCTCAAACCCGAGGAGGTCTCCCTCGCCATCGGAAAGGGCGGCATGAACATCAAGCTTGCCAGCATGCTGACGGAGTACACCATCGACGTTTATCGCGAGCTCGACGGTGCAGCCGACGAGGAAGACATCTACCTGGATGAGTTCCGCGATGAAATCGACGAGTGGGTCATCGACGCCATCAAGGGCATCGGCATCGACACTGCCAAGGGCGTGCTCAACGCTCCGCGCGAGATGCTCATCGAGAAAGCCGACCTGGAGGAAGACACGGTCGACGAAGTATTGAGAATATTAAAGGCCGAATTTGAAGAGTAAGTCGTCCCGGGCCGGTTGAGTCCTTTGGTTCTTTTTTCATGGAATGAGTTGGAGGATGCGGGCTCAGGACATCGCCCGGGCAATGGCAGACAGGAAACAACTCATCGACTTGAGAAACTTGACGAACTTACAAACTAAAAACGTATGACTATAAGACTAAATAAAGTAACAAGAGATTTAAACGTAGGACTGACGACGGTTGTCGAATTCCTCCAGAAGAAAGGATTCGAGGTGGAGGCCACCCCGAATACGCAGATTACGAAAGAGCAGTACGAACTCCTCGTACAGGAGTTCCGCAAGGACAAGAAGCTGCGCATCGAGTCTGAGAAATTCAGCCAGGAACGACAAAGCAAGGAACGTGGACGCGGTGCCTCCATCTCCATCGACGGTTTCGACGAGCCCAAGAAAGAGCCCGAACGGAAAGCCAAAGAGGATGAGGTGGTCAAGACCGTCGTGCCCGAGGACGTGCGCCCGAAATTCAAGCCCGTGGGGAAAATCGACCTCGATGCCCTCAACCGACGCAAGAAGCCGGCACAACCCGTCGTCGAGAAGACTGTAGAGAAAAACATAACCGAAAAGACCGAGGAGAAGAAGGCTGCCCAACAGCCTGCTCCGGAGAAAGCCGCTGGGACTGCCGAGCCCAAGGACGAAGCGAAAGCCGCCAAGCCCATACGCCCGGAAGCAGCCTCTGCTGCCGACAAACCGGCTCCCGTCAAAACCGAAAAAGCAGATACCCAGGTGGCTGAGAAAGTAGAAGAAAAGAAAGGCGGACAAGAAGACGACGGCGTGTTCAAGATACGCCCTACTGAGTTCGTCTCGAAAATCAACGTGGTGGGGCAGATCGACCTCGACGCGTTGAACCAATCGACCCGTCCGCGGAAAAAGTCGAAAGAGGAACGGCGCAAAGAGCGCGAGGAAAAGGAAAAGCAGCGTCAGGAACAGAAGAAACAGATGAAGGACGCCATCATCAAGGAGATACGCAAGACCGACGACAAGTCGAGCCGTGCGGACAAGAACGACTCCGACGAGGATGGCAAGCGGAAGAAGAAGCGCAGCCGCATCAACAAGGAGAAGGTCGACATCAACGCCGTCGACCAGTCTTCGCGTGGTGAAGGACGCAGCGGAAAAGGCGGCGGAGGTGAGAAGTCGAAAGACCGTGACCGCCGTGGCAAGGACCGCAACCGCAAATCGTCATCGTTCGCCAAACCTGAAGTGAGCGACGAAGATGTGGCAAAACAGGTGAAAGAGACCCTGGCACGACTCACAAGCAAGGGAAAGAACAAGACATCCAAATACCGCAAGGAGAAGCGCGAGAACGCCATCAACCGTCAGCAGGAACTGGAGGACCAGGAAAGAGCAGAGAGCAAGGTGCTCAAGCTCACTGAGTTCGTGACTGCCAACGAGCTTGCCAACATGATGGACGTCCCTGTGACGCAGGTCATCGGCACGTGTATGAGTGTGGGCATCATGGTGTCCATCAACCAGCGTCTCGACGCGGAAACCATCAACCTGGTGGCGGAGGAGTTCGGCTTCCAGACCGAGTATGTCAGTGCTGAAGTGGCACAGGCGGTGGTCGAGGAGGAAGATCGTGCCGAAGACCTCCAGCCGCGTGCGCCGATTGTCACCGTCATGGGTCACGTCGACCACGGAAAGACATCGTTGCTCGACTACATCCGCAAGTCGAACGTCATCGCAGGCGAGGCTGGCGGCATCACGCAGCACATCGGTGCCTACAACGTGAAGTTGGAAGACGGACGCCGCATCACCTTCCTCGACACTCCGGGTCACGAGGCATTTACGGCCATGCGTGCACGTGGTGCCAAGGTGACCGACATCGCCATCATCATCGTGGCTGCCGACGACAACGTCATGCCGCAGACCAAGGAGGCCATCAACCATGCTATGGCTGCCGGTGTGCCCATCGTCTTTGCCATCAACAAGATAGATAAACCCGCCGCCAACCCGGACAAAATCAAGGAGGAACTTGCCAACATGAACTTCCTCGTGGAGGAATGGGGCGGAAAGTACCAGTCGCAGGACATCTCCGCCAAGAAGGGCATCGGCGTGCACGAGCTGCTCGAGAAGGTGCTGCTCGAGGCCGAACTGCTCGAACTGAAGGCGAACCCCAACCGCCGGGCTACCGGTTCCATCATCGAGTCGACGCTCGACAAGGGACGGGGTTACGTGGCAACGGTGCTCGTGGCGAACGGTACGCTCAAGGTGGGCGACATCGTGCTTGCCGGAACCAACTATGGCAAGGTGAAGGCGATGTTCAACGAACGCAACCAGCGCATCCAGCAGGCAGGTCCTTCCGAGCCTGCACTCATCCTCGGACTGAACGGTGCCCCGACAGCCGGAGACACCTTCCACGTCATCGAGACCGAGCAGGAGGCGCGCGAGATTGCCAGCAAGCGTGAGCAACTCCAGCGCGAGCAGGGACTCCGCACACAGAAGATGCTTACGCTCGACGAAGTGGGACGCCGCTTGGCACTGGGCGATTTCCACGAGTTGAACGTCATCGTCAAGGGCGACGTCGACGGCTCCATCGAGGCGTTGAGCGACTCGCTCATCAAGCTCTCCACCGAGCAGATTCAGGTGAACGTCATCCACAAGGCGGTGGGCCAGATTTCGGAATCGGACGTCAGCCTTGCCGCTGCCTCGGACGCCATCATCATCGGCTTCCAGGTGCGTCCGTCAATGGCTGCCCGCAAGCAGGCGGAGCAGGAGGGAGTCGACATCCGTCTCTACTCCATCATCTATGATGCCATCGAGGATGTGAAGGCGGCGATGGAAGGCATGCTGGCACCCGAGGTCAAGGAGGAAATCACCGCTACCATCGAAGTGCGCGAGGTGTTCAAGATTACCAAGGTCGGCACCGTAGCCGGAGCATGGGTACGCGAAGGCAAGGTGAAACGTACCGACAAGGCACGTCTCATCCGCGACGGTATCGTCATCTACACCGGAGCCATCAACGCCCTGAAGCGTTTCAAGGACGACGTGAAGGAGGTGCCGGTCAACTTCGAGTGCGGTATCAGCCTGATGAACTACAACGACATCAAGGTGGGCGACATCATCGAGTCCTACCAGGAAATCGAGGTGAAGCAGACACTCTGACCTGTGGAATAAGAAAGCAAACGAAACACGGCTGCCCCTGCGGGCAGTGACAATCATATGAAATGTGCCAATTGCCAGACCGCCCTTTCGGTTTGTGTGATTGGCACATTGTTGTTATAAAGGAATGGAAACGATTGACATATTCATAGTGGTGGTGCTGGGCATCGGACTGGTGTCGGGACTCGCCAAAGGCTTCATCAAGCAGGCATGCGGACTGGTAGGCCTGATAGCCGGACTGCTGGTGGCGCGTGCACTGTATGCCGCTGTCGGCGAACAGCTGGCGCCTCACATCGGGACATCCGTCAGTGTGGCGCAAATCATCTCGTTCATCATCATCTGGGCGGTCATCCCCGCACTGCTCATGCTGGCAGGGGCTGCACTGACCCGGGCGTTGGAGGCTGCCCATCTGGGCATCGTCAACCGGATGCTGGGCGCGGTGACCGGCATGGTGCTCCACCTCTTGTTCCTTGGTGTGCTCATCAAGGTGGTGGAGTACATCGACCCTGACGAGAAGATGCTCACCCCCGAAGTGAAGGAACAGTCGGTATTCTACCATCCTGTGGGAGAAACGGCCGGGCTCTTCTTCCCGGCTATCAAACAAGTTACAGAACAATTAATCAAGTAAGAATTATGCAAGACGAACCGAACAAGCTGGTGAAGGAACTGGCTGCCGAGAAGTACAAGTACGGCTTCACGACGGATGTCCACACCGACATCATCGAGCGGGGACTCAACGAGGAGGTCATAAGGCTCATCTCCGAGAAGAAGGGGGAGCCTGACTGGCTGCTGGAGTTCCGCCTGAATGCGTTCCGTCACTGGCAGACGATGGAGATGCCCCGGTGGGCACATCTGGATATTCCTGAGATTGACTACCAGGCTATCTCATACTACGCTGCCCCGAAGACCAGGAAAGACGGACCCAAGAGCATGGATGAGGTCGACCCCGAGTTGATAAAGACGTTCAACAAGCTGGGCATCCCCCTGGAGGAACAGATGGCGCTCAGCGGAGTGGCGGTCGACGCCGTGATGGACTCCGTGTCGGTGAAGACCACCTATAAGGACGCACTCATCGAGAAGGGCATCATCTTCTGCTCCATCAGCGAGGCAGTGCGCGAACACCCTGACCTGGTGAAGAAGTACCTCGGCTCCGTGGTGCCCTACCGCGACAACTTCTTCGCTGCCCTCAATTCCGCCGTGTTCAGCGACGGCTCATTTGTCTACATCCCCAAGGGCGTACGCTGCCCGATGGAACTATCCACCTACTTCCGTATCAATGCCGCCAACACGGGGCAGTTCGAACGTACGCTCATCGTGGCGGACGACGACAGCTACGTGTCCTACCTTGAGGGATGTACCGCCCCCATGCGCGACGAGAACCAGCTCCATGCCGCCATCGTGGAAATTGTGGTGATGGACCGTGCCGAGGTGAAGTACAGCACCGTGCAGAACTGGTACCCCGGCGATGCCGAGGGCAAGGGCGGAGTCTATAACTTCGTGACCAAGCGGGGCAACTGCAAGGGCGTGGACAGCAAGCTGTCCTGGACGCAGGTGGAGACAGGCTCGGCCATCACGTGGAAGTACCCCAGCTGCATCCTGACGGGCGACAACTCGCAGGCGGAGTTCTACTCCGTGGCCGTGACGAACAACTTCCAGCAGGCGGACACCGGCACGAAGATGATACACCTCGGGCGGAACACCCGGAGCACCATCATCAGCAAGGGTATCTCTGCCGGACGCAGCCAAAACTCCTACCGCGGACTGGTCCGTGTGGCTGCCAAGGCGGACGGGGCGCGCAACTACAGCCAGTGCGACTCGTTGCTGCTGGGCGACAAGTGCGGCGCACACACCTTCCCCTACATGGACATCCACAACGAGACAGCTGTCGTGGAGCACGAAGCCACCACGTCGAAGATATCAGAAGACCAGCTCTTCTACTGCACCCAGCGCGGCATCCCGACGGAGGACGCCGTGGGACTCATCGTGAATGGATATGCCAAGGAGGTCATCAACAAGCTCCCGATGGAGTTTGCCGTCGAGGCACAGAAGCTGCTGGCAGTCTCGCTCGAAGGCAGCGTCGGCTGAACGCGGACGCCGCCGCCTGCTGGCTGCCTCCCGGCGACGAATGAACCTAAACGAATGAATCACATAATAACCTCAGACAGATATGCTTGAAATAAAAGATTTGCATGCCACCATCAATGGCAAAGAGATATTGAAAGGCATCAACCTCACCGTGAAGACCGGAGAGGTGCACGCCATCATGGGCCCTAACGGCTCGGGTAAGAGTACGCTGAGCAACGTCCTCGTGGGACATCCCGCCTACGAGGTGACCAAAGGCTCGGTGACGTTCAACGGGAAGGACCTCCTCGCGCTCAGTCCCGAAGACCGCAGCCACGAGGGGCTGTTCCTTTCGTTCCAGTATCCCGTGGAGATTCCCGGCGTGAGCATGGTCAACTTCATGCGTGCGGCCGTAAATGAGAAACGGAAGTACATGGGGCAGGAACCCCTCAGTGCAAGCGAGTTCCTCAAACTCATGCGCGAGAAGCGTGCCGTGGTCGAGCTGGACAACAAGCTCGCGAACCGTTCGGTGAACGAAGGCTTCTCCGGCGGCGAGAAGAAGCGTAACGAAATCTTCCAGATGGCGATGCTGGAGCCGAAGCTGAGCATCCTCGACGAGACGGACTCGGGGCTCGACATCGACGCGCTGCGGATCGTAGCCGAGGGCGTCAACAAGCTCAAGACACCGGAGACGAGCTGCATCGTCATCACCCACTACCAGCGTCTGCTGGACTACATCAAGCCGGACATCGTCCACGTGCTCTACAAGGGACGCATCGTCAAGACCGCCGGACCCGAGCTCGCGCTTGAACTCGAAGAGCGGGGCTACGACTGGATCAAGGCGGAAGCGGACACTGCAGACCGCTGACCGGGAACGGCTGACCGGCAGACGCACAGCCGACGTCCGCGTCAGCCGTAGCTGAAGAATCATACATAAACCCTATCAAGACAATGAAAGCAGAACAACAATACATCGACCTGTACACCCAGTGCGAAGCGATGATCGCACGCCACAGCTCGGAGGTGATGAACAAGCCCCGCGCCAAGGCGTTCGCCGACTTCCGGAGCCTGGGATTCCCCACGCGGAAAGTGGAGAAGTACAAGTACACCGACGTGGCGAAGCTCTTCGAGCCGGACTATGGCTTGAACCTGAACCGCCTCGACATACCCGTCGACTCCAGCGAAGTGTTCAAGTGCGACGTGCCGAACATGAGTACCTCGCTCTACTTCATGCTCAACGACGGCTTCGACAGCCGTGACCTGCCGAAGGCAACCCTCCCCGCCGGCGTGTGGGCAGGCAGCCTCAAGGAGTTCTCCACCCTGCACCCGGAGCTGGCGGAGGCACACTACGGACGCCTCGCCGACACCGCACGCGACGCTGTGACCGCCCTCAACACCATGCTCGCACAGGACGGCTTCGTGCTCTATGTGCCCAAGGGGGTGGTCGTGGAGCGACCTATCCAACTCATCAACATGCTCCGTTCCAACGTCGACTTCATGGTCAACCGGCGGGTGCTCATCATCCTGGAAGAAGGCGCACAGGCGCGTCTGCTGGCGTGCGACCATGCCATGGACCGTGTGAAGTTCCTTGCCACCCAGGTGGTGGAGGTCTTCGTCGGCGAGAATGCCGTCTTCGACTTCTATGAGCTGGAGGAGACCCACAACAACACCGTGCGCTTCAGCAACCTCTATGTCCATCAGGCGGCAGGCAGCAATGTCCTGCTCAACGGGATGACCCTCCACAACGGCATCACCCGCAACACCACCGAGGTGGCGCTCGACGGACGGGGCGCCGAGGTGAAGATGCTCGGCATGGCTATCGGCGACAAACAGCAGCAAGTGGACAACAACACCTTCATCGACCACCGGGTGAGCGACTGCACCAGCACCGAGCTCTACAAGTATGTGCTCGACGACAGTGCCGTCGGGGCGTTTGCCGGCAAAGTGCTCGTCCGTGAAGGCGCACAGCGCACCTCCTCGCAGCAGACCAACCGGAACCTCTGCGCCACCCGCGAGGCACGCATGTACACCCAGCCGCAGCTGGAGATTTACGCCGACGACGTGAAGTGCAGCCACGGGGCTACCGTGGGCCAGCTCGACGACAACGCCCTCTTCTACATGCGTCAGCGGGGCATCGCCGAGCGAGAGGCACGCCTGCTGCTCATGTTTGCCTTCGTCAATGAGGTCATCGACGAGATACGTCTCGACGCACTCAAGGACCGCCTGCACCTGCTCGTGGAGAAACGCTTCCGCGGCGAGCTCAACAAGTGCCAGGGGTGCGCCATGTGCAAGTGAGACCCCGCTTAAACACCGACTACACTATGGATATACAAAAGATACGGGAAGACTTCCCCATCCTCAGCCGTACGGTCTACGGCAAGCCGCTCGTCTATTTCGACAACGGCGCCACCACGCAGAAACCACGCTGCGTGGTCGATGCCATTGCCGAGGAGTACTACTCGGTCAATGCCAACGTGCACCGCGGCGTCCACTTCCTCTCCCAGCAGGCGACCGAGCTGCACGAAGGGGCACGCGAGACCGTCCGCAAGTTCATCAACGCCCGCTCCACGAGCGAGATTGTCTTCACACGCGGAACCACCGAGAGCATCAACCTCCTGGCTTCGTCGTTCGGTGAAGCCTTCCTCCGCGAGGGCGACGAGGTCATCGTCTCCGTCATGGAGCACCACAGCGACATCGTCCCCTGGCAGCTCCTGCGCGACCGTCGGGGCATCGTCATCCGCGTCATCCCCATGACCGACCGCGGCGAGCTCCTGACCGACGAGTATGCCGCGCTCTTCAACGAGCGCACCCGTCTGGTGTGCGTCACCCACGTGTCGAACGTCCTGGGGACGGTCAATCCCGTGCGCGAGATGATAGCCACGGCACATGCCCGCGGCGTGCCCGTACTCGTCGACGGGGCGCAGGCTGTGCCGCACATGGCGGTCGACGTGCAGGCGCTCGACGCGGACTTCTATGCCTTCAGCGGGCACAAGGTCTACGGCCCGACGGGCGTGGGCGTGCTCTACGGCAAGGAGGAGTGGCTCGACCGGCTGCCGCCCTACCAGGGAGGAGGGGAGATGATACAGCATGTCAGCTTTGAGCGGACGACGTTCAACGAGCTGCCCTACAAGTTCGAGGCAGGTACGCCCGACTACATCGGCACGCACGCTCTGGCACGGGCGCTCGACTATGTGTCCGCCCTGGGCATGGACCAGATTGATGCCTACGAGCAGGAACTGACGCGCTATGCCACGGAACGGCTGCGCTCCATCGAGGGCATGCGCATCTTCGGCGAAGCCCCTCACAAGGGGAGCGTCATCTCCTTCCTCGTCGGCAACATCCATCACTTCGACCTCGGCACGTTGCTCGACCGTCTCGGCATCGCCGTCCGCACCGGGCACCACTGTGCGCAGCCGCTGATGCAACGGCTGGGCATCGAGGGGACGGTCCGCGCTTCCTTCAGCTTCTACAACACGAAGGAGGAGGTCGACACCCTCGTCGCCGGCATCGAGCGCGTGCGGCACATGTTCTGACAGTACCCCCGTCGGCGCGCAACCGTGCGTCCGCCGGACAAGCATAGAGGCACGAAGACACTGAGGACAGGGCTTGACCCCTGTTTCCCCGGTGTCTCCGTGCCTCTCTCTTTTGCGGGTACGGCAGTGCCCGTCTGTTGAAAAATCGGAAAATCCCTTGCACGCTTCCGGCTCCGGAAAGGGCGTTTTGCAGACGTCTGACTGTCAACAGGTTGTAAACGACCTGTTCCGAGCTTCGTACGGACGCGTCGGTACGAGCGTGCGGACACGTCCGTACGGTGCTGCGGACGCGTCCGTACGAACGTGGCGACAGGTCCGCACCGCAGGCGGCTTCCGCTGGAAGAAAATTTGTAAGGCTTTTTCGGCGTCACCCCAGCGAGCAGAAGAAGGTCACGAGGAAGGGGACACTGAAGTCGACCACCATGCCGTGGTAGATGGAGACCACCGCCAGTTCGTCGCCACACGTGCGGGTGATGACGGGCAGGGTCGTGTCCGCCGTCGTCGCTCCGCCTGCCGCAATGGGGGCGAGGCTTCCGAACCAACGTGCCAGCAGGGGCGCGCCCAGCAGGGTGAGCAGCTCACGGATGATGTTTGACAGCAGGGCGACCGTGCCCAGTTCAGCCCCTTTGCTGCCCGTGATGAGTATGCCCGAAAGGGAGTAGTAGCCGAAGCCCGCGCCTACCGCCATGCCTTCCGCCACGGAGTGGGGTGTGAGGAGGCTCGCCAGGGCGCATGCCGTCAGGGTGCCGCCGATGGTGCAGAGCGGGAGCAGGGCGAGGCGGGGGTTGAGCCGGCGGAAGCGGGAGAGGGCGGAAGGGTCGTGCCCGATGCTGAAGCCCACCGCTGCCATGAGCAGGCAGAGCGCGGTGAAGCTGACGTCGGCAAGCGACCATGCCGTCGGCAGGCCCGTACTGCGCCCGACGACGATGCCCAGGACGAAGAACCCGATGATGAGGAGACTGCCTTTCATGAGCCGTGTTCCTCCTTTCTTCCCTTCCGGCGGACGTAGCGCAGGAGCAGGGCTGCCGCCACCGCGCTGCCCAGGGTCGCTGCCGTGGAGAGGAGCAGTGCCTCGCCTCCCAGCCGGGGGAGGGCGTCGATGAGCTGACGGTTGCTGCCCGCCTCCCATCCGAGGAGGAAGAGCAGGAGCCAGATGAGCAGGTTGACGGTGCCCTGTATGCCCGGCACCCGGCGTCGGCTGAGCAGGCAGCCTGCAATCATGCCTGCCAGCATGCATCCGATGACTGTGAACATGATGGTCTTGTCTGAAGTGTGTCGATGAGGCTGCAAAATTACGACTTTTCTTGGCAAATGCCGTGCCTTCGCCCCTTTGGAGGGCTGTCTCCGGTGTGTCCCGGTTGCCCTACGGAAGGGCCGGCTTAACCAATATTAACTGATTGCATGTCCGTAAGCGTATAAAAATACTTACTTTTGATTTCATCCGGCACGTATGTCGGAAGGCAAGCGGCTGACGGACGGACGTGTTCCCGGCACGGAAGCTCCGCACGGTCTTGATTATTAACCCTTTAAAACGAAATGATTATGAAAAAGTTATTTCTGACGCTTTGTCTTTGCGTGATGGCTGTCTGCGCCAGCGCACAGAACTTTACGGTTTGGTATGGTATGAACTATGCCAACATCAACACATCAGGTGTAAACCCTGACTCAGAGATGAAATTTCTTAACTTCGGAATGGACTATACTGCTCCGATGACCGACATGTTCGACTGGTCGGCAGGCGTTGCCTTCACGACCAAGGGCTGTGACGGCTGGGACCCGGGTTTCATTGAAGTGAACGCCGACGCTATCTGGAACTTCGCCGACTACGGAGAAGGCAAGGTGGGCTTGCTTGCCGGTCCGACACTCGCCCTCATGGTGCTCGACGATGACATGAAGAGTACGAACACCGTGAATCTGGGCATCGATGTGGGCGCGAAGGCGAACTACCGCGAGTTCTCCCTCAAGCTGGGCTATGAGTTCGGTCTGACCAACTGCATCAAGGATGTGGACAGCAAGCTCAACGGCTTCTTCATCCGTTTGGGATACAGCTTCTGACAATTGATAATTGACAATTGACAATTGCCCTGCGGGTGGATTTCCTGTGTCCTGCTCGTGCAAGGCGTAATTGTCAATTGTCCATTGTCAATTGTCAATTAAAAAAGTCTCTTTCCTGCCATGCTATTACCTTATTATAATAGAGACCTGGTCGAAGCAGGCTGCGACGAAGCCGGACGCGGATGTCTGGCGGGTGCGGTCTATGCCGCGGCAGTGATTCTGCCGACGGACTTCGAGAACGAGTGGCTCAATGACTCCAAGCAGCTCACCGAGCACCGGCGTTATGCCCTGCGCGAAGTCATCGAGCGCGAAGCCGTGGCGTGGGCAGTGGGCGTGGTGTCGCCCGAGGAAATCGACGAACTGAACATCCTCCGTGCCTCCTTTCTCGCCATGCACCGCGCACTCGACGGGCTGTCCGTCCGTCCCCAGCACCTGCTCATCGACGGCAACCGCTTCATGCCCTACGGCGACACGCCCCACACTACGGTGGTGAAGGGCGACGGGAAGTACATGTCCATCGCCGCGGCGTCCATCCTTGCCAAGACCTACCGCGACGACTACATGAACCGTCTCCACGAGCAGTACCCCGTGTATGCCTGGGACCGCAACAAGGGTTACCCCACCAAGGCACACCGTGCCGCCATCCGTCAGTACGGACCCTCCCCCTACCACCGCCGCACCTTCAACCTCCTGGGCGACGCCCAGCTCTCGCTTGACCTCTGAATGCCGGCGTGCCCTCTCCGTTTTTACAAAACCGGATTCCCCCTTCTCGTCATTTACCTGCACGGAATCATCCGCTTTTTCCCCTCTTTTTCCGCTGAAATGTCAATGCGGCAGAATTATTTTGCCTCAGGAGCGTAAATTTTTCCCGGATTCTTGGAGCAGTTACATATTAATACTTATTTTTGTTCCAACAATAAGTTTAACCTAATCTTTCATTAAGCATGTTAGAACAAATCAACACTTCTCTGATCGACTGGTCACGGGCGCAGTTCGCCCTGACGGCGATGTACCACTGGCTGTTCGTGCCACTCACACTGGGGCTGGCATTGCTGATGGGCATCATGGAAACACTCTATGTCAGAACGGGCAATGAGTTCTGGAAACACACGACCAAGTTCTGGATGAAACTCTTCGGCATCAACTTCGTCATCGGTGTCGCTACGGGACTGATTCTGGAGTTTGAGTTCGGAACCAACTGGAGCAACTACTCCTGGTTTGTGGGCGATATCTTCGGAGCGCCGCTTGCCATCGAGGGCATCCTCGCCTTCTTCCTCGAAGCCACCTTCGTCGCCATCATGTTCTTCGGATGGGGACGCGTGAGCAAACGTCTCCACCTTGTCTCGACGTGGCTGACGGGTGCCGGTGCCGCCATCTCCGCCTGGTGGATTCTGGTGGCAAACTCATGGATGCAGAACCCGGTGGGCATGACGTTCAATCCCGACACGATGCGCAACGAGATGCAGTCCGCAGGCAGTTTCTGGGAAGTGGCGTTCTCTGACGTGGCTGTGGTCAAGTTCTGCCACACCGTGTTGAGCGGCTGGGTGCTCGGTGCCGTGTTTGTGGTCGGCATCTCCTGCTGGTTCCTGCTGAAGAAGCGTCACGAGCGCATGGCGTTGTCGAGCATCAAGATTGCTTCCGCCTTCGGACTCTTCTCCGCGCTGGTGGTTGCTTTCACGGGCGACACCTCGGGCTATCACGTGGCACAGAAGCAGCCCATGAAGCTGGCTGCCATCGAGGGACTCTACAATGGCGGCACGGAGCAGGGACTCACCGCCATCGGTCTGCTCAATCCCGCCAAGGAACGTTATGACGACGGCAAGGAACCTTTCCTCTTCGAAATCAAGATACCCTACGCGCTGTCCTTCCTCTCCACCCGCAGCCTGGACGGCTATGTCCCCGGCATCAACGAGGTCATTGCCGGCGGATACACCCAGCCGGACGGGACGGTGGCTCTCTCGGCTGCCGAGAAGATGGCTGCCGGACGCGAAGCTCTCAGCGCACTCGACGCCTACCGCACTGCCAAGCAGAACGGCGACCAGCAGGCGGCAGACTCCATCCTGCCCCGTCTGCAGAGCAATGTGAAATACCTGGGCTACGGCTACATCAACGAACCCGCCGAGCTGGTGCCCAACGTGCCCCTCAACTTCTACGCCTTCCGTGTCATGGTGGGGCTGGGGTGCTACTTCATCCTGTTCTTTGCCGTGGTGTTCTTCCTCGCCTATAAGAACCGTCTTGCCTCCATGCGCTGGATGCAGTGGATTGCCCTCTTCACCATCATCCTGGGCCATCTCGCCGGTCAGGCAGGCTGGATTGTGGCAGAGACCGGACGCCAGCCGTGGGCGATTCAGGACCTTCTGCCGGTGAATGCCGCCATCTCGTCGGTGCCGACCTACTCCGTGCAGACCACCTTCTTCCTCTTCCTCGCCGTGTTCACCATCCTGCTGATAGCCGGCATCAGCATTTCGCTGCGCATCATCCGCAAGGGTCCGGAGGGCATGGAGGACTGAGTATTCACACACATATCTACAAACCGTTCAGCCGGCTCCGGCACCTAGGTGGTCCCCGCAGGACCTGCCGCCGGTGCCCGGTTGTCCAATCAAACAATATCAATGGAAACATATAGCTTACTTCAACATTATTGGTGGTTCCTCATCTCCCTGTTGGGCGGACTGCTGGTGTTCCTGCTCTTTGTCCAGGGCGGCAACTCCCTGATATTCCAGTTGGGCAAAACCGACGAAGAGCGTGCATTGCTCATCAATGCCACGGGCCGTAAGTGGGAGTTCACCTTCACCACACTGGTCACTTTTGGCGGCGCCTTCTTCGCTTCCTTCCCCCTGTTCTACAGCACCAGCTTCGGCGGTGCCTACTGGGCGTGGATGATTATCCTGTTCAGCTTCGTGCTCCAGGCGGTGTCCTATGAGTTTCAGGCGAGCCTGGGCAACCTGCTCGGCAAGAAGACCTACCAGTGCTTCCTCGTGCTCAACGGCATCCTGGGTCCGCTGTTGCTCGGTGCCGCCGTCGCTACCTTTTTCACGGGCTCGAACTTCATCGTCGACAAGGGCAACATGAGCGACCTCTCCATGCCCGTCATCAGCCGTTGGGCGAACGGATGGCATGGCATCGACATCCTGTTCAACATCTGGAACTGGGTGCTCGGCATCGCCGTCTACTACCTCTCGCGTGTCCTTGGCGGACTCTACTTCCTCAACCGCATTGCCGACGACACCGTCATCGCCCGTTGCCGCCGCCGTCTGTTCGGCGACGCGCTCGCCTTCCTGGTGTTCTTCCTGGCTTTCGTCATCCGGACACTTGTCAGCGCAGGCTTCGCCGTGGACCCCACGACCCAGGAAGTCTACATGGAGCCGCTGAAGTACCTGAACAACTTCCTCGCGATGCCTGCCGTGCTGGCAGTGTTCCTCGTGGGAGTGGTGCTGGTGCTGTGGGGCATCGTCAAGGGCGTGTTCTCACGGACGCCCCGTCAGAGCATCTGGTTCGCCGGCATCGGCACGGTGCTCACGGTGACCGCCCTGTTGCTCTGCGCAGGCTACAACAACACTGCCTACTATCCTTCAGTGGCAGACCTGCAAAGCTCGCTTACCATCGCCAACAGCTGCTCCAGCCCCTTCACGCTGGAAGTGATGGCGTACGTGTCCATCCTCATCCCCTTCGTGCTGGCGTATATCTTCTATGCCTGGCGTGCCCTGGAGCGCAAGCCCATCACACGTGAGGAGCTGAAGAACGATGACCACGCCTATTAAGCGCATTTTTCGACTTAGCTAGATCTCTTAGAATAAGACGCGGGTGGCACCCTGGTACGGTATTCCGTATCCGGGGATGCCACCCGCTTTATTTGTGCCCGGCGGACGACGGCTGCGGCGGTAGTGTCACTTTTGCTCACCCGGGATGACAAATGGTTGTGGTTTCTAACTTTTATGAGTAAGTTTATTTTGAAATATAAAGTAAACTATTGTTTTTTATTCTTGAATCGTTATCTTTGTCGCCGCTAGAAGATTAATGAATATAAACTGTATATTATTTATGTAGAAATAGATATAAAAACAGTTTATAAAGAAGGAATATCTTTTTACCGGTCCGCAGACGCGTTTCTACGGATATTCCCCGAGCCGGTTCCGAGAGAGTCTTCCGCTTCCTGCCCAACACAGACACACGCACAAACACAAGGGCCGTATGAAAGCTTGAGCCTACATCGGTCTAACTAAAATAACAAATGAAGACTAGCATGAAAAAGTTCGCCTTAACAACTCATTCATCACGAAGCTTCTTCTCCCAACATTGGTCGCATGCCGTGAAGCCCGGTTGCCTCGCCATGGCCTTGTTGGTGGCTTCAGCGCTTCCCGCGATGGCGCAGACTCCCGCGGGAGGAGGTAAACAACAGACAACGGAGAGCCAGACACCGGAGAAGAAAGTCATTTACAGGGGCGTAGTCATCGACGACACCGATGCCCCGTTGCCGGGCGTCAGCGTGACGCTCCCCCACAGCAAAGGCACGGGCGTGACTACCGACGTCAACGGACGTTTTGAAATCTCTGTCCCCGAGAGCGTACACAACCTCGTGTTCTCCTACATCGGCATGAAGACGCAGACCGTGCGTGTGAAGGGCATTACCAAGGACATCACCGTCCGCCTGGAGTCGGACGCGGTCAACCTGAAGGAAGCCGTCGTGACGGGTATCTACACCCGTAATGCCGAGAGCTTCACCGGCTCCATGGCGACCTACACGAACAAGGAACTCAAGCAAGTCGGAAACCTGAACGTGCTCCAGAGCCTCCAGGCACTCGACCCGGCGTTCGTCATCACGGACAACAACCTCCGCGGTGCGGACCCGAACGCCACGCTGGACATCAGCATCCGCGGTACGACGAACCTGACCGACCTGGAGTCGGACTACGAATATGACCCCAACCAGCCGCTCTTCATCCTCGACGGTTTCGAGAGCGACCTGACGACCATCACCAACCTCAACATCGACCGCGTGGCAAGCATCACCATCCTGAAGGATGCCGCCTCCACCGCCATCTACGGTTCGAAGGCAGCCAACGGCGTTGTGGTAGTCGAGACTGTGAAGCCCGAGCCGGGCAAGCTGCGCTTCTCCTACAGCGGCAACTACCAGGTGGCATGGGCGGACCTGACGGACTATAACATGATGAACGCGCGTGAGAAGCTCGCCTACGAGAAGCTTGCCGGACGCTATGCTTCGGGTGACTACAACCTCGATGCGAACGGCGAAATCATCGACGAGGATCAGCGCCAGATTTACTACAACCGCCTCAAGCTGGTCGAGCAGGGACTCGACTCCTACTGGCTCAATGAGCCGCTGCGCACCGCCTTCACCCAGACGCACAACATCTACGTCGACGGCGGTGACTCAGCCTTCCTCTACGGTGTGGGCGTGAACTACAGCAACACGCAGGGTGTCATGAAGGGTTCGGGCAAGGATGCGCTCAACGGAAACATCCGCCTGACCTACCGTGTGGACCGCCTCTCGTTCTCGAATAATACGAACCTCAACTATAACACGAGCGACACCGAGCCGGTGGCATTCCGCAACTTCGTCAACGCCAACCCCTACTATTCGAAATACAACGAGAACGGTGAGATCACCAAGTACTTCGAGCGTACGGCAACCCTGAGCGGCTATGAGTACGCCTACAACCCCTTGTGGGACTTCAACCAGAAGAGCTACAACCGGACGAACACCTTCTCGCTGAACAACAACTTCCAGGTCGAGTGGCGCATCCTGGAAGAACTGCGCCTGCGTGGCCGCTTCGGTGTGACCATCGCGCAGAACGAGTCGACCGTCTTCCATTCGCCCGAAGAGACAATGTTCGCCGAGACCGACCGCCTGGAGCGCGGAACGTATGCGAAGAACAGCTCGCGCGACACGTCCTATGACGGTACCCTCGACCTGACCTACGGACGCACCTTCGGCAACCACATGCTCAACCTGATCGGCGGTATGCAGTTCACCGAGTCCAACTCCGACGCGGAGGCATTCTCTGCCCTGGGCTACATGTCCGACCAGTATTCCAACCCGAACTTCTCGATGGGTTACCCCGACGGTGGCAAGCCCAGCTCCACGGTGGTGAAGTCGCGTACGGCAAGCTACTACTTCAACTTGAACTACGGCTACGACATGCGTTACCTCGTCGACTTGAACCTCCGTACCGACGGTGCTTCGGTGTTCGGCATCAACAACCCCTTCTCGACCACCTGGTCCTTCGGTCTGGGATGGAACGTGCACAACGAGAAGTTCCTTGCTGACTCGGACGTAATCAGCTACATGAAGCTCCGCTACTCACTCGGTAACCCCGGTAACAGCAACCTCGACGCCAAGCGTGCCAACACGGTCTACAACTATTACACGGCGTTCCAGAACCCCTTCGGTCTTGCCGCACTCGTCAGCCAGTGGGGTAACAAGGACCTCGAATGGCAGCGTACGCTCGACCAGAACATCGGTATCGACCTGGCTTTCATGGACGACCGCCTGCGCTTCACCTTCGACTACTTCACGAAGACGACTGACCCGTTGCTGCTCTCCATCTCCCTGCCTCCCTCGACCGGTACGACGACCAGCCCGATGAACATCGGAACGATGCACAACGAGGGCTTCACCTGGCAGGCAACCTACTTCGTGCTCCGTGGCAACGACTACAACTGGAGCCTCACTGCCAACATGAACCACGTGAAGACCAGCTACGACGACATGGGCAACTACCTGGAGTACCTCAACGAACAGGGCCGTGACGAAGAGGCGTACACCCTCCGCCGTTACTACGATGGCGCCAGCCCCACGGCGTTGTGGGCGGTGCGTTCGGCAGGTATCGACCCGATGACCGGTAACGAGGTCTTCATCAAGAAAGACGGAAGCTACACCTTCGAGTGGGACACTGCCGACGAGGTTGTCTGTGGTGACACCACGCCCGACGTGGAAGGCACCTTCGGCACCTCGGCATACTGGAAGGGCTTCTCGATGAACCTCATCTTCTCCTACCGCTACGGCGGACAGGCCTTCCGCCAGACGCTGTTTGACAAGGTGGAGAACATCTCCGAGTCTGACCTGATGTACAACCAGGACAAGCGTGCCTACTACGACCGTTGGCAGAAGCCCGGCGACCATGCCAAGTTCAAGCGCATCGACGACCTCTCGGAGTCGCACATGACGAGCCGCTTCATCGAGGACGAGAACACGCTGAAGCTCACCACGCTCTCCTTCGGCTATGAGAACCAGACGGCTCCCTGGCTGAAGACCATCGGTGCCTCTTCCTTCAACGTCCGCCTGTCGATGAACGACCTCTTCTACCTGTCGACCATCAAGGAAGAGCGCGGTCTGGACTACCCCTTCCAGCGCTCGGTGATGATGTCGTTGGGCCTTAGCTTTTAACCCCTAAAACCAGTGAATCAATATGAACTACAAGAATATCATCAAATGTCTGTTCGTGGCTGGCACCCTGTCCGTGTCGACTTCGTCCTGCTCCGACTGGCTTGAGGTGGACATGGAAGACAGCATCCTGGAGACCACCCTCTTTTCCACGAACGAAGGCTTCCTCACCGCGCTCAACGGTGTCTACTCATCGCTCAACAACTCGTCGCTCTACGGCGGTACGCTGGGCATGGTCGGCATCGACATCATGGCGCAGTACTACAACGTGCCCAACGTCATCAACCAGCACAACTACTATTACTGGAGCGGCTACAACTACTCCGACAACAACTTCGACAACGCGTCGAACTCCCTGTGGAGCAACATGTACTCGCTCATTGCCAACGTAAACCTCCTGCTGGAGAAGTGCGACGAGCCGGATGCCGCCATCCTGGACCGCTACTATCCGTTGGTGAAGGGTGAGGCGCTCGCCCTGCGCGGCATGATGCACTTTGATCTGCTGCGCTTCTACGGACCCATCTATTCCGACGCGACGGCTTCGCAGGAGTGCCTGCCCTATCAGGAGGACAGCCGCCGCACCGTGCAGCCCCTGATTTCAGCCGAAGAGTTCCTCAACCGGGTTATCCGCGACCTCGACGCAGCCGCCGAGCTGTTGAAGGAGTGCGACCCCGTCCTGACCGAAGGTGTGAAGGACGGCGTGTTGAGCGACGACGGACTGGACAGCTACGACTGGTCCTACCGCCAGCTCCGCCTGAACTACTACGCCGTGCAGGCGCTCCGGGCACGTGCCTACCTGTGGAAGGGGGACAAGGCGACGGCATACGACATTGCCAAGAACGAGGTCATCGCCAAGAGCGAGACCGAGCAGCTTGACGTCTTCCCGTGGATGGACCGCACCACCGTTCAGGAGACCATCGAGAACTCCCGTCCCGACTATGTGTTCTCTGACGAGGTGATGTTCAGCCTCTACAACATGAGCCGCGACAACCTCTATGACAACTACTTCAGCGCGTCGGTGAATGCCAACAACCGCCTCTGCTTCGTCGGCTCGTCGGAGACCGGCAGCGACTCGAAGCTCGCCTCGTTCTACGACGACACCAACGACATCCGCCGCCGCATGTGGAGCTTCCAGGAGGGAGAGACCTCGGGCGACAACGCCATCTGCTTCGTGAAGTTCCAGGACTTCAGCGTTAGCTCGGAGAGCGGTGACACACTGACCTACCGCTACATGACCCCGCTCATCCGCAAGAGCGAGATGTACCTCATCGCTGCCGAATGTACGGACGACATCACCGAGGCTGCCACGCTCATCAACACGGTGCGCAACGTGCGCGGTGCCGTCTCCCTCGACGTGACTCCCGACAACAAGCAGGAGCTCATCACCCGCGAATTTGCCCGTGAGGTCGTGGGCGAAGGACAACTGTTCTTCTACTACAAGCGACTGGGCATGACCTCGATTATCTCCGGAACGTCAGCGAGCGGTTCCGCCTCCATGAGCGTGGACAGCTATGTCATACCGCTGCCGAGCGACGAAGAAGACTTGCGTAACTAACCATTAAGAACGACGAATATGAAGAAACTGATTTATACACTTTGCTGCCTGTTAGGATTGGCTTCGTTCGCGGCGTGTGAGAAGGACATGCCTGCCTATGAGGGAAAAGACGGGCTTTACTTTGACGTGCAGTACACCAACGTGCCCCACTTCACCAATCCGGACATGTGGGCACACCAGCTCTACACCTGGGTGCGCTTCGTTTCCATGCCCGAAGGTGCCACCGACACGACGCTGAGTCTGAAGGTGAATGCCGTGGGCGAGGCACGCGACTACGACCGTGTGTTCAATGTGGCTGTGGTTGCCGACAGCACGACGGCTGTGGCTGACCAGGAATACAAGGACCTCTCCGAGCAGTGTGTCATCAAGGCGGGGGAGACCTCGGGCCTTGTCAACGTGACCATCCTGCGCTCCGACCGCGTGGCAGAGGAGACGGTACAGCTGCAGCTGACGCTCGTGCCCAACGAGTACTTCGACCTGCCGTTCACCTACATCACGGAGATTCCGGGACGCTACACCGAGGGCATGACGGACTTCTACAACAACCCCGACCCCCGCGTGCACAACATCTTCATCTCCGACATCATGACCCAGCCGACCATCTGGCCGTTGAACTTCGGAGAATTCTCGCGTGAGAAGATGGAGCTGATTCTCCGCCTTTACCCCGACGTGACCTACGACGATTTCAGCGCACTGGTGACCGTGCCTTTCATCATGCAGAACATCATCAACGAGATTGTCTCGAACTACCTCGTGGAGCAGTTCCGTGCCGGGAACCCCATCACGGACGCCGACGGGACGCTCATGTGGTTTAGCAATGTGCCTTGGGAGGAAAGCTCCATGCCGGGCGATGTTGTCCTTGATTAACTAAGAAACGATTATGAAGAACTATATTTATCCCTGCTTGCTGGCAGCCGCTGCCAGCCTTGCCTCGTGTGTCGACGACAAGGGCAGCTACACCCTTTCGCCCATCAACGAGGTAGAGATTACACTGAGTAACGAAGACGGCTACGTAGCCTATCTCGCGGGTGACCCCGTACACATCTCTGCCGATGTCACCGGAACGATGGCGGAGACCAACGAGCCCTCGCGCTACGCTTACCACTGGTATGTGAAGATTATCACCAACCTGTCGAGCATGGCGTCCGAGACGATAGACCTGAGCGAGGAACGCGAATTCGACTACGTTGCCGACGGCTCCCTGCTGCCGGGCAGCTACACGCTCTATCTGGAGGTGACCGACCTGGAGACGGGGCTGAAGACCATCCAGCAAAGCTCGCTCGCCGTCCTCTCCCAGATGACGACGGGTTACCTCGTGCTCGGCGAGAGCACCGACGGCACGGTCAAGATGGACATGATTACCACGATGGCGGAAGACACCATCCTGCTGGAGGACGTCTTCACCGACCCCAACATCAGAGAGCCCGAGTCGCTCGTCTTCATCGGACAGACGCGCTACGGCGAATACCAGAACCTGTGGCTGACCGCCGCCGACCAGTCGTACTCGCTGACCAACGGCTCCTACTTCGAGCTGCTGGAGGACAACACGCTTGACTCGAAGATGCTGACCACCTTCGACGTGAAGCGCCCGATGCGTGTCATCGACATGTTCCCCCGCTATGACGCCAGCTACGGTTGCCGAGGCGACTCTAAGCGCGGATACATCACCGACGACGCCATCTACGTCACCTCGATGATGTCGAACGACCAGATTTTCGGTAACCCCATCAACCGCTACAGCAACACGAGCACCGAACTGTTCACGCCCTACCGGCTGGCTTTCGTGGTTAACGGAGCCTACATGTCGTCGCTCTTCCTCAACGCCATCTTCTATGACATGGACAGCCAGGCCTTCGTCGGTCCGAACAGCAACAGCCCGACGAGTGCGACCTACTGCCGGAAGCTCCAGGCGAGCGCAAGCGCAGCCTTCGAGTGGGACCAGAGCAAGTATCCCGACAACCGCCGCCTCGTCTTCGGACAGAACGGCAACGCCGGCTACTCGTATGTGGTCCTGACCGACGACCAGAACAAGTGGTACGCCTATTCGTTCAAGCCGTCGAGCACCACTTCCCCCTCCCAGTGGTTCAGCACGGAGATTGACCAGAGCGTGGCTACCGACTTTGCACAGGCGAGCCACTATGCCTTCTCCGACGACGAGACCGAGATGGTCTATGCCGTGGGTTCGAAGCTCTACGGGTACGACCTGGAGCGTAACATCGGCCGCCTGCTGAAGGACTACGGCAGCGAAATCATCCTCCTCGACCGCGATGCCGAGTCGACCACCGCCCGCAACAAGTTCTACATCGCTGTCTCCGCAGGCGACGGCAAGAGCACCCTCAGCTGGTTCACCATCGCGTCCGACCCGAACGACATCCCGTTTGAGGAGGATGAGGACATGGTATGGGAAATCAACTCCACCGTGAAGGGTATCCAGTGGAAGAGTGCCGGAGACCTTGCCGACGAATCAGGATATTATTGATAACAACTCAACAACAATGAAAAAGCTATTCATCACTCTCTTTACTGCCTTGCTGGCCATCCCCGGCCTGGCACAGACCAACTTCCGCCCGCTCACGCTCGACCAGGCAGTAGAGCAGGCAAAGAAGGAAAACAAGCTCGTGTTCGTCGACTTCTACACCGACTGGTGCGGCCCCTGCCGCGTGATGGCGAACACCGTCTTCCCGCAGAAGAAGGTGGGCGACTACTTCAACGCCCGTTTCGTCTGCATCAAGCTCAATGCCGAGAAGGAGGGCAAGGCGGACGCCGCCACCTACCAGGTGAAGGCATACCCGACCTTCCTCGTGCTCGACACGGACAAGAAGGTGAAGCTCGACATCAAGGGCTCCATGACCGCGGACAACTTCATCTCGAAGATTGAGAGCGAACTCAACCCCGAGCTTTCGCCCGAAGCCATGAAGAAGCGCTACGATGCCGGCGAACGTACCCCCGAGCTGGTCAACGCCTATGCCTTCCACTTCATGGAGGAAGGCAAGGAGGAAGAGGGCTTCCGCATCGTCAACGCCTATTTTGACTCGCTGACGGACGCACAGCGGCTCGCTCCCGAGAACTTCTTCCTCTTCTCGCGCTACACCATCCGTCTCGATGACCCGAAGGCAGACTTCCTCGTGGCACACCGCAGCGAGTTTGATCCCGCCGTCCGTGCCCGTGCCGAGGAGCACGCCCAGAAGCTCTATCACGCCGGGCTGGTGAGCTACCTCTCCGGCTTCCAGTTTGCCGAAGGGAAGTATGACGCTGCCGCCTACGGTGCCCTGAAGCAGTCCATCATCGACTGCGGACTGGACAAGACCTATCCGTATGCTCCGCTCTTCGCCCTCATCGAGTGCTATGCCCAGGGCGACAAGGCTGCCTACTTTGCCTTGCTGAAGGAGAAGCAGCCCGAGATGAACGAGAACGACTTCAACCTCGTGTTGCTCAACTTCTCCCGTCTCTTCCCCGCTGCCACGACCGACAAGGCGCTGCTGGCAGAAGGAGCCAAGTACATTCGTTCGATTCTCCCCGGTCTGAAGCCGTCGACCATCATGATGATGGGACAGCTCCTCCAGAGTCTGGAAGGGAAATAACACGCTGCTTCCGCCACCCGGCGGAACACGGCTAAACGATTGAAAAAGGGTGTATCAAGGTGAGCCGACGCTCATCCTTGGTACACCCTCTCTTTGTGCATGTGCCCTGAGGCTCGTCCTGGCAGGGGACAAGCAAGCTACAAGCCGGGGATAGATGGACCAAAGTATAATACTTAGACCCCCTAAGTATAATACTTAGGCTGCCAAAGTATAATACTTTGGTCTGTTTATCCCCGGTTTGTATCGTGTCTCTCCCGCACCCCGTGAGTATCAGGAGCGTGCTTCCTCGTTCTTCATCTTCCGATACTCCGACGGGGACATGCCGTAGACCTGCTTGAAGCACTTGCTGAAGTAGTGTGAGTCGTAGAAGCCGGTGAGGAAGGCTATCTCCGTCATCGTCTGGTTGCCCGTCTCCAGCAGTTCGGCGGCTTTGCGGAAGCGCAGGTCGCGTATCAGCTCTACGGGCGACAATCCTGTGAGCGCCTTTGTCTTCTTGAACAGCACCGAGCGGCTGACGCCCATCTCGCGTGCCAGGCTCTCCACGTTCAGCTCGGGCGAGCCGAGGTGCGAGCCGATGTGGTCTGTCATCCGGTCGATGAATGCCTGTTCGGCCGGGGGCAGGGTGCTGTCGGGAGCGGTGTCGTCGGGGGTAGCGTCCGTCTCGGGGTAGATGAACTGCGAGCGGTACAGCTCCTGCAGGCGGCGTCTGCCACGGACGATGTTGTCCGCCTGTGCCCGGAGCACCTTCGAGCTGAACGGCTTCGGGACGTATGCTTCCACGCCCAGGTTGAGGCTCTCCACCTCGCCCTCGGCGCTCGACTCGTTGGTCAGCAGGATGACCGGGATGTGGCTGGTGGCGGGATTGCGGCGGAGCATCTTGAACATCTCCGTCCCGCTGAGCACCGGCATGTGGATGTCGCTGATGACGAGGTCCGGGTTGTGGCTCACCGCACAGAGGAAGCCCTCCTCGCCGTTGGCTGCCGTCAGGGTGCGGTAGCCGGTCGAGAAGGTGGACTCGAGGAAGCCGCGCAGCTCGGCATTGTCCTCGACGATGAGCAGGAGCGGACGGGTGGCGTCGGCGTCTTCTCCGGACGTGTCGGAAGCGGGGACTGCCGGTTCGTCGGTGTCATCGCCGTCCTCGAGGATGAACTCCGTGTCGGGGCCGAAGTGGTCCCTGCCCTTGGGCAGCTCCACGGTGAAGGTCGAGCCGTTGTTCACGCTGCTGGTCACGCTGATGTGTCCGTGGTGCAGCTCGACCAGCTCCTTGATGAGCGACAGTCCGATGCCCGTCGTCGGCACACGGGATGCCTGCCGCTGCACGAAGCTCTCGAAGCGGTCGAAGAGGTGGGGTTGCCGTTCCTCGGGGATGCCGTAGCCCTGGTCGATGACACGGACGGTGATGTGTTCCCCGTGCTCCTCGACGGCGACCGTGATGCGTTTCCCGCGCGGGGAGTACTTGAAGGCGTTTGAAAGGAGGTTGAAGAAGACGCTTTCCAGCTTGTCGGCGTCCGCCCAGACCGTGAGCGAGGGAGCCTTCATCTGCAGCTCTAGCCGGGTGTCCTCGCTCTCGGCAAGTCCGGCGAACGAGCGCAGGAGCTGTTCGAAGAAGGCGCGCAGCTCCACGCGGCGCACCGTCAGGTGCATCTTGCCGCTGGTCACCTTCTGGAAGTCGAGTATCTGGTTGATGAGGCGGATGCTGCGGCGGGTGTTCTTCTGCATGATTTCCAGGTTCTGGCGCACCTGGGGCGAGAGCTCCGGCTGTTCGAGGACGTTCTCCAACGGCGACACGACGAGGGTAAACGGCGTACGCATCTCGTGGACGATGTTCGTGAAGAAGTCGGTCTTCACCTTGGCGAGCTTCTGCTCGAGGAGCATGCGCTGCTTCAGCTTGTAGTGTCCCAGCACGATGGCGCCTGCCCCCGTCGTCGCGGCAAGGAAGAGGACGATGGCGAGCGCGATGCCTCCCGGCGAGCCCCAGAACGAGGGCAGCACACGGATGTGGAGGCAGCTCTCGTTGTCCATCCAGCGTCCGTCGCTGTTCGTGGAGCGCACGCGGAAGGTGTAGTCGCCCGGCGGGATGTTCGTGTAGACCGCCTTCGGCTCGTTGCCCACATAGTGCCAGTCGTCGAAGCCGTCGAGCTTGTAGGCGTATTGCAGGCGGTCGGGGAAGTTCATGTCGAGTGCCCGGAAGAGGAGGTTGAACGAGTTGCGGTCGTGGCTGAGCGTCACCGTCCGGTTGTTGCCGAAGGCGTAGGGCTGTCCGTTGGCGTCGGTCACGGGACTGTCGTTTGCCGAGAAGGCGGTCAGCACGATGTTGGGCTTGAACGTGTCCTTCTCGATGTCACCCGGACGGAAGGCGAGCAGTCCGCGGTCGGTGGCGAAGATGAGCCTGCCGTGCCCGTCGTCGGCAGCATCGTTGTCCGAGAAGGTGAGGGGAGAGGGGAAGAAGCGGTCGTCGAAGGTGTCGAACGTCCGTGCCTGCGGGTCGAACTTGCACAGCCCGCCCTCCGTGGCGAGCCACAGGCAGCCGTTGCCGTCCTCCTGCATCGTGTAGAGCACGTCGGAGGGCAGCCCGTCGCGTGTGGTGTAGTTCGCGAGGGTCCCGTCGGGAGAGAGGCGGAAGAGCCCCTTGCCGAAGGTGGCGAGGTTGAGCGTGCCGTCTCCGGAACGGTAGATGAAGAAGACGGAGTTGGTGTTGAAGGCGCCCCGTTTTGCCGCCAGCGTATGCAGGTCCTCAAAGACGACCGACTCGGGCGCGTTCTGTTCGGGACGGAAGCGCAGCAGCCCCTGTGTCGTGGCAATCCAGATGTGTCCCCGTCCGTCTTCGCACAGGCAGCGTATCTGGCGGAAAGCGGCAGGATAGTGCGTCAGCCGGTGTCCCGGGTGGAAGAAGACGGTCTGCCCCTCCGCCCCGCGTCCGACGGCGTTGAGTCCGTTCCCTGCCGTGCCGACCCAGATGCGTCCGTTGCTGTCCTCCAGCAGGAAGGTCACGCGGTTGTCGCTGAGCGATGCCGGGTCGTCCGTCCGGTGGACAAACCGCTCTACCCGGTAACGCCCTCCGGCGAGTGGTGTCGCCTTGAAGAGGCCGCTCCCGTCGGTGCCTATCCAGATGTTCCCTTCCCGGTCCTCCAGGATGGCGTTGGCACGTCCCACGGGACTCCGCTGCGGCGTGACGGTCCCCTGTGCGGAGAAGTAGCCCCGGAAGCGGCGCGTGCGTGTGTCGAAGAGATGGATGGTGCTGTCCTGTGCGCCCATCCACAGGTTGCCCCGGCTGTCGGCACAGAGTCCGCGCGTACGGTTGGCGTTGCTGTAGAGGTCGGTGGGGTCGGGCGAGAGCAGGTCGAAATGGTTGCTCTTGAACGTGAGCTTCAGCACGCCCTTGTTCGCCCTGCCCAGCCAGAGGTTGCGTTGCTTGTCGACATAGAGGGAGGACGGCTCGGTGAAGTCGGGCATGCCCTGGGTGGCAGGCAGGATGAGGGGGAACAGCTCGTGGTTCTCCATGTCATAGTAGTTGAGCGCCTTGTCGGGCGCATAGAACCAGATGCGCTGGTTGCGGTCCTCGAAGATGGAGATTTTGTTGCGGGTGTCGATGGTGCGGCGGTGGCGGTCCAGCAGACGGAAGCGGCGCTGGCTCTCCTTGTCCGGCTCCAGGCAGGTGATGAACGAGTTGTCGAGGTAGGTCACCCAGATGTTCTTGTCCTGGTCGACGTAGCAGTCGCCGATATGGTTGCTCTCCAACCGTCGCGGGGCAGGCTGTGAGGCGGAGTAGTGGAGTGCCCGCCCCGACTCCAGGTCGTGGAGGAAGAAGCCGTCGCTCCCGGTCATGTAGAGCGACTTCGTGTCGGTGTATGCCTTGATGCGGACGATGTTGTCCGTCGTGGCGAGGCGGATGAGCGAGTGCTGCCGCTCCCTGTTCCGGTAGATGTAGACCTTGCCGTGGTCGCTGCCTATCTGGAACAGGTTGAGCCGCTTGCGCATGCTGTAGTAGCGGTCGTCCGTCCCCAGGGGATGGCGGGTGAGCTTGCCCGTCTGCTCGTCATAGTCGAGGAACTCCCGCCGGGAGAGAATCCAGACGTGGTGCTCGCGGTCGTTCGAGACCATGACGATGTCCGTGTCGTCGCCCGGCGGATAGTCGAGCACCGTCTCATAGTCGAGCACCGTCTCATAGTCGAGCTGTTCGCCCTCGCCGTAGCGGGCACGCACCAGCCGTCCGTTGTCCAGGTGAAGCCAGATGTCGCCGTTGGGCAGGAGCTGGAGACTCTTGACCGTCCCCAGCGAGTCGGGCAGGGGGAAGAACCGGCGCGTGTAGGGGTTGAAGCGGACGGTCCTCCGGTTGTCGTTGGTGAGCCAGATGTAGCGGCGGCTGTCCTCCCGCAGCGAGGTGATGAGGTTGTTGGCAATCCCGATGCTGTCGCTGTCCTCCAGGCGGTAGTTGGTGAAGTGCGCCCCGTCGAAGCGGCTGAACCCGTTCGAGGTGCCGAACCACAGGTAGCCTTGCTTGTCCTGGATGGTGACGTTGATGGTCTGCTGAGGCAGTCCGTTGGTGGTATCATAGAGGGTGGGGACGTAGGAACCTTGTGCACCGGCAGGCATCGTGCCGGCAAGGACGGACAAGGTCAGGAGCAGGAAGGTTAACAGTCGTCTCATGGGGATGAGTAGTTGTCGGGAAGCCGTGCCGAACCCATTCCGGCGGAAACGGGACGCGGATACCTGCCGTCGGCAACTTGGAAACAACTAAGCCGGCTTCACCCGCATCCCCTGCTCCCGCAGGATGAGTACCGCGCTGTGCAGGCACAGCCTCGTCGGTGTCTTTAGATGTGTTTGTCCACAAATCTACACATAAAAAACACAAAAATACCCCATTTTGCCTGCGATATTAATGTATTTTTGTAAATGTAAATGACTTTGGATACTTAACAACCGACGTATATGAAAACACAAATCCTTTCCCTCCTCTGTTGCCTGTTCGCCTGGCTGCTGCCCGTGCAGGCACAAGACAGTCCCGACATCCGGAATTTCTCCTGGAAGAAAGTAGCCGACCGCATGCCCGACGAGTGGTATGGCAGTCAGCAGGCACGCGCCTCGTTTGACAAAGGCATCGGCTGCATCCTCAAGACCCAGATCCGTGTCGACGGCAAGCCGACGGTCTGGTGTGCCCAGCACGACGAGCACACCTTTGCCCCGGCTCCTGCACGTGCCTACGAACTGGCTTCGTTCAGCGGTGCAGAGTCCGCCTCCATCGTGGCGCTGCTCATGTCCATTCCCCATCCTTCGCCCGAGATTGTCGCAGCTGTCAAGGGAGCCGTGGCGTGGTTTGAGACCTATGCCGTGAAGGACATCCGGGTGGAACGCGTTCCGGACGGCAGTCCCAAGGGCGACGCCCGTGTTGTCTCCGCCCCGGGCAATGTCCTTTGGGCACGTTTCTATGACCTCGAAACCGGCAAGCCCTTCTTCTGCGGACGCGACGGGGTGAAACATGCCACCCTTGCCGAGATTGAAAAGGAACGCCGTGGCGGTTATTCCTGGTACACCAATGCCCCGCAACGCGTCCTTGACCGCTATGCAAAGTGGATTTCGGGCATTTGACCCAAATCTACCCACAAGAAAATGCAAATCTACACAGCCGGACCCCCTGCCGCTCACTACCTTTGCATCGTCAAAACAGAAGAATAAGAGAAAGACTTATTCAAACATATACAACCAAGGATCAGTTATAACATTAGGCTTATATTTCTATCTAGTTAAGAGCCGGCTCGTCCGGCATCTTTCCTTTACATTCCAAAAATGTGGGTGAAAAGTACAATGCGTGTGGGGCAGTGATGCCGTGCACGCATTATTTTTTATGTACGCTCGGTCCCTGTATCAGCATGCAACCAATGCCCGTGAAATGCTTGACAAAGTCCTTCAAAAGCCACTTTTGCGCTAACGCGTACTTTCCCAATTCCGCTCAAACCAGAAGCCAACTGCTAACAGATGTTACCGAAAATCGCGGAATCAGCCTTTGATTTTAGAAAACTATACATTCCGTTCTCGGAATATTGGCAAAACGTGCCCGCAACAATATTGTTTCGCGAGCCAAACTATATTGTTTGAGACATGAAACAATATAGTTTCCGCCTCCAAACAATATTGTTTGAGGTGTCGAAGTCAAATATTTGGAGAACGAAGTGTTTGAATTCCGGGTTTCGTCTTCCAGAAGGTGGAACGGGAGACTGATTTTGAAACTATTAAAAAGAGTGCGGTTGAGTGCATCCCCTATGCATGAGGCTGCTCTCTCTAAATCTTCCCTATCCAAATAACAGGAAAATCCCCCTTCCCGAATCAATGTGTATTTTGCGAAACGCTCCAGAATCCTTTCTTTGCGCGCTCACTCGTCCTTTGGCGTAAGCATTGCCCCTGTAGAGCCCTTCATTTGACATTTTGTCAAACGCGCCTGGTCCAATCCTGATTGTTTGCCCTGCATTTATACATGGTGGTGGACAATGAATCGTTCGAAATGCGTTTGAACGGTTGTTGAACATGGTTTGAATGGTTGTTGATTGGTTGTTGGACGTTGCATTGGACCGGTCTGGTCGCCCGGTCCAATAAGGGAATGCCGATTGATTTTCTTCTCAATCCTTATAGTGACCTCGTGTTATCAGAGCTGGTGAATTCAGTGTTGTTTGACGCATTACCGCAAAAACACCAAGTGAAATGGCGCAAAAACACCAAGTGAAATGCCACAAAAACACCAAGTAGCGGAAGCACGGGGTGTCCCTTGCCAATCCCGTGACTTTTGGTTTCTTTTGTGGCAGAAACTCCTAAACCTTGCGCCATGAAACAAACTCTTTTCCCGCTCTCCCTGCTGGTCGCACTCCTCTTCGTGGGAATCGGGTGTGACCGACGTCCGTTCAAGGACGATCCCGCCTTCGATGACAAGGTGCTCATCCTCGAAAACAATCCCGAACTGTTGCTCGTCCGCATGACAAAGGACTTCCTTGCCGACCGTCCCATCACCGATGAAGCCTCGGCTACCGATTTTCTCGTCCGCACGCTGGCACAGGTCTATACCGTCTATGGAACAGTGCCCGACAGGGAACGGCTGGAACAGTGCCTTGCCATCTTCCGTTCCGCCCGCAAGGCACAGCAACAGCTCGAGACGCTCTACCTGCTCGCCGACATCCACCGGCGGGTGTGGCAGTGTTGCTCTTTGCCGGGCTTGTGGTGCAGACGTGGCGGTACCGACGGGAGAGGCACCGCCATGCATCGCTCCGGCAAAGCGTCGGTGAACGGGAACGCTTCGAGACGGCAAGCGAGGAGATGAAGGAACTGGTCCGCTGCGACTTGCAGCTCTTCAGGGAGTTGATGGCGCGGCGGAGCCTCCGTCAGGAGAAGGGACAGGAGGCGAAGCAGGTGTCCGACCGTTCTGCCCCATCGGAGGATGCCGATGTCCCGTTTACCCGTTGGGACCTGTTCTACCGCCACATCGATTTCCTCTTCGACGGGTGCTACACGCAGCTCGTCCGCCTCTACCCTTCGCTGACGGAGAAGGAGGTGCAGCTCTGCTGCCTGTTGACGGCCGGCTTCCGTACCGACGAGATAGCCGGTGTGTGGATGCAGAGCGTCTTTTCCGTCCACAAGTGCAAGACGGATGTCCGCAAGAAGCTGGGTGTCCCCGACGGCGGAGACATCACGGCTTTCCTGCGTCAGGAAGTGCAGGAATCCGCCCGTTGAGGCGCAATATTCCGCCGTCCGTTTGCCTGCGTCTCAGAATCTGCCTACCTTTACCACGGATAAGCGGAAGAATTGCCGCCGACCACTGTTATTGAACCCAATCAGAATCGTTCCAATGAAACTACTTGCATCCCTTCTGCTGCTGATAGCCGTGTGTGCCTGCACACCGCCGCGGCAGTACCGTGTCACCGAAGGACACACCCACACTTACTATCGCATCACCTACAACTACGACCGTACGCTGGACGACGAGATACGGGGTGAGATCCGCCGTTTCTACCATTCGCTCAACCCCTTCGACTCGCTCTCGATCGTCAGCGCCGTCAACACCAACCGCAACATGGAGGTCGACTCCATCTTCATCCATGCCTTCCGGGTGGCGGAGGAGGTGTCGCGGCAGACCGACGGCATGTTCGACATCACCTGCGCTCCGCTCATCAATGCCTGGGGCTTCGGCTTCAAGAACATGGGGGAGGTCACGCCTGCAATGATTGACAGCCTGAAGACCTTCGTGGGCTATGAGAAGGTACGCCTGGAAGGCAACCGGGTGGTGAAGGACGACCCGCGCCTCCTGCTCAACTTCTCCGCAGTGGGCGACGGGTGCATCTGCGACCTGATTGCCGCACGCCTCGACAGCCTCGGTGTCGAAGACTATCTCGTGGACATAGGCGGCGAAATGACCGCCAAGGGAAGGAATGCCAAGGGGCTGCCCTGGCACATTGGCATCAACCGTCCCGTCGACGACTCCACGCAGCTGAATACGGACATCGAGCAGGTCATCGAGCTGGGCGAGCGCGTAGGCCTTGCCACCTCGGGCGACTACCGCAACTTCTACATCAAGGACGGCAAGAAGTACGCCCACACCATCAATCCCAAGACCGGATATCCCGCCGGGGGCGACATCCTGAGTGCGACCATCATCGCGCGGGACTGCATCGTAGCCGACGCCTATGCCACGGCATGCATGGCGCTGGGACGGGAGGGAGCCAAGGCGCTCCACGCACGTCATCCCGAGCTGGAGTACTTCTTTATCTACGCCGACAGTACGGGTGCCTACCGCACCGAGTATTCGCCCGGCATGGAGAAATACCTGGTCAAATGAGGCGGGAGTGTGGCAGTTTGCCGACTTATGCGTATCTTTGCCGCTGACGTTTCACTCATAAAACCTAGACGCACTATGATTACCATTTTTCACAATCCGCGGTGCAGCAAGAGCTGTGCTGCCATGACCTATCTCAAGGAGAAGGGTGAAGAACTGAATGTGGTGAACTACCTCGACGGGAGTGTCACCGAGGAACAACTGCGCGACGTCCTGCGTAAGCTGGGAGTACCTGCCAAGAGCATTGTCCGCACAGGAGAGGCGCTCTGGAAGGAACGCTTCGCCGGGCTGAAGCTGAGCGAGGACGAGCTGATTCGCGTGATGGTGGAGAATCCCCGCCTCATCGAACGTCCCATCGTCATCAAGGGCGACAAGGCAGTCGTGGCACGTCCCACTGCCGACCGCATCGACGAGATACTTTGACGGACACCGGACGGAGCTTATTCCTCCGGGTGGCCGGTAATGCCGGAACGGGCGTGTGTCGTAGTGCTTTCATGCACACAGACACACGCCCGTTCTTTGTTTATCTGTTTCCCCGTTGTGGTGTGGGGAGTGGCATCAGCCGACGTTCAGCTTCATCTCCTTCTCGGCACGGACGCCGTTCGAGAGGACTACGAGCGTGAACGTGAAGGTGCCCTTCCGGTTTCCTGCTTCCACCTTCAGGCGGTGTCCGTCCACGGTCAGCTTGGCGGGGAAGTTCGCCGGGGCCTGCACGCTGAACTGCATGTCGAGCGGCATGTTGTCGTCATCCTTCACGTAGTCGTTCAGGTCGAACTCTCCGCTGTGGCCTGCCGTCAGTCCCATGTTGTCGGCGGTGAACTCCGGCTTGCAGGCATCCTCGAACACGGGCAGTGCCGGGAACCAGAAGTACTTGTCGTCCCAGTTCTCCTGCTTGTTCACGGTGCTCCACTCCGAGCCCAGCCCGTTGTCGCCCTTGAGCGGCAGACGGAGCACCTCCTTGCCGTCGGCATCGAGCACGCACACCCAGTTGTAGGCATAGTTCACGCCATAGCCGCTTTGTTTCAGTGTCACTACCAGCTCGTCGGTCCAGGGGTCTACACGGACGCCGGTGCCGTAGAACATCAGCTCATCGCCCTTCTCGGTCTGTCCGGTCTCGAAGACAGGCTTGGCTGTCCCGCTGTCCACCTCATATTTGTACAGTATGCTGCCGCTGCTGACCATGCCGCCGCCACCAATCCAGTAGAGCACGTTGTGATGGGTCGAGGCGCAGAGGCTGCCTGCCCTCCATGCTCCCCACGGACTGCCGATGGCGGCTTCGTCGGGGTAGGGGCGTGTGGTCTGTTGCATGGTCTCGGGGTTGATGACGAGGAAGCCGTCCTTCCCTGCCACCCAGATGCGTCCGTCGAGGCTGCGGGTCAGTGCGTAGAACTTCCCGTCGATGCGTTGGAGCACCTGGTCGGTCACGGGGTCGACCACGCACAAGCCTTCCTTCTGTGTCACCACGAACACCTTGCCGGCTGCCAGGCGCATGTCGCCGGTCTGGCTGCTGATGCCCTCCAGCTGACGGGTGATGGTGAGGGAGGGGATGTCGAACACGGCGATGCCCCGGTTGTGTCCCACGTAGGCTTTCCGGTCGGTCAGTCCCACGAAGGCGCGTCCGTCTCCTCCGATTTCCGTGAAGACGGCTTTCCTCTTCAGTGTCCGGGCATCAGCCACCACGAGGCGGTTGCCCTGCTTGGAGGTGAAGTAGAAGTTGTCGCCCCAGATGGCACCGAACTGGGTGGTCACGCCGAAGGTCTCCCCGTCATTGGCTGCCCGGTAAGCCCGGTAGACAGGTTCGAGGGTGGTGTATCCGGTGCGCTTGAAGCGGTTCACCGTGCCGTTGTCGTGCCCGAACCAGTCTTCGTTGACAATCCAGAAGCCCTCGGCGCGATGGCCGGCATGCGGGTCGGGGTTCGCAGGCTCTGCGGGAGTGGGGTCTTCGGTCGGAGTGTTGCGGATAGGGTTGTCGTCGTCGCTACATCCCGTCCAGGCAAAGGTTGTGCACAGGATGAGCAGTGTGCACGCCAGTTTCGATTGTTTCTTCATTGTATGTTCTTTTGATGGTTTATGATTCAGTCAGCAGGAGCGCACGGTGTGTCCGTCCGCCAGTTAATGTCCCGAGGCGATGGAGACGCCCAGCAGGTGCAGGTCTTCCACCCCTAGCACCTCGGTGGAGCATTCGCCCAGCCAGCCGTTCTCCTGGTTCACGCCCGAATAAATCTTGATGAAGTCCACGCCGGGAAGCTTGACACGCTGACCGTAGCTGTTCACTGCCCAGTCGATGTCGATGGCGGAGTCGTCGTCGCCGTTGGGGGCGTTGTCGGCGTACCCGTAGCGGAAGCGGTAGAGCACATAGTACATGCCGCCCACGGTCTCTTCGGTGGCTTCGTTGATGCCGTTCTGCGGAAGACAGGTGCCGCGGAAGGTGAGCTTGTCGCCCTGATACCACAGGGGGAAGTAGGGTTGCTTGTGGTACTGGTTCTTCACCTTGTAGCCCGAGTGTCCCTGATTGTCCTCCCAGCGGATGTAGGTATCCCACTCGGCAGTCGAGGCAGGCTCCTTCGACGGACGGTAATAGGTAATCTCATAGTTGCGGTAGAGGTTCACGTCGTTCTTGTTGTCTCTGGCAAGCTGGTACCACGGTTCCCGGGTGACGTCCTCGTGGGCGCTTCCGGCAATCTCGTACCATTCGTCGTCGTCGGGGTATCCGTTGTGGTTCTTGTCGTAGGCGACCATGATGACACCCGGCTCGCAGCTGCCGCCGATCGGTGCATTGGGGCGCGGGTTGGCGGCTGCCTGGAAAGCGTTGGCAAGCACGCGGAAGTCGCGCAGCCCTGCCTTGTTCTCGATGGTGTGGTCAAAGCCCACCACGACGTAGCCGCCAAAGCCGCCAAGCGAAATCATCCCCTTGCGGTTGTTGCCGATGCTGCGGAGCACCTTTTCGTTCATGGTCTTCTGTGTGTCGCCTTCCTCGTATTCGGGCAGGGTGTTGGTGAACTGTCCCACGGCGGGCAGGAAGTCGAACACCTTGGTGATGTATGGAGTCTTGGGGGTGGAGTCACCCGGGGTCTCCGGTTCATCGGGATTGTCGGGTCGTTCGAGGGACACGCTGACGTTGACCGGGTAGCTGTAGCTGATATTCCCCTGGCTGACGGTCAGCACCAGTTCGTATTCGCCGATTTCGGAGAACATGTACTCCAGTCGCTTGCCGCCGGGGATGCTCTCGCCGTTGAGCGTCCAGGCATAGGTCAGCCCGAAGTCCGAGACCGTCTGCACGTCGATGCGCAGCAGTTCGTCGACATAAAGGTGGAAGCCGCCTTCAGGTTCTGTGATGGTGACATCCGTCTGTTGCAGCACGTAGGGTGCCGGTTCGTCCTCGCTACAGGAGGTCACGGCAACTGTCAGGAGGACGCCCGAGAGGGCGGCGGTCCACAGTGCCGGTCTGAAGATTCTATTCATAGTTTACAGGTTATTGAGTGATTTGTCCGTATTCAGTTCCCGACGTCCTCCAGCGGTACGGTGGTGAAGGCGAAGTGTGCCGGGATGTCGCCCGTGGTGACCTTCCACCGCAGCTTCCCGGCGGGCGAGAAGCAGTAGAGCGTGCCGGGGGTGACGTAGTCCTTGGCGTCGCAGACATAGACGTCGCGCGTCTCCGGGTCGACCGCCACCCCGTAGGGTATCTTGATTTGCCGGTCCGCCCCGTCGGTGATGAAGTTGCGCGTCACCACCTCCTGCCGTCCCACGTCGTAGAGGGTATAGGAGACGGTGTTGCTCTGCGTCACGTAGCTCCACTCCACGGCGGTCATGTAGAGCGAGTCGCCCACCAGGCACATCTCGCTGGCAGGGATGTCCAGGCGGCGGGTCACGCGGTCGGTCTGCGTGTCGACCACATAGACGTCCGCCTTCACATCGTAGTAGTCGCCGCGCGACGAGACGTAGATGCGCCCGTAGCGGTCGAGCGCCATCCTGTGCAGGTTGATGGCGACGTCGATGGTGTGGTCCACGGCGAACGTCCGCAGGTCCACCACGGACACGGTCGTGTCGTAGTTCGGATAGCGGTAGCCGCCGGAGTTGGCGACGTAGAGCTTCCCGCCGGTAATGACCATCTCCTCGGGCTGGTAGCCGACGACGACCTCCCGGGTGATTTTCAGGCTCGTGGTGTCCACCTCGACAACCTTGCCCGGACGGGCGTTCGGGTCAATCTGCACGGGGCCGGCATACGAGCTGATGTACGCCTTGCCGTCGTGGAAAACGATGTAGCGGCAGTTGAGCACGTCGATGCTGCCCACGTGCCGCCCCGTGTGCACGTCCATCACCTCGACGTAGTGCGAGCAGTTGATGACGGCGTAGAGCTTGCTGCCGTAGATGGCGATGTCGTTGCCCACATCGCCCAGCTCCTTGACAATCCCCGGGTTGCGCGTGGGGTAGATGTTGCGCTGGTACTTGCCGGTCCCGGCGTCGAAGAAGTCGAGCGACGCCTTGTTGCTGCCCATGTTGCCCTCGTTGAGGAGGAAGAATCCACGGATGTGCCGGTGCTGCACCGGCTGGAGCTGCTCTTCCTCGCTGTGGAGGAAGGGAATGTCGCCCCGGCAGCCTGCCAGCAGGCAGAGCAGGAGCAACATGCTGTAAGTCGTTATCTGTTTCATGTTCCTATCGGTCTGTTCGGTAAAGTTCGTCCGGGGTCAGAACGCATACTGCACGATGGCCTTGACGTTCGTGCCCGGCATGGGGTAGCTCATCACCACCTCGTACTGTTGGTTGAAGAGGTTGTTCACCTCCAGCGTGCACTTCAGCGTGCCCCGGTGCAGCGGGATGTTCCGCGCCACGGAGAAGTCGCTCGTGTACCACGGCAGGACGTAGTTCGCCGGGATGTTCGCCCGCGACGAATAGCGTTCGCCGGTATAGATGAAGCTGTAGTTCGCCTCCCAGCGCCGCCAGTTTGCCTGGAGCGTTGCCGACCCGCTGTTGCGCGGGATGTAGGGAATCTGTCCGCCGTAGTAGGAGTCGTCGGGGTCGGTGAAGTCCTGTGCGCGTTGGAAGGTGTAGTTCAGGCGCGACGTCAGCGAGACACCGCCCGGCAGCAGCCAGTCGGCCTGTGCCGCCACGTCGATGCCGCGTATCTCCACCTTGCCCAGGTTGACCATCGTCCAGCGGAAGAAGTTCGACGTGGGCATGGCGACAATCTTGTCCTCCACCTCGTTATAGTAGACGTCCGCCTGTGCCTCCACGCGGCGCAGCCAACGGCCGCTGAACGTGCGTGCATAGGTCGCGCCGACGTTGTACTGGCTGGTGAACTCCGGGTTGAGGCTGACGTTGCCGATGAACGTGTAGTACAGGTCGTTGAGGGTCGGCATGCGGAAGATGCGCTTGTAGAAGGCGCGTGCGGTCCACTCGTCCGTCAGGCGCCATGCCAGCACGGCAGTGGGGGTCCACTCGTGGCGGTCTTCAGCGGAAGCGGAGCCACTCTTCACCCGCTCGGTGATGAACGTGCCCAGCACGCTCGCCTGCAGGTCCACCCGTCCCACGCGGAGCGAGGTCGCGGCAGCCACCAGTCCCGTGTGCCGGCGCGGATAGACGAAGTCCACCAGGTCGGCGTTGAGGGCGTTCATCTGGTAGTCCGCCGAGAGGCTGACGTCCCAGCGGTCCGTCAGGGCATAGCGTTGGGCGGCGGAGAGGTACAGCTCCCGCTGGTGGTAGTGGTTGTTGATGTACATCAGTGCCGCGTCGCGGTTGGGGTCGGCGAGGTAGTGCAGGTAGTCGTAGGCATATTTGGCATTGAGCAGCAGGCTGTAGCGTGCGAAGTCCTGCTTGTAGGTCCCCTGGGCGAAGGCGTTCATGTCCCACTGACGGTCCTCGTGGCTGAACTTGTTCTTCACCACGGCGCCCGGGTAGCCGCGCTCGGAGCGGTAGAAGTACGCCTTCGTCCGCCAGTAGCCCCGTGGCAGGGAGCCGAAGAGCCCCCCTTCGAGCCGCACCGCCTGCACGTCGCCGTTGCGCCGCACCGCCGTGGTGTCATAGCTGTCGGCAACGCGGTAGGTGAAGCGGTAGCGCCCCGTGGTGTAGAGGTATTCGCCGCTGAGCGACGTGCTCAGCCGGTCGGAGAGTTTGCGGTCCCACACGAGGGCGGGATTGACGGTGCCGAAGGAGCCGCCCTTGAGCGTCGCCTTCAGGTGTTGCCGCTCGCCCTCGCGGAAGAAGGGCGTCCGCGTCTGCAAGTAGATGCTCCCGGCGGAGCTGAAGTCCTTGGCGGGCTGGAAGATGGCGCTCTTCTGTCCGTTGTAGAGCGTCACCGCCTCCATGTTGTCGAGCGAGAAGCGTCCCAGGTCCACCACGCCGTTCTGCGCGTTGCCCAGCTCGATGCCGTCGTAGAACACGCCCACATGGTTCGTCCCCATGCTGCGGATGTTCACGGTCTTGAGTCCGCCCACCCCTCCGTAGTCCTTGATTTGCACGCCGGAGAAGTAGCGGATGGCATCGGCGACACTGTGCGCACCCAGGCGTTGCAGTCCGTCGCCGGCCAGCCGCTGTGCCGGGATGACCTCCTTCACAGGCGTCTGTGCCTCGATGACCACTTCGTCGAGCCGTTGCAGGCTGTCGAGGCGGCTCTGTGCCCGTGCCGACGGAAGCAGCCACGTGCCCGTCACGAGAAATACACACAACCGTCCGGCAGCACGTTTCATCGTAGTCTGCCTACACATAGTCCAAATGTTCTAAAAAGTACGAATAAGTTCTAGCGCGACATCCGTCTATCCCCGGAGCCCGGATGGCTGAATGAATGATGGCAGGTCTTCTGACTGACTCCCGTCTTGAAGCCTTCCCGACGCACGGTGCATCAGTGGCAGTGAGTAATTATCAAGACGTTTGAAATGGAGCTTCACAGCAGCGGGACTGTTCGGGACTTTCACCCGATTCCCTTTTAATCCTCTGCCCGTGTGCCTGGGCAGCAGGAACCAATTCGACGGCAAAGATAGGGCTTTTTCGGGAAGGACAAAGCAGAAAGAAGGAAGATTTTTTGCAACGAGTTTTCCAGCCCGGATAAATACGTTCGTACGGACGTGTCGTTACCGTCGTACGGACACGTCGCCACGAGCGTGCGGACACGTCCGTACGACGCTGCGGACGCGTCCGTACGAAGCTCTTAAAATGGGTATTGATACACAGGGACTTGCAAAAGCGTCCCGATGGACGGGAGAGAAAAAACTCCGCGTCCCATTTTCAAAAAAGTTTTCCGGTAACGGATGGACCCGTCCAACGGGCGTGGACCGGGCGACCCGACCGGTCGCCCCTGCATCCACCGCCTGGCGGCTGGCGGTCCAACACCGCACGGCGCATTGTCAATGGTCCATTGTCAATTGTCCATTGGAAGGTGGTCCCAATATTCGTCGTTGGTTATCAGTTCGACGAGGATTTTGCGGTCGCCCTCACGCACGCGGTCGGACGTTTCCGGGGCGGCATGGGCTATCTTCTTGCTGACGCCGCATGCCTTCAGCATCTGTGCCGGGACGCCGCGTTCCGTCAGTGCCTGTACGACGGCACGCGCACGGCGTTCGGACAGGGCGGCGTTGTATGCCAGCGAGCCGCGGGCGTCGGTGCACCCCGTGATGAGGTAGCGCCGCGAGGTATCGGCACACAGGATGCGTGCGATGCGGTCGAGCACCGCCGCCGATGCCGGTGTGATGTCGGCACGGTCGAAGTCGAAGTAGATGCCGGCGAAGAGCTCGCCGAGGTCCATACGTGCCGGGACCTCCTTGACGCGTTCCACGATGACGGGCTTCTCGATGACCTTCTCCACGATGCGGTCGACATAACGCACCTCCGGCGCCGGACGCTTCCGTTTGCCGCCGATGCGCCACAGCAGGCGCACGTTGCCTTGCCAGGCATTGGCGACGCGGCGGTAGGGCATGACGAGGTAGTCAGCCTGCAGCCCGAGTCCCAGCCGGTCGTTGAGCCAGAGGTTCACGCCTGCTCCCACCGAGAGGGGCAGGAGGTGACGGCGGTCGCTGCCCTCCTTGTCGAAGTCGTTGGCGAGGTCCCACTTCATCTCTTCGGCGTTGAGGCGTTCCAGCCCGTTGTAGCCGACGGTGAAGTTCTTGTACAGGTAGTTCGCCCCGGCACGCAGGAAGGGGTCGATGTAGGGCGAGCGGAAGTATTCGCCCAGCCGCCACTGCAGGCCCATCCCTGCCATGGCGGTCCAGCGTTTCTCCTTGCCGCCGCGGACGGGGTCTGCGGTGAAGTCGGCGTTGCCCTGCAGGTCCAGGAAGAAGTGGGAGTTCAGTTCGCGGGCAAGGTACAGGTGTCCGCCGAAGAGGACGTCGCGCTTGTCCGTGTCGATGCGGTAGCCGCCGTTGCTGCCGGGACTGAAGCCGGTGACGTTGAAGCGCGTCAGTTGCATTCCGTGGATGCCGACGCCGATTTCCCAGGCCTTGCGGTGCCGGGAGATGCTGTCGCACCCGTCCGCCTGCTGTGCCACGGCAGGGAGGGCGGTGCACAGCAGGAGGAAGGTCAGGACAGCGGAAAGGGTAGGTATGAGTAGTCTGTTCATAGGGTTATTCTTCATAGGTTACAGTGACTTCGGGGAGGGTGTATGCCGGTTGGTAGGGCTCGACACGATAGGTGCCTTCCTCCGTCCCCGGGCGGAGGTAGCCCTGTGTGAACCCCTTGAACTGGTGATAGCTATCGTACTTGATGTAGATGGTCGAGTTCAGGTACGGGGTGAGCACCTTGAACGTGGGTTCGTCGGCGGACGAACGGTTGTTCGTGCTGGACGCTTCCTGCGTGCCTGCCGACGAGCTGAAGTTAAAGGAGACATACGCCATCTTGAGCTTCCGCGCTTCCTTCTCGGTGTACAGGATGGGTTCGATGAAGTCCGAGCCGTCGGGACGCTGGGTGTACCGGGTCGACGACTTGTAGAGGCGCGTCAGGTCCATGTGGGAGAAGTCCAGTTCCCCTTCCGCTGACAGGAACACCGTGGGGGTCTCACCACTCTTCGTCTTCAGCTTGAGCGATTTCAGACGGGGACCCAGCTGGTAGGGCGGCAGCAGCGCCACGCCGTTCCACTGGAATTTCTCCCCGTAGTAGGCTTCGCGGTTCTTGACCGTCAGGTAGACATCCGTCCCGTCCCAGTACTCCTTCTGGCTGTTCTTCTGGTTGGCAGGGTTCTCCTGTACGTAGCGGTAGGGGTAGCAGTTGTAGATGTAGCTGCCGGAGCTGGACGACGTTGAGTTGCTGCAGTAAACCGGACGGTCGGCGAGCAGGCTGCGGGGGTCGTCCTTGTCGGCAACACGGAAGGTCTCCGGGTGCAGGCTGCCCGAGTTGGGCAAGTAGGAGGGGAGGTTCTGCCACTCGTCGTCCGGGTTGATGCGCCGCTGGATGCGGAAGCTCATGTTCAGCTGGTAGTCCACAGACGGTGTCTTGCTTTGGGGCACCATCCGCATGTGTACCCGGTTGGGGACGTAGGTGTTCCGGGCGGACTCCTGCGCCGGCTTGCCTGCGAGGGTCACCGAGCGGGTCGTCCCCCAGCGGCTGTCGAGCTCCTGGATTTCCGGCAGGTCTTCCCGAGGAACGATGAACTCTCCCTGCTCGTTGCTGGTGTACTCCTTCCCGGGGTCGATGCCCGGCAGCCCCTGTACCTTGGCATGAGGCGCCAGCTGCCCCCGCTCGTCGTATACCTTATATAATACACCGCCGTCGGTCGTGCGCACATACTCGCCGAACTCCGACTGGGAGTACTGTGCGATGACGTTGGGTACGCCCTGGATGATGGTCACCTCGGCTCCCGGCTTGCCTGGTTCACCTGGACGACCGTCTTTGCCGTCCTTCCCGTCCGCGCCGTCGGCACCCCGCAGGAACTCGTAGAAGTCGTCGAGCGAGTTACGCTCACAGTCCCACTTGCTGCCGTCGCGGTGGTCGGTCAGTGCTTCCGGTGTCCCGCACCGCTTGGCGAGGTCCGCCTTCCACAGCTCGTAGGCAGAGAGTCCGTTCGCACCGTCCTTGCCGTCTAGTCCGTCGCGCCCGTTGGTGCCGTCCACACCGTCGCGTCCGGCGAGGAAGTTGAAGAAGTCCGCCTCGGTGTTCCGTTCCGCGGGCCATTTCGTGCCCGGAGTCTTGGGGTCGTCCACCTGTCCGGTGGCAATGGTTTCCTTCCACAGCTCGTAGGCAGACTTGCCGTTGATGCCGTCGCGTCCGTCATGTCCGTCCGCACCCGAAAGGTAGGCATAGAAGTCCGCCATCGTGGTGCGGTCCTTGCTCCACGGCTGACCCTCCTTGTCATGTACCTTTCCGCTCTTCACGTCCTGCTGCCAGAGCTCATACGCCGACGCTCCGGCAGCCCCGTCGTTGCCGTTCTGTCCGCGGGCAGCGATACCTGTGTCGGTAGTCCCGATGAACCAGTTGCCATTGTCGCCGATGTGGGGCGAGACTCCGTCGCGTCCGTTCTGTCCGTCTCGTCCGTTCGTGCCGTTGGTGCCGTCACGTCCGTCTTTGCCGTCGGCTCCGTCGCGTCCGTCCTTTCCCTTCTCTCCCGGGTCACCTTTCTCGCCTTTCTCTCCCCGGACGCCCTGTGCGGCGATGCCCGTGTCGGTGTCGCCGATCCACCAGTGTCCGTCGCGGATGAAGGGCGTCCGTCCGTCGGTGCCATCGCGCCCGTCACGTCCGTTCGCTCCATCCTTTCCGTCTCGTCCGTCCTTTCCCTTCTCTCCCGGGTCACCCTTTTCGCCTTTCTCTCCACGGACGCCTTGTGCGGCGATGCCCGTGTCGGTGTCGCCTATCCACCAGTGCCCGTCGCGGATGACGGGGGTCCGTCCGTCGGTGCCGTCGCGCCCGTCACGTCCGTCTTTGCCTTTCGCAGCCACGCCGGTGTCGGTCGTTCCCACCCACCAGTTTCCGTTCGTACCGACGTAGGGGGACAGTCCGTCCTTGCCGTCGCGTCCGTTCGTACCGTTGTCTCCCTTCGGTCCCTGCGCGGTGACTCCGGTATCCGTCGAGCCGACGAACCAGTGTCCGTTGGTGCCCACGTGGGGTGTGATGCCGTTGGCGCCGTCGCGCCCCTTCAGGAAGAGGAAGAAGTCATTCATCGACGTCTGGTCCTTGGGCCAGTCGGTGGCACCCTGTCCGACGAGCTGTCGCCACTGCTCGTAAGCCGAGAGGCCGTCCTTGCCGTCCAGTCCGTCGCGTCCATCACGCCCGTCCCTGCCCGTCGCCTTCACGCCGGTGTCCGTAGCGCCGATGAACCAGTTGCCGTTGCTGCCCACGTGAGGTGTCTGTCCGTCGCGTCCGCTGATAAAGTCCCAGAAGTCCGCCTCGCTGTTCTTCGAGGCAGGCCACGTCTGTGACCCGTCGTGCGGGTTGACGACCGTACCCTGTGCGATGAGCTGCTTCCACAGCTCGTAGGCAGACTGTCCGTCCGCTCCCCGGTCGCCCTTCTCGCCCTTGACGAAGACGAAGAAGTCCGCAGGGGTCGTCCGGTCCCCGGGCCAGTTGATACGTCCCGCTTTCACCTCCTCTTTCCAAAGGTCATAAGCGGACTTGCCGTCCGGTCCCTGCGGACCCTGCGGCAGTTCGAAACCGATGCTTGTGCAAGCTGTCGCCAGCAGGCACAGGAGCATCCATCCATAAGTGATAAGTCTGATTCTGATGTGCATAGTGGTGTTTGATTAGGTGGACGGAACGCCTCTGCGGAGGGCACTCCCTCACGTGTTCCGTCCCGATTATATTCGGACGCAAAAATCGGAACTTTCGTCCGTTCGGCTGTTTCCTATCCTCCGGATTCGCTTTCCTAATCCATCCGGCGGCTTTTTCATCACCCTCCGATGCTTACCTATCGGCTGACGGACGTGCTTTTTCGCTAATGCACGTTAAGACATGCACGCCGATGCGCCTATTTTGCGTAACTTTGCGGCGTCAATACAGAATAACTCTAAAACAGATATGATTATGGCTAAAAAAGCGCTTTTGATGATTCTCGACGGATGGGGCTGCGGCGACCACCGGAAAGACGACGTGATCTTCAACACCCCGACTCCCTATTGGGACTCGCTCCTGGCAACCTATCCGCACTCCCAGCTCCAGGCGAGCGGCGAGAACGTAGGCTTGCCCGACGGACAGATGGGTAACTCCGAGGTGGGCCACCTGAACATCGGTGCCGGACGCATCGTCTATCAGGACCTTGTGAAAATCAACCGTGCCTGTGCCGACGGCAGCATCCTGAAGAACCCGCAGGTAGTGGCTGCCTTTACCTACGCCAAGGAGCACGGCAAGAACATCCACTTCATGGGACTGACCTCCAACGGCGGTGTACACAGCTCACTCGACCACCTGTTCAAGCTCTGCGACATCGCCAAGGAGTACGGGCTGGAGGAGCACACCTTCATCCACTGCTTCATGGACGGCCGTGACACCGACCCGAAGAGCGGCAAGGGCTTCATCGAACAGCTCACCGCACACTGCCAGGCTTCAGCCGGACGCATAGCCTCCATCGTGGGACGTTTCTATGCCATGGACCGCGACAAGCGTTGGGCACGTGTGAAGGAAGCCTACGACATGCTCGTCAGCGGAACCGGAAAGCAGGCTGCCGACATGGTGCAGGCAATGCAGGAATCCTATGACGAAGGCGTGACCGACGAGTTCGTGAAGCCCATCGTGAACAGCACCTTCGACGGCACCATCAAGGAAGGCGACGCCGTGATTTTCTTCAACTACCGCAACGACCGCGCCAAGGAGCTGACCATCGTGCTCACCCAGCAGGACATGCCCGAGGAAGGCATGCACACCATCCCCGGTCTGCAATACTACTGCATGACCCCCTACGACGCTTCGTTCAAGGGCGTCCATATCCTCTTTGACAAGGAGAACGTGCAGAACACGCTGGGCGAGTATCTCTCGAACAACGGCAAGACGCAGCTGCACATCGCCGAGACCGAGAAGTATGCCCACGTGACCTTCTTCTTCAACGGCGGACGCGAAGAACCCTACAAGGGGGAAGACCGCATCCTCGTGCCGTCGCCGAAGGTAGCCACCTATGACCTCAAGCCCGAGATGAGCGCCTACGAAGTGAAGGACAAGCTGGTGGCAGCCATCGGCGAACAGAAGTACGACTTCATCGTGGTGAACTACGCCAACGGCGACATGGTGGGACACACCGGCGTGTATGAGGCCATCGAGAAGGCAGTCGTCGCCATCGACAACTGCGTGCGCGACACCGTCGAGGCAGCCAAGGCAAACGACTATGAAGTCATCATCATCGCCGACCACGGCAACGCCGACCATGCCCTCAACGAGGACGGCACCCCGAACACCGCCCACTCGCTCAACCCCGTCCCCTTCGTCTATGTGACGGAGCGCAAGGACGCCCGCGTGGAGAACGGCGTACTCGCCGACGTGGCACCGTCCATCCTGCACATCATGGGCATGCCCCAGCCGAAGGAGATGACCGGTCGCGACCTTATCAAGTAATTCATCCCGTCCTGTAGGGATGCGCGGAGGACGGGCCCCGTGCCCGTTCCCCTGCATACAGCCGGCGCGGATGACGCGGATTCCTTGTTCCCCTTCACTTGGGCGGGAAGGAAGAATCCGTGCCATCCGCGCCGTTTGCATCCGTGGCTGTGCATCCCTGTCACCCGAAGAATCCGAAGAAATGATACAGATAGACGATGTAATCGTGAGCCTCGATGTGTTCCGTGAAAAGTTCCTCTGTGACCTGGGCGCCTGCAAGGGTGCCTGCTGCATCGAAGGCGATGCCGGCGCTCCCGTGGAGACCGGTGAAGTGGAGGCGCTCGAAGCCTCCCTGCCCGCCGTGTGGGACGACCTCTCACCCGAAGCACGTGCCGTCATCGACCGCCAGGGCGTGGTCTATGTCGATGAGGAAGGCGACCTCGTGACCTCCATTGTGAACGGCAAGGACTGTGTGTTCACCTGCTACGACGAGTCGGGCTGTTGCTACTGTGCCCTGGAGAAGGCGTACCGCGAAGGACGCATCAGTTTCTACAAACCCATCTCCTGCCATCTCTACCCCATCCGCATCGGCGACTACGGTCCCTACAAGGCGGTCAACTACCACCGCTGGGACGTCTGCCGTGCCGCCGTGGAGCTGGGACGGAAGAAAGGCGTCCCGGTGTACCGCTTCCTGCGCGAGCCCCTCATCCGCAAGTTCGGTGAGGACTGGTACCACGAACTTGAGGAGGCAGCCGTGGAGCTGAAGAAGCAGGGGTATCTGGACGATTGACAAGCGATAGTCGCTCCTGGGTAACTTCCTGTCGGCCCAAGGGGCGAATTTCCCATACTTTATATGGTCATCCCGAGAATTATTCGTAAATTTGTCCGTTATTTATTGGACATTAATCTCTATGGCAGAAGAACAAATCACTAATCACAGCGGAGCGGAATATTCGGCCAGCAACATCCAGGTCCTTGAGGGACTGGAGGCCGTGCGTAAGCGCCCCGCCATGTATATTGGCGACATAAGCGAGAAAGGTCTGCACCACTTGGTCTACGAAGTCGTGGACAACTCCATCGACGAGGCATTGGCAGGCTTTTGTAACCACATCGAAGTAACCATCAACGAAGACAACTCCATCACCGTCCAGGACAACGGACGCGGAATCCCCGTCGACATGCATGAGAAAGAGCACAAGTCGGCTCTCGAAGTCGTGATGACCGTGCTCCACGCGGGCGGTAAGTTCGATAAAGGCTCCTACAAGGTGTCGGGTGGTCTGCACGGTGTGGGTGTGTCGTGTGTGAACGCCCTGTCCACACGCATGATTTCGCAGGTACGCCGCGGCGGAAAGATTTACCAGCAGGAATACTCCTGCGGCAAGCCGCTCTACCCTGTCAAGGAAGTGGGCACGTGCGACCCCGACGATACGGGTACACGACAGACCTTCTGGCCCGACGCTTCCATCTTCGTGACCACCACCTATAAATATAACATCCTCCAGGCACGTATGCGCGAGCTTGCCTACCTCAACGCCGGCATCACCATCACGCTGACCGACCGCCGGGAGAAGGATGAGGCAGGCAACTTCAAGAGCGAACGTTTCCACTCCGAGGAGGGTGTGAAGGAGTTCGTCCGTTTCCTCAACTCCAACAATACGCCGCTCATCGACGATGTCATCTATCTCAACACCGAGAAGCAAGGCATCCCCATCGAGTGCGCCATCATGTACAACACAGGCTTCCGTGAGAACCTCCATTCGTACGTGAACAACATCAACACCATCGAAGGCGGTACGCACGAGGCGGGCTTCCGCATGGCACTCACACGTGTGCTGAAGAAGTATGCCGAGGACAGCAAGGCACTGGAGAAGGCGAAGGTGGAGATTTCCGGAGAGGACTTCCGCGAGGGACTGATTGCCGTCATCTCCGTCAAGGTTGCCGAGCCGCAGTTCGAAGGACAGACCAAGACGAAGTTGGGCAACAACGAGGTGAGCGGTGCCGTCAACCAGGCTGTGGGCGAAGCACTGACCTACTACCTCGAAGAGCACCCCAAGGAGGCGAAGATGATTGTCGACAAGGTGGTGCTGGCTGCTACGGCACGTATCGCTGCCCGCAAGGCACGCGAGTCCGTGCAACGCAAGAGCCCCATGACCGGAGGCGGACTCCCCGGCAAGCTGGCGGACTGTTCCGACAAGGACCCTGCACGCTGTGAGCTTTTCCTGGTCGAGGGTGACTCGGCAGGCGGTTCCGCCAAGCAGGGACGCAGCCGTGCCTTCCAGGCAATCCTTCCGCTGCGCGGTAAGATTCTGAACGTGGAGAAGGCAATGTGGCACAAGGCATTCGAGAGCGACGAGGTGAACAACATCATCCAGGCGCTCGGCGTCCGCTTCGGTGTGGGCGAAGACAGCAAGGAGGCAAACATCGAGAAGCTGCGCTACCACAAGATCATCATCATGACCGATGCCGATGTCGATGGTTCCCACATCGACACACTCATCATGACGCTCTTCTACCGCTACATGCCGCAGCTCATCCAGGAAGGGTATCTCTACATCGCCACGCCGCCCCTCTACCTCTGCACCAAGGGCAAGGTCAAGGAGTATTGCTACACCGAGGAGGACCGTCTGCGCTTCATCGAGAAGTACGGCGGTGGCAGCGAGAGCGGCATCCATACGCAACGCTACAAAGGTTTGGGTGAGATGAACCCGGAACAGCTGTGGGAGACAACCATGGACCCCGAACGTCGTCTCCTCAAGCAGGTACACATCGAGAACGCCGCCGAGGCAGACTACATCTTCTCCATGCTCATGGGTGACGACGTAGGTCCGCGCCGCGAGTTCATCGAGAGCAATGCCACCTACGCGAACATCGACGCTTAAGCATCAGTTGATAATCAGATAAAAGGAGGGTGCATCGTTACACACGGTGCACCTTTTTTTTTATCTGACGGTGCCTGATGCTCCTTCCCTTGTCCGGACTTTGTCCCGGCAAACACAATCGTCCGACGGATGGAACATAAGTGTTTGACCGGGCAAACACATTGGTTTGACTCGCCAAACACAAGTGTTTGACTTGGCAAACATAGTAGTTTGATGGACCAAAGTATAATACTTAGATAGTCAAAGTATAATACTTAGACTGCCTAAGTATAATACTTTGGTAGGCTAAGTATGATACTTTGGTATGTCAAGCACCTGTGCTTACCTGATTGAAGGCTTGTGCTTACCCGATTAAGCGCGAATGCCCGGAGGATGTGTCGCAAAGCATGGATACACAAAGAGGGTGCATCACTCATCGCGATACACCCTCCTGTTATTGATACGGACTGGCCGGGTTACTTCCCGATAACCGCCCCGACGCTCGACTTCGACAGGCTGAGCACCTGTGGGTTACCGTAGTACTTCACGTTGCCCACGCCCTTGGCGCGGATGCGGATGGTCCCGGAAGCGGAGCAGGTGATGTCGCCTACGCCGCTGTGGTTGAGGTTGACGTCTTTGGCCTTGAGCTCCTTGGCATGTACGTCGCCGACGCCGCTCGACTCATAGCTTGCCTTGTCGGTCTTGCCGGAAAGTCGAAGGTCGCCGACACCGGAGTTCTCCACTTCCACACTCTGGCAGTCGAGTCCCGACAGGCGCACGCTGCCCACGCCGGAGTTCTCGATGACGAGGCGGTCGGCCTTCAGGGGTGAGGTCGTCTTGAAATCGCCCACACCACGGTTCGACAGGTGGTTCAGTGTCGGAGCGGCAATCTTGATTTCCAGTCCTTTCCCGGCGCGCTTGTTGCCGATGCTCTTGGTGTTGACCTTCAGGACCCCGTCGTGCGACTCAATGACCACAAAGGGCAGGTAGTTCTCCGGTCCCGTGACTTCCACGTCGGTCTTGTCACTCTGCGAGAACGAGACGTTGACTACACCGTTCACCTCGATGGCTTCGAACGGTGCGACATAGTAGTTCTTCTTTGCTTTAGCCTCACTGGGCACTTCCTGACTTGTCTGGTTGCTGAATGCGCGGCAGCCGCTGGCGCTGCTCAATACCGTGAGTGCCATCAGTCCGACGAGCATCCGATAGAGATTCTTCATAGTCCTTCTCCTCCTTTTATTGATTGGTTCTTTCTATTAGACGGATAAAGTAATGGAAAAGTTGCGATATCGCCGCAACTTGGTGCCAAAAAAATCTCTTCCGAAGCACACAGGGACGTTGCGGCGTTCCTTTGCCGGGAATCCCGCAGCCCCTTATCCCTGCTTCTCCACCAGTCCGTTCAGATAGACTTCCAGGTTGGTGTAGCCTTCGCTGCTCAGGGTGCAGGCGCGTCCGTCAGCAGCATCGGCAGGGTTCAGGCGGTGAGCCTTCTCCCAGGCATCGGGCATGCCGTCGCCGTCGCTGTCCTTCAACGCTTCCGTTTCACCGGCAGTGGCAGTCAGTTCGGGATAGCCGCCGGCATCTGCAGGGAGGTCGATGAGTCCGGGAGCCTGTCCGGCATCGGGAGTCACCGAGCCGATGCACGAGGCAGTGCCCGTACGTGTCTCCTCGACGATGCGGAGGTCAAGCGTGTCGCGTACCTTCGAGCAGCCGGCGTGTGCAAGTACCAGGCGGTACGCCTCCTCGGCGCTGTGGGTCGTCACTTCGCCACAGGGCAGCGGTTCATGCAGACGGATGGAGTCGCGCACGGCGTCGTTCCACAGCCCGTCGTTCGACTCGGGACGTACCTGTTCGTAGACGCCCCGTGTCCAGTTGTCGGCAGTGACGTCGGCATGGCCCTCCATGACATTGCCGTCGATGTAGAACTTTCCCCAGACGTGCTCCATCGGTGCCCAGCTGTTGGGGCTGCCATCCGGACGGTGGCAGTACGCCGTCGTGCGGATGTTGGGAGCGAAGATGCGGTAAGCGATGCTGCCCCGGTCCGGCGTGGCAGGTCCCGGCTTGTAGTAGTTGTTGACAATGTTCACCCGCATGGCTTCGCCGCCGTAACATCCGTTACCCGCCCAGTTGTAGAACACATTGTTGCGCATGTCCACGTATTCGCGGTCCTGTGTGCCGGGACGCGGACCCAGACGGGGCACGCGGCTCTCGTGGTGTGCCATGAGATTGTGGTGGAACGACATGCGGTTTCCGCCCACGATGCCGCCGTAGCCGTGACGCCCCTTCTTGTGTCCTGCCGTGCGGAGGCTCTCGGAGATGAGGCACCACTGCACGGTGGCGTCGGTGTTGCCATAGACCGAGCAGGTCTCGTCGACAGACCAGCTGACGGTGCAGTGGTCGACGATGATGTTGCGGTGGTCGCAGCCGCCCAGTCCGTCGGGTTCACCGCCGCCCTCGTTGCCCACACGGAAGCGTACGTAGCGGATGACCACCTCGTTGGCGTCGATGTTCACCGCGTGGCGGGCAATGCAGATGCCGTCGCCCGGTGCGCTCTGTCCGGCGACAGTCAGGCTGTCGTGCCGGATGCGTAGCGGACGGTCGAGTCGGATGGTCCCAGCGACATCGAAGACCACGGTGCGCGCTCCCGTCTGTTCGACGGCGTGTCGCAAGGTCCCGGGCTGGTCGCCGTCGGCCAGTGTGGTGACATGGTACACCTGTCCGCCTCGTCCGCCGACGGCGTAACGTCCGAAGCCCTCGGCACCCGGAAAGGCGGGAAGGCGTGTCTCGTCTGGAAGGTCTTCTGCTGTTTGAGGACCGGCGCAGGTCCCACTGCCGCACAGGCAGAGAAGTCCCGTCAGGAGAAGGTACGGGATGCGCCGCTTGGAGTTGTTCTTCATAGTGCTCGTGTTTTTCAGATTGGTTGTCCTGCAAAGATAAGCGGAAAGCTGTGTCGTTGGTATGCCTGGAGGGCGGAAGTGTCAAAAAACAGCGTGATTGTCATCCGTGTCTCCAAACAAAAGAACGAGGAGATAAGTGCTCAAGCTTATCCCCTTCGTTCCTTTAAACTCAAATCGTTCATAACCGTTGTCAGCAGCAGGCTCAGCGGATGCTCACCGGAAGGCTCTTCAGTGCGGCATCTTCGGAGCTTCCGCCGTAGAGCACCTCATAGTCACCTTCCATCGGGTGCATCGAGTTGGTCTGCGTGTCGAACCACTGGAAGTTCTCGTACGGCAGTTCGATGACCACCTCGCGCGTCTCGCCCCGGGCAATGTTCACCCGACGGAAGCCGCGGAGTGCCTTCAGCGGGCCTTCGCTGTCACCCGGACGGCGCAGATAGACCTGTACCACCTCGTCGCCGTCGCGCTTGCCGGTGTTCGTAACGGGGATAGTCACGCGCAGGGTGTCGCCGTATGCCAGTTCCTGCTTGTCCGCCTTCGCCTCGCCGTAGGAGAAGGTCGTGTAGCTCAGTCCGTGTCCGAAGGCGAAGAGCGGGCGTCCGGTGAAGTAGCGGTAGGTGCGTCCGCGCATCGAGTAGTCGAGGAAGTCGGGCAGCTGCGTGTCGTCGGCATAGAACGTGACGGGCAGACGTCCGGCGGGGTTGTAGTCGCCGAAGAGTACGTCGGCAACCGCCGTTCCGCCTTCCTGTCCCGGGTACCACGCCTGGAGGATGGCATCACAGTGGGCGGCTTCGGTCTTCAGCCCCATGGCAGAGCCGGAGAAGTTGACCATGACGAGCTTCTTGCCTGCCTGCTTGAGGGAGGCAATCATGTCGCGCTGGATTTTCGGCAGCTCGATGCTCGTGCGGTCTCCGCCTTTGAAGCCTTCGGCAGACACGCTCATGGCTTCCCCTTCCAGCAGGGGAGAGATGCCGCCGGCGAAGATGATGACGTCCGCCTTTTTCAGCCGCTTGATGAGCGCCTTCATGTCGGGAGCCTGCTCCTCGACGAGGTCAAAGTTCAGGAACGGGTTGTCCTTCACCTGCTCGAAGGCAAGCTCGATGCGGTATTCCTTGCCCGCCTCGAAGGGGAAGGCGTGTACGTTGGCGGGGTTCTTCAGGTTGTACTGTTCGCAGACTTCCTGTCCGTCGATGAAGAATTTCACCCGTCCGTTGGTCGAGAGGCGGAATTGCGCGGTGCCCGAGTGGTCGGGGCGGAAGATGCTGACGTAGCGTCCGGTGAAGTCCTCCAGGTTGACCCCGGCGGCAAAGGCGGTGGCACCCTCTCCGCTGTAGTGGAAGGGCGTCTCGACCTGGTCGGTGGCTGCGACCTCACCCTTTGCCTCCCGGTTGTTCCAGTAGGTGGCGGCGAATCCCGGCTTGCCGTCCATCGAGCAGTCCGTGAAGAGGCTGTTCCAGACGCAGCCCTCGGTGTGCCCGCAGAGCGGTTCGTAGATGACCTTGTGCTTGGGCAGACGTTTGCGCAGTGCCTGCAGGAGGGTCACGGTGTGTGAGGGCGTGCCGTTGTAGTTCGCCCACTGCATCACCGAGTCGTTGGCGTTCGGGCCGACGAGGGCCACGGTGGCATTCTTCTTTAGCGGAAGCACGTTGCCGCGGTTCTGGAGCAGGACCATCGTCTCGTGTGCCATCCGTAGGGCCAGGTCGCGGTGTGCCTGACAGTCGACGATGGAGTCGGGGATGTCGGCAAAGGGGTGCTCCGGTTCCATTTCGCCCAGCTCGAAGCGTGCCTTCAGCAGCCGGCGGACGGAGTTGTTGATTTTCTCTTCGGGTACGAGTCCCTGACGGACGGCGTCGACGAGTGACTCGAAGTTGCTCCCGCACTCCAGGTCGGTCCCGTTGGCGACAGCGGCAGCCGAGGCATGTCCGGCGTCGGGGTAGACATGGTGCTTGCCCTTCTGCCAGAAGTCGGACACGGCGCCACAGTCGGTCACCACGATGCCGTCGTACCCCCACTCATTGCGCAGGATTTGGTGGAGCAGTCGGTCACTGCCGCAGCAGGGGTCTCCCTCGAAGCGGTTGTAGGCGCACATGACCTCTTTGACGCGTGCCTTCTGCACGAGGTCCTTGAAGGCGGGCAGATAGGTCTCCCAGAGTTCACGGAAGGGGATGTTCTCGGCATTGAAGCTGTGGCGGCACCACTCCGGACCCGAGTGTACGGCAAAGTGCTTGGCGCAGGCGTGCGCCTTGTTCCACTTCGTGTCGTTCGGTCCCTGGATGCCACGGACGACGGCGACGCCCATGCGTCCGCTCAGGTAAGGGTCTTCACCGTAGGTCTCCTGTCCGCGTCCCCAGCGCGGGTCGCGGAAGATGTTCACGTTGGGCGTCCAGAAGGTGAGTCCCTGGTAGCGTCGGTAGGAACCTCGCTCGTTTGCCATGCGGTTCTTGGCGCGTGCCTCGTCGGACACGGCATCGAACACCTTATATAATAAGTCGTCATCAAACGAGGCTGCCATGCCGATGGACTGGGGGAAGACGGTGGCAAGTCCCGCACGGGCGACTCCGTGGAGGGCTTCGTTCCACCATTCATAGGGCTTGATGCCCAGCCGTGGAATGGGCTTTGAGTTGTTTTGCATCAGGAGTACTTTCTCCTCGAGGGTGAGCCTTCCCAGCAGGTCCTCGGCGCGTTGGTCCGGGGAGAGTTCACTGTTCTGATAGGGGAGCGGTCCGGTGGCAGTCTGTGCCTGTGTCATTCCTGACAGGCAGGCAGCCAGACATAGCATTGCAAGTTTCTTCATGATTCACGTAGGATAAATGAGTAATGAGGTAAAAATGTCGGTGTAAAGTTACGTCATTCATCCGTTTTGGAGGAGTAGTTATTGGTGAAAAAGGGGAAATTATTCGTCGTCCCCCTTTTTCTGCTCTTTATACTCGCTGGGTGTGCATCCGACGGCCTTCTTGAAGACCTTGCTGAAGTACTTCGGCGAGTTGAATCCTGTCATGTAGGCGACCTGCGAGATGGTCAGTCCGTCGTCCTCCATGAGTTGGAGGGCACGCTTGATGCGCATCTCTCCGACGAAGGCGACGGGCGTCATCCCGGTGATGGACTTGAGCTTGCGGTAGAACACGGTGCGGCTCATGAAGAGGTGTTCCGCCAGGGTCTCGATTTCGAAGTCCTGGTTGTCCATGTTCTGCTCGATGCACTCCATGACCTGCTCCATGAAGCGGTCGTCGAGTGACTCCAGCTGTGGGCGCTTGGGTTCGTATGCGGTCGGAGCGGACTCTGCATCTGTCGGGACGGCTGTCTCCTCGGGGTGGGGCTGGAAGCGTGCCCGGTAGAACTCCTGCAACTCCTGCCGTCGGCGGATGAGTGTGCGGATGCGCGTCTTGAGGTAGGTGGCGCTGAAGGGCTTGGTGATGTAGTCGTCGATGCCCCGTTCCAGTCCGACGATGCGGTCGTCGAGGGAGGACTTGGCGGAGAGGATGATGATGGGGATGTGACAGACGGTGCGGTCCGCTTTTATCCGGCTGACCATCTCCAGTCCGTCCATGACGGGCATCATCACGTCGGTGATGAGGAGGTCGGGGATGTGTTCGCAGGCGAGTTTCAGTCCCTGTTTCCCGTCCGTAGCCTCGATGACGCGGTAGTCGGCAGAGAGGATGTTGCGCAGGAAGAGGCGCAGCTCGTCGTTGTCCTCCACCACGAGGAGGGTCAGTCGTTCGTCGTCTCCGTTGTCTTCCGCTTCCCGGTTTCCCTTGTCGCTGTCCTGCGGAGAGGCGGAAGCCGTGCCGTCGTGGAGAATGAACTCCGTGTGTTCATCGTGTTCATAAGCGGAGCGGCTGAGCGGGAGGGTGACAGTGAAGCGGCTTCCCTCGCCGACCTGGCTTTCCACATCGATGTGCCCGTGGTGCAGGCCGACCATCTCCCGTGCCATGGAGAGTCCGATGCCCGAGGAGGGATGCATCATGTCGCTGTGCGTGAAGTTCTCGAAGCGGTGGAAGAGCATCTTGCGGTGCTGTTCGTCGATGCCGATGCCCCGGTCAGCCACCGCGATGCTCACGGTGCGGTCGGAAAGGGACACTTCGATGCTGACGGACTTCCCGTCCGGTGTGTACTTGAAGGCATTGGAAAGGAGGTTGAAGAAGACCTTTTCCACCTTGTCCGTATCGAGCCACATCGTGAGGCTGTCCACCGGCGAGGAGAGGGTGAAGGCGATGTGCTTGGCTTCCGCCATGGCGCGGAAGTGGAGCATCACCTGCCTGAGCAGTGCGATGAGGTCGGCTTCCTCGACGATGAGCTTCATCTTGCGGTTTTGCAGTTTGCGGAAGTCGAGAATCTGGTTCATCATGCGCAGCATCCGCCGGGTGTTGGTGCGTACGAGTGAGAGGTGTTCGCGGTCCTTGTCCGAGAGCTCCCGGCTTTGGAGGACTTCCTCGACAGGGCCGGCGATGAGGGTAAGGGGCGTCCGCAGCTCGTGAGAGATATCGGTGAAGAAACGGAGCTTGATGTCGGCGAGTTGCTGTTCCATGTCAATGCGGTGGCGCAAGCGGTAGATGTAGAAGAGCACATAGCCGACAGTGCCGACGAGAAGCAGGAAGAGCAGGACGTAGAGCGCCCACGCCCACGCCGTCTCAGTGAACTTCGGTTCCACGACAAGGCGCAGGCTGCGTGTGTTGTCCATCCACACCCCGTTGCTGTTGGTGGAACGTATCTCCAGGGTATACTCTCCAGCCGGGAGATTCATGTAGCTGGCGGAGCGTGTGTTCCCGACCTCATTCCACTGTTCTTCCAGTCCCCTCAGCCGGTAGGCGTATTGGATGGTGGAAGAGTTAACGAAGTCGACGGCAGCAAAACGGAAGGAGATGTTGCGCTGTTCCGGGGAGAGCGTGAGGACGTCGATGCGGTTGGCATCGCGGTGGAGCGGTTGTCCCTGCACACGCATCTCGGTCAGGACAATGGCGGGCGTGTAAGTGTCTTGCGGAAGTTCGTTGAGGCGGAGCGAGAGCACGCCGAGGTTGGTGCCCAGCAACAGGGTGTCACCCCGGAGCAGGGGGACGGTTTCGGCAAACTTCAGTTCGTTCCCGAAGCGGTCGCTGCGGTAGTTCACGGTCAGTCCTGTTTGCGGGTCGAGTTGGGTGAGTCCGTTCTCAGCCACCACCCAGTAATGCCCTTTGCCGTCGTCCGTCATGGCATGCACCAGGTTGGACAGAAGCCCGTCTTGTGTCGTGAAGTGGCGGAAGGTCGTCCGTGTCTGCATGAGCGAGTCTGTGCAGGCGAAGTTCAGTCCGCCCGTGAAGCTGAGGATGCAGGCTCCCTGCCTGTCTGTCCCCGAGCTGGAAGGAATGAAGACATCCATGATGTCGTTGCTGTTGAGTGAGGTCCGGTCGCCCCCGATGTGCCGGTGATGCCGGAAGATGATGTCCTCCGGATGGCGGAAGGACGTGCGGCAGGCAATCAGTCCGTCGGTTGTTCCTACCAGCAGGATGCTGTCGGGCGACTCTTTCAGACAGCGGATGCGGGCATCCTTCAGGGGAAAGCCTTTCAATACATTGCCCCGATGGATGAATTGTACCTGTCCGTCAGCATGCTCCTGGACCAGGTTCAGCCCTCCGCCGAAAGTACCAACCCAGATGCGCCCCCGGCTGTCTTCACACAGGGCGTACACGCTGTTGGCACTCAGGCTGTAGGGATTGCCTGGCTCTGGAGTGTAGTGACTGACGGTGAAATGCCGGGCTCCTGAAGGTCGCAGTCGGTAAAGCCCTGCTTCCTTCGTTCCCAGCCAGATGTCGCCGTTGCGTGCCTGAAGCAGAGCGTATGCTCCTCCGGGGAAGGCGGAAGGTTGTGTGGTGAGCTTGCCTTGCGGTGTGACATAGAGCGGTCGTTTGTCCCCATGCTGGTAAATCCGCAGGGTGCCATTCTGCGAACCGACCCACAGGTTCCCCTGACGGTCGTTCAGGAAGCTGCGGATGTCCATCTCCTTCTCCAGCGTGTGCAGGGTGAAGAAGTGGGGGAGGAAAGAGACCTTCTCCAACCCCGTATAGGGTGCATACCACAGGTTGCCTTGCCGGTCAAGCAGGCTGTAGCGGATGAAAGGCACATAGGAGGATGAAGGGTCTTCCGGGTTGCGCAGGTAGGTACGGAAGCAGTCCGTGCCGGCATCGTAGTAGCAGAGCGCTTCGTGCTCGGGGATGACCCATAGCATGCCGTGCGGGTCGTTGAACACCAGGCTGCGGCTCTGACGGGCACGGTTACGGAATGTGGACGGTGGAAGTGCATAGAGACGGCTGTCTCCCGTCTGTGGGTTCAGACGGAGCATCTCATGCGGATTGAGCAGTATCCAGCAGATTCCCTTCTTGTCTGTATGGACTTGGTTGATGGTGCTTTCCGCCCGTCCGACATCTGCCGTGTGGAAGGTCGATGCCGTACCGCTTTTACAGGCATAGAAAGTCAGTGAATGAGGTGTTTGTAAGAGGAGGGTATCGCGTCCGAGATTCTTCAGGGAGGTGACGGGTTCGGAGCTTCCCGGAGTTGCAAGCCGTTCGAAGTCGCCTTTTTGCTGACGGAAGACGAACAGTTCGCCGCCTTCAGAGGCCAGATAGGTGTGCCCGTTGCGCTCCTTGATATGCCGGAAGATGAGGTCGGGGGCATTGATGGACCGGTTGCCTACGATTTCGATACCCTGATCCGTGAGCAACCATTCGTTGCCGTCGGCATCCTGATGGATGCGGTAAATCCGTTTGCCTTTCATGGGATGTTCGGCGATGCCTTCGCTTCCGTCCCTGAACTTCTGCGTATCAAGCCGGAAGAGGCGTCCGTCCTGACAGAGGAACCAGACTATTCCCTTGGGCAGCACATAGGTGTTTTCCACTGCCATCTGTTTCTTTAGCCGCTTTTCGATGGGAGCCAACACGTCCACAAAAGTCTGTTCTTTTCTCCGGAATAGAAAGAGCCGTGCATCGTAGGTGGAGCACCACAGGTCTCCGTCAGCCCCGATTTGTATGTCCGTCAGTCTGTTGGTGCTGAGTGCCGTGCCTCCGGGTGACACCATGTTATAGGTCGTGAAGGAATATCCGTCGTAGCAGTTCAGTCCGTCCCATGTGCCGAACCACAGCAGTCCGTCGTCAGATTGTACCATTCGTTGGACGAAACTCTGTGATAATCCGTCATTGATCGAATAGTGCTGAATCCGGCAGAGGGGTTGTGCGTGTATGTTCGTGATGGATATGAGCAGAAGGAGCAGGGCGGTCCATGTAGCCGACCGGTATCGGTTGTGTGTTTGTTTCATAGCGACTCTCAGTATAAGCTAGGCAAATGTAGTAAAAATATGGGAAGAAAACGGAGTCAAGAAAACAAACTGACCAGAAATATGGTTGCTTTGAATTAGGGGCAGTCTGCCGGACACCGCATTGCAAGTTTCTTCATGATTCACGTAGGATAAATGGGTAATAGGATAAAATAGTGGTGTAAAGTTACGCCATTAAGTTGGCACGGAAGAATGATTGTTGATAGGAAAAAGGACTTTTTTTGAAGAAAGTCCAGGTTACGCAGATAGGCTGCAGGTCGGCCTTCTACTTTTGCATTGTCAAACGAAAGGAAGCATGGGTGAGCGGTCGAAACCAGTGCACTGCTAACGCACCGAACCCTTTAAAGGTTCCGCAGGTTCGAATCCTGCTGCTTCCGCAAAAATGGTGAGGTAGCTCAATTGGATCAGAGCGGTTGTCTACGAAGCATCAGGTTGTGGGTTCGATTCCCACCCTCATCACTAGCCATGGACACTTGGCAGACTTGGTGTATGCGCAGGACTGAAAATCCTGAGAACGTGGTTCGACTCCACGAGTGCCCACTTAACTATAGGGGAGTATAGTTCAGCCGGTAGAACGTCGGTCTCCAAAACCGAAAGTCGAGGGTTCGAATCCTTCTGCTCCCGCCAATTACATGGTGTCAGTAGTTCAGTTGGTCAGAACGCCAGATTGTGGATCTGGAGGTCACCGGTTCGAGCCCGGTCTTTCACCCTCATCTCCAAATGACAAAGGCTCCGGCAAGATGATTCTCATCAAGCCGAAGCCTTTGGTTTATAAGAGGAGCATCAGTTTGTCCTTCACCTTCGAGAGTAAGATGGTGAGTTCAGAAGGGATGGCAGACGTGTCGCATGCTTTCAGTTTGTCTACCGTTTCAGTGACAAGCTCGTACATCTCGTCATCGATGGGTGAACCGGAGATGGAATAGTCGGGATCAGAATATCTGTAGTATTTGTTATCGTAGACTTCAATCGGAGCGTTGTAGCCGAGTTTGTCCGACCGCATCACTTGCAGGTCTGCCTGAACGGTTCTGACAGAAACTCCCCGCGTGATGCCCTCCATCTCGTAGAGAGCGTCGGAGCAAGCCTCGACAAGGTCATCGAGAGTCCACCGTCTGTATTTGTTCCTCAAGCATCTGTTGAGGGTCTTGTATCTTATAAGTGCGTTTTTGTTTACTGGCATGGCTGTGGTAAAAATCGTTGTCCATACTGAATTTTGATTTTGGAGTGCCATGCCACAACAAGGAGTCGAGCCCGGGCAGGGCACAAAAAAGTCGGAAAGCGTTGTGGACTTCCCGACTTATATTCCTTGTTGTCGATTGTCAGAGTATCAACCCATATATCTACAATGTCGTCGGCTCGGTCCATCAGCATAGCGTCGATGGTTGCTAAACGTAAATGTAAAGCAACTCTCGCTATGACTGTGAAAGCCATGGCGCCAAGTGATTGCGGATATGATGGTTGTCTGTTTCAGCATTGTATGAATGATAATGTTTGCCCGAAGGCGACAGCAAAGTTACTCAAATCAATGGATTATGCAAGACTTTGCCTCATCGCACTTCTATTTCGACCGCAAAGTATAATCCTGCTATGCAACCTATCTGCGCAATGGGAGATTTTTATGGCTTGCTGGTTTCGTAACGCAGCAGATTGTGGTGGTACCCGAAAGAATTAGTATCCATGTAACCGGATAGATGGAGCCGGTGTCCGTCCGGACTCATGCCTGTCTGTGTATCCCCGGAGGAGACGGGATGCCTACAAACAAAGAAAGGTCGAGTCGGTGAAGACTCAACCTTATCTATTTGGTTTTGACAAGTTATATGCTTTTATTAAGCAAGTCCGTTAATGTATGCAGACAACTTAGACTTCAAGTTTGAAGCTTTGTTCTTGTGGATCAAGTTGGTCTTGGCAGCCTTGTCCAACATCTTCTGTACTGAAGGATACAGTGCAATCGCTTCAGCCTTGTCAGTCAACGCGCGAAGCTTTCTCACAGCATTTCTCATGGTCTTGCCATAATATCTGTTGTGCAGTCTTCTTTTCTCTGCTTGTCTGATTCTTTTGATTGATGATTTATGATTTGCCATCTCGACTAATCTGTTTTACTTGTTCTTTAATTCGTTTACTTTAAGTAGCCCGTGGGGGAATCGAACCCCCCTTTCAAGAATGAAAATCTTGCGTCCTAACCGATAGACGAACGGGCCTTCCTGACTGAGTAAGCTTTCGCTTTACTGCCTCGAGAAGTGTTGTTTCTCGTTTGCGGATGCAAATGTAGAGGGTTTTTCCGACATGACCAAACCTTTTTGCGAAAAAGTTTGGATATTTTTTAAGCCTTGATAGCCTCTATATGCTTATCTTATTGATAATAAACGCGGTGAAAGTGTTGCAAATAAAGGTTAAACGAAGGACGCCTTCCGCAGGGTTGTAGGGTGAGTGGAGGAAATGCGTTATTTTTGCGTCTGAAGATTGAACCTTAGAATGATAAAGGCATGTTTCAGAAGGCAACCGGTATTGTGCTTCGCACTGTAAAATACAACGATACGTCGGTCATTGCAGACCTGTTTACCGAGCAATGGGGGCGGGTGGCTTACCTCGTGCGTCTGCCGCACAGCAGGAAGAGCGGACTGCGCAGCGTGTTCTTCCAGCCGCTGTCGATGCTGGAGTATGAGTCGGACTATCGTCCGCGGCTGAACTTGCAACATCTCCGCGAGGTGCGCCCGGCGTATCTGTTCCGCTCCCTGCCTTACGATCCCTATAAATCTGCCATTGCGCTGTTCCTGGCGGAATTCCTGGGACATGCCTTGCGCGAGGAGCAGGAGAACGTCCCGTTGTTTGCCTATCTGTTCCACTCCGTGCAATGGCTGGATGCCTGTGAGGGTACGTCCGCCAACTTTCACCTGGTCTTTCTCATGCGTCTTTCGCGTTTTGTCGGACTTTATCCGAACCTGGACGATTACCGTCCGGGTGACTGTTTCGACCTGCGGGCTGCGTGCTTCGTGGACCGTCAGCCTTTACACACCGACTTCGTGCGCCCCGATGAGGCTGCGCGGTTGAGCAAACTGATGCGCATGAACTATGAGACGATGCACCTGTTTGAAATGAGCCGCACGGAGCGCAACCGTTGTGTGGAAATCATCCTGAATTACTACCGGCTCCACCTCCCTGACATGCCTGAGCTGAAGTCGCTCGAAGTGTTGCGCGAGTTGTTTCTCTGACGCCGACGGGCACAGCCTTCCGGCTTCCTACCTATTTATATATAGGGTAGTCGGCTGATGGCGTTTGTCAGAAGGAAAGCGAATGGCAGGATTGGGTGACAGTTTTTTCTAAAATGCCGTTTTCAGCTAACGCGTGTTTTTCTAAAATCTGATGAACTGGCACGTGATTGCAAAGGAATGTGAATGAAAAGGGGTGAAAATGACTCTGATTTTAGAAAACTATACATTTGAATTTCGAAATCCTTACGTTTTACTGCCCAAACAATATTGTTTCGCGTGTCAAACACTTGTGTTTGGCGAGTCCAACAATATAGTTTCACTTCTCAAACAATATTGTTTGACCGGCGAAAGTCAAATGTTCGGGCGATGAAAAGAAAAAAATCGGAGTTTCGTTCTCCAGAAGGTGGGCGGTGTCAACAAATCGGAAGGTATTAAACGGACAGGTAAGACCGGACGTCCGGTAGAAAAAGGACGCTACACTCCCGGCTGTGCTGTTCGTTGTGAAACGGAACGGGTGAAATCTGCATCCATGTGTATTTTGCGAATCGCCTGAGAAGGGCCTCGGAATCCACGAAACTGTATTTTGGTGCGAGGAAGGGGCGTGTGGAGGGCTTCGTTTGACAAAGTGTCAGTGGACGGTCGTCCCCGTCGGCTGATAAAAACAAAGACAGAGGCACGAAAGCACAAGAGAGACGGGAGAACGCATCCTGTCCATCCCTATCCTGTGCTTCCGTGCCTCTGCGTGTGGGGGAGGTCAGCCCCGGACGTTTCAGGTCAGCTGACGGGGCTTATCCCAGCAACTCCTTGACCTTGGCGGAGATGGCACGTCCCTCAGCCTGTCCGGCAAGACGCTTGGTGGCGGTGCCCATCACCTTGCCCATGTCCTTGGCGCTGGTGGCGCCCACCTCGGCAATGATGGCTTTCAGGGCAGCCTCCAGTTCGGCTTCACTCATCTGCTTCGGGAGGTAGGCTTCGAGGACACTGACTTGTGCCAATTCGCCTTCAGCGAGGTCTGCACGTCCCTGTCCCTTGTAGATTTCAGCGGAATCTTTGCCTTGTTTCACCAGTTTCTGGATGAGCTTCAGGGCGTTGTCGTCCGTCAGTGTATCGTTTGCACCCGGAGCGGTCTTTGCCTCCAGAAATACTTTCTTCACGTTGCGCAAGGTCTCCAGACGTACCTTGTCTTTGGCCTTCATGGCCTCCTTGATGTCGTTGCTTATTTGATCAAACAGACTCATAGATTAGTAGTTTTTAAGTTTGTGTGAGGGGCGGGCGGTCTGCCCGTCCGTTATTTTATGGTTGAGTAGCGGACGCACAGCCGGTGTGTCCGCTACGGTTCAGAACGAGATGGTTCCTCCCTGTTGCGCGGAAGCAGCCGACGGCGTTGCCTGTTCTGCCTTCTCGAGCTGTTGGGCGGCGATGCGTTTGAGGGCGGCTTTGTCGCGCGTATAGGTCGGGGATTCTTCGAGGTTGAAGATGATGTTGTCGTCGTCGAGTGTCTCGGGGGTGAAGAGATAGATGTGGTGCTTCTTCACATGTCCCTTGGTCGTGACGGAACCCCGTCCGTAGATGTCCTCGATGCGGGTTGTCTCCGTCTGTTCCTTCTCGATGCGGTCCTGGTCGACCAGGGCGTCCACTTCGTCGCCGGTGAAGTTCTTCACGTCGAAGCCCGATGCCAACAGGGTAATCTTGACGCTGTTGCCCAGTGAGTTGTCGATAGCGTATCCCCAGATGACCTTCACGTTGGAGTTGAGGTTCTGCATGAACTCGTGGATGGCGTTGACCTCGTCCATCATGAAGTTTGACTCTTCGCTGAAGGAGAGGTTGATGAGCACCCGTTGGGCATTGACGATGTCCGTGTTGTTGAGCAGGGGCGAGTGGAGGGCGTCCTTGATGGCGTTTTCCACGCGGGCATCCCCTTCGCCGAGACCGGTACTGATGATGGCCACACCGCCGTTGCGCAGGGTCGTGCTGACGTCGGCGAAGTCGAGGTTCATCGTACCCTCGATGGTGATGATTTCCACGATGCTCCGGGCGGCGATGGAGAGGGTGTCGTCGGCTTTCGTAAATGCGTTGACGAAGGTCAGGTCGGCATAAATGGAGCGCAGCCGTTCGTTGTTGATGATCATCAGCGCGTCGACATTCTCCTTGATGGCATCCACGCCGTCGATGGCCTGGAGGATTTTATCGCGTCCTTCAAAGAGGAAGGGGATGGTGACGATGCCGATGGTCAGGATGCCCATCTCCTTTGCCACACGTGCCACGACGGGAGCGGCTCCGGTACCTGTTCCGCCACCCATACCGGCGGTGATGAACACCATCTGTGTGCCGTCGCTGAGCAACCGGCGGATGTCCTCGATGCTTTCTTCGGCAGCTTCCTTGGCCTTGGGCGGGCAGTTGCCTGCACCCAATCCCTTGGTGATGGTGGGTCCGAGCTGGAGCTTCACGGGGATGGGCGACCGTGCCAGTGCCTGGTTGTCGGTGTTGCAGAGTGCAAAGGTCACTCCCTCGATGCCCTCGTTGTACATGTGGTTGACGGCATTGCCACCGCCGCCGCCCACACCGATGACTTTGATGATACTTGTCGATTTGTCGTCCAGTGAGAGGAACGACACCAGTTTATCGTCGTTTGGCATATCAGTAGTTGTTTATAGGTGTGTGAGGTGATGTTGTTTCTTAGTCGTTCATGATGATGTCTCCCAGTCCGAGCAGCTTGCCGAAGAAGCTGTTCTCCCGCTTCACTTTCTCGGCAATCTCCCCGGCTTTCTCCTTGACACGTTCGGCAGCCTCGGTGGCGGCTTCGATGTCTGCAAACACGACGCGTGCCTCGCTGAGGTAGGCTTCGTCGGTGATGGTATCCATGACGGTGGAGGCGTTGTCGCGCAGTCCCTGGATTTCCTTCAGTCGGGCGATGGCGGAGATGTTTGCCTTGTGGGCGGCTTTCGAGTCTTTCTCCTCTTGTGCCTTCTTGACCTCTTTCAGGGCTTCGTTGAGTTTTTCCTGGGTGAGGACGATGTTGTCGGCAGCCGACTTCACTTCAGCCAGCGCCGCGGTGTTGGCTTTGACGCGTGCCTCTTCGGCAGCCTTACGCTTGCGTGCCTCCTCTTCGGCAGCGGCGGCTTTGGCTGCGGCTTCGCGTTCCTTGCGTTCGCGCTCTTCGGCTTCACGTCTGGCTGCTTCGCGTTCCTGTTCCTCGTGTTCCTTCTGCTGCATCTGTTCGATGAGATCGGTTGCCGGGGCTACGGGTTCCGGTCGGTAGCAGTTCTCCTTGCCGGCAGCCACGAGGGCGAAGAGGGTGTTCAGGCGTCCGTTCTTGGCATAGAGTTCCTGCTCGGTGGCCTTGATGGGCATGTTCACCGTGCCTGCAATGCGTATCTTGATGTATTTTCCTTTCTGCATGAAGGCGCCTTGGAGGTTGCGCAGGTTGGCGCCTCCGCCGGTCAGGACATATCCGGCGGTCAGCTTGTCGCTGTATCCCGCCAGCATAATCTGGTTGCGTACGTTGGCGACAATCTCTTCGGTGCGTGCGCCCACAATCTCGTTGAGGAGCTTCGCCTGGATGTTGCGGCTCTCGTTGATGGGGTATTTGTCGTCGTCACTGTTCTCGTCGGGGAGCGTGAAGCCGGAGCCGTAGGTACATTTCAGCATTTCAGCATCCTCTTCCTCGATTTGCAGTGAACAGATGTCCTTGGTGATGTTGTTTCCTCCCAGGGGGATGACGGCGAGGTGGCGCAGCAGTCCCTGTTTGTAGATGGCTACGGTCGTGGTGTCGGCTCCGCAGTCGATGAGGGCGCAGCCCAGCCGCATCTCGTTCTCCTGCAGGACGGCGTCGGCGAGTACCAGCGGTGAGATGAAGAAGCCTGCAATCTCGATGCCTGCCTGTTCGAAGCAGGTGATGATGTTGCGTTTCACCGAGGTGCGTGCGACGATGTTGAGGAAGTGTCCCTCAATCTCGTTGCTGATGATGCCCACCGGGTCGAGGTGGTTGGTGTTCTTCACCTTGTATTCCTGTGGAATGACGTCGAGGATGTCGCGGTCGGGATAACGCGTCTGCCGGTTGTTGGCGATGAGCTGGTTGACGATGTCCGGTGTGATGGCGGTCTCACGGGGCAGATGTTCCACCACGAAGTTCTTTTCCGAGTGGAGCGACTGTCCGCCGATGCCCACATACACCTTGGCTATCTCGGCTTCCAGCTGTTCTTCCAGCTTGTTGATGATTGAAGTAAGCCCCAGTACGGTCTTGTTGATGTTGTAGATGATGCCTTTGCGGATAAAGGCAGAGGCTTCTTCGCGAGCGTAGGCAAATATCTGGATGCTTCCGTCGCTGTTTCTTTTTCCGGCCATTCCCGTGAGCTTCGACGAGCCCAGCTCGATGGCTACGATGAAATCTTTCACTGCTGTCATATACTTACTTCTTGGTTTCGTTATCGGTTCTTGGTGCAAATAATCTGGTTGTTAAACTCTAGGCTGATGCGGGCGTACTTGTTCCATCCCACTTTGTTCAATGCCTTTTCGTAGAAGGTGCGCAGGCGTGCCAGCTTGCCTTCGATGTCCCGTGGCTTGCCGAGGAAGACAATGTGGTCTCCTACGCGTGGAACTATCTCCAGTTCGCCGTCCGGTGTGACGTTGACCTGCTCGACCTGGCTGTTCCAGAACGGGTCGTTCTGGAGGCATCTGCCCAGTTCGACGAGTAGGGAGGCGGCATTCTTCTGCGTCACGTGTCCCGTCACGACCGGCAGGTGGGCGGCATAGCCCGAGCGGGGGATGACGGTCCCGTAGCTGTCGAGGTAGTATTGTTCGCCGTTGTCTGCCATGATGCGGAACACGGGAATGCGCTGGCTGATTTTCACGCAGACCTGTCCCGTGGGGCTCTTGAAGCATTCCGCTTCCTTGATGAAGGGGCTTTTGTCCAGACAGGCCTCGATGTCGCGGCAACGTATGGAGTCAAGCTTTTTGCCCTTGGGGTACAGCCCGTCTTTCTGCAGGAGGTGCTTGATGTCGGCAGGGGTGATGAAGTCTCCCTCTTGTCCGTCAGCGTCGACGGTCACGGCCAGGTCGGTGCACACGGCATCGGCAGGCTGCCGGTTCAGGCGGGTCATTGCCACTGCCAGGTAGGCGAGCAGGAGCAGGACGACGGTCAGGATGAGGATTTTCTTCAGCATGGTTCGTTCAGGATGTCACAGAGTTGGGGAACATAGCGGTCCAGGTCGCCGGCACCGAGCAGTATCAGTACTTCCGGACGTTTGGTACGGATGATGTCAGGCACTTCCTCCTTCCGGCAGAGGGTCTTCTCCACTCCCGGTGCAAGGCGGTCGTAGATGAGCCGGCTCGTTACGCCTTCGATGGGGGCTTCCCTTGCCGGATAGATGTCCGTCAGGATGACCTCGTCAAAGAGCGAGAGGCTCTCGGCGAAGTCGGCATAGAAGTCGCGTGTCCGGGTGTAGAGGTGCGGCTGGAAGAGTGCCGTGAGCTTCTTGCCTTTATAGAGTTCGCGGATGGACAGCGCACTCTGCCGCAGTTCGGCAGGGTGGTGTGCGTAGTCGGTCAGGAAGGCACGTTCGGGTGTGCGTATCTTGAAGTCGAACCGACGTTCCACGCCGCGGTAGCTTGCCATGCCGTTACGGAGTTCCTCGTCGGTGGCTCCGTTGAGCTGTGCCAGTGCCATGGCGGCGATGCTGTTGTCGATGTTGATGCTTACGGGGACTCCCAGGCTGATGTCGCGCACGGTGCCGCGGGGCGACACGAAGTCGAACGTGATGTCTCCGCCTCCGATACGGATGTTCTCGGCATGGAAGTCGCCGTGTTCACGCGAATAGGTGTAGACGGTCACCCCCTCGGCTACGTCGGGATGCATCTCCAGTCCTTCGTGGATGATCAGGCAGCCGTCAGGACGGATGAGGGTGGTGAAGTGGCGGAAGCTCTCCAGGTATGCCTCCTTCGTCCCGTACACATCGAGGTGGTCGGGGTCGGTCGCCGTAATGACCGCCATGTAGGGCGTCAGGTGATGGAAGGAGCGGTCGAACTCGTCGGCCTCAATGACTACGAGGTCGCTCCTGGTGGAGAGCAGCAGGTTGGTCCCGTAGTTTTGTGAGATGCCGCCAAGGAAGGCGGTGCAGCCGACATGGGACTCGTAGAGCAGGTGTGCCGCCATGGTCGATGTGGTGGTCTTCCCATGTGTGCCCGCCACGCAAAGTCCGCGGTCGGAACGGGTGATGACCCCCAATACCTGGGCACGCTTGTGCAGTTCGAAGCCGTGTTCCCTGAAGTAGGTCAGTTCCCGGTGTGTCGGCGGAATGGCGGGTGTGTAGACCACCAGCGTCGTGGCAGGGTCCTTGCATGCTTCAGGAATCAGGTCGGTGTTCTCTTCGAAATGGAGCAGTGCTCCTTCGCGCATCAGTTGCTCGGTCAGTTCGCTCGGGGTGCGGTCATAGCCTGCCACCACCTTGCCTTTCGACAGGAAGTAGCGTTCGAGGGCGCTCATGCCGATGCCGCCAGCTCCGATGAAGTAGACCGAGCGTATGGTATCAACGTTCATGATTGTTCCGGTAGTTTGCTGCCAGTGCCAGTACTTCGTCGGCGATGCGGTCCGCCGAGTTGTAGAAGGCAAGCTTGGCAATGTTTTCACTCAGGGTGCGCAGGCGGGGAGCATCGTTCACGGCATCGATGGCGGTGGCGAGCATCTTCTCTTGCGCTTCACTGTCTTTCACGTAGAGTGCCGCTCCCTTGTCGACCAGGGCAAGGGCGTTCTTCGTCTGATGGTCTTCCGCTACGTTGGGCGAGGGCACCAGTACCACAGGCTTGCGCAGCAGACAGAACTCCGAGATGGAGCCGGCTCCGGCACGCGAGATGACCAGGTCGGCAGCGCTGTAGGCGAGGTCCATGCGGCTGATGAAGTCCGTGACGTGGAGCATCGGGAGCTCTCCGGCTTCCGCGACGCGGCGGCGGGCATCATCGATGTAGATTTTGCCGGTCTGCCAGATGAACTGGACACCCGAAGAGCGGATGAGGTCCAGGTGGGAGAGTACGCACTGGTTGATGGTGCGTGCGCCGAGGCTTCCGCCGATGATGAGGATGGTCTTCTTTTCCGGGTCGAGTCCGAAGGAACGGACGGCCTCGCTGCGGTCGGTCTGCCGGTCGAGCAGGTCCTGGCGGACGGGGTTGCCCGTCATGATAATCTTCCCGGCGGGGAAGAAACGTTCCATCCCTTCATAGGCAACGCAGATTTTCTCCGCCTTTTGGGCCAGCAGCTTGTTGGTGACGCCGGCGTATGAGTTCTGTTCCTGAATCAGGGTGGGGATGCCCATCATCCCTGCGACTTTCAGGGTGGGACCGCTGGCATAGCCGCCTACACCCACTGCTACCTGCGGACGGAACTCCTTGATGATGTGCCGTGCCTTCAGCTGGCTTTTGGCAAGTTTCCAGAGTACGGCAATGTTGCGCCACAGGTGTTTGCGGTCGAATCCGCACACGGGCAGTCCGACGATGTCGTAGCCTGCCGCCGGGACGCGTTGCATCTCCATGCGTCCCAGTGCGCCCACGAAGAGGATGCGTGCGTCGGGACGTTTGGCTTTGAGGGCATTGGCGATGGAGACTGCGGGGAAGATGTGTCCTCCGGTACCACCGCCGCTTATGATGATTCTCAGTTCTTCTTCCATTTGAATGGTCGTTTTGGGGATTGTTCCACAAAAGTACGAATAAATCAATATAGCGGTGTGGTAAACAACGAGATAATTTTGCGTCGGGTGTGAAAAAGGGGAAGAAGGGAAAAGGAAGGGGAGGATAGGGAACGGTTTATAAAGAATAGGAACGCGCGGATGCAGCCGGATTCCTGTCGGAATTCAGGAGGCTATATGCTCGAAGAGGCGGACTGGCATACCCTTCTGTTGCCGATGCTCCGGTACGGTCCGGGGAGAAACAGAGACGCCGGAGAGGGCGGATGCGTCCGTTCTTTCCTGAAAGATGAAGGAACGTTGACATACGACCTCTCCGGCGTCGGATGTTGGGGTTACAGGAGTCCTCCCTGGCGTGGCTCGGTGTCGAGTCCGCTACCCAGTTCTTCAAGGCGTTCGGCTTTGGCGATGTCGCCTTCTGCGAGTGCCTGTTGCTTGTCAGCCTGGATGTTGTTGTAGCGGCTTACGCTCAGGATGATGCCGATGTAGACGCAGTTGATGAGCGTCGATGTACCACCCCGGCTGATGAGGGGCAGCGGTTGTCCCGTCACGGGGAACAGACCGACGGCGACCATCATGTTGACAAAGGCCTGCATGACGATGAGCAATGCCACGCCGATGGCCATCAGTGCCGGGAAGTCCCTGTTGCACTTGTTGGCAATCTTTGCCGTACGGATGAGCAGGATCACGTAGAGGAAGATGATGCCTGCGGCGGGCAGGATACCCAGTTCCTCAAGGATGATGGCGAAGATGAAGTCGGAGTATGCCTGGGGCAGGTTGTCGCGGGTCTTCGAGTTGCCGGGACCCAGTCCGATGACGTTGCCCGAGGCGATGGCAATGTGGGCGTGTCCCACCTGGTAGTTCGCCTGGATGTCGTATTTCTCGGGAGGAACTGTCTCCTGATGCTTGTCGCTGAAGTCCAGGAGGCGGTTCTTCCACGTGGGGCCGCGTCGCTCCAGCAAGGGGACTTTCTTCAGCGTGTCAGTCGGTGTGACGAGCAGGAAGGTGGCGAAGAGTCCGCCGGCAAGGACGATGATTCCCAGCAGGGCGCCCAGCTGACGGAAAGGTACGCGTCCGATGAACATCATCAGGAAGATGATGCCGCCCAGGATGAGTGCCGTCGAGAGGTTGTCGGGGGCAATGAGCAGGAGGGTGGGGATGGTGCAACCGAGTATCCACTTGAAGGCGGTGCGGGAGGAGCCCTTCTCTTCCTGGAAATGCGAGAGGATGATGGCGACCGTGATGATGAGTCCCATCTTTGCCAGCTCGGAGGGTTGGAAAGGCACACCGAAGATTTTGAACCAGCGTATGCCATCGTTCTTTTCCACACCCAGTCCGCATTGCATCAGGATGAGGCAAATCCACGTAAAGAGCAGCAACAGCGGGGCGAGCTTGAACACACGCAGGGGGATGAACTGCACGCCGATAGCCAGGGCCGCACCGCCAACAAGGAATCCGGTGTGGCGGATAATCTGTGACGTGTAGTTTCCCGTCTGGAAGGCCAGCGTACTGCTCGCGCTGAACACTTCGAGGACGGAGGTGAGGCAGAGGAGCAGGAACACTGCCCACACGACCTTGTCACCTTTGAAGAGGTTTTTGAGAAGTTCCATAAGCCTGAGGGTTAGAGGTTAGGACCGGAGGGCCCGGACGCATGCCTTGAACTGGTCGCCGCGGTCTTCGTAGCTCTTGAAGAGGTCGAAGCTGGCGCAGCAGGGGCTGAGCAGGACGGTGTCGCCGGGTTGTGCCATGCGGCGGGCGGCGTCGATGGCATCCGCCATGCTGCGGACATCGGCTACGGGTAATCCCATGGGGTCGAAGAAGTCGTGCAGCTTCTCGTTGTGCAGTCCCATGTAGACGAGGGCGCGGCACTTCTGTGCCACGAGGTCCTTGATTTCGTTGTAGTCGTTGCCCTTGTCCTTGCCGCCAAGGATGAGCACGGTGGGTGTGGTCATGCTTTGCAGGGCGTACCAGCAGGAGTTGACGTTGGTGGCTTTGGAGTCGTTGATGTATTCCACGCCGTCGACCGTGCCGGCTTTCTCCAGGCGGTGGGGTACCCCCTTGAAGTCGCTGAGGGCTTCGCGGATGGTCTCCTTGCGGATGCCTGCGAGGTTGGCGGAGATGCCTGCTGCCATGGAGTTGTACAGGTTGTGGGTACCGGTGAGTGCCAGTTCCTCCTCCTCCATGTTGAAGGCGATGGGTTCGGTGAAATAGAGCTTGTTGTCCTCGGTGTAGGCGATGACGCCCTGCTCCTTCAGCTCGGAGAACGGGCAGAGCTTTGCCTGGATGCCGTACTTCTTCAGTTCGCGGCGGATGATGGGGTCGTCGTTCCAGAAGATGAAGGCGTCGTCCTGCGTCTGGTTCTGTATGATGCGGAACTTGGCGTCGATGTAGTTCTGCATGTTGTGGTCGTAGCGGTCGAGGTGGTCGGGCGTGATGTTCATCAGCACGGCGATGTTTGCCCGGAAGTTGTACATGTTGTCGAGCTGGAAGCTGCTCAGCTCGATGATGTAGTAGTCATAGTCCTTCTCGGCGACCTGCAGGGCGAGGCTCTGTCCGATGTTTCCTGCCAGACCGACGTTCAGCCCTGCGCTGCGGAAGATGTGATAGATGAGCGAGGTCGTGGTGGTCTTCCCGTTGCTGCCCGTGATACAGATCATCTTGGCGTGGGTGTAGCGCCCGGCAAACTCTATCTCAGAGATGACGGGGATGCCCTTCTCCTTCACGCGGAGCACCATGGGGGCGTCGTTGGGGATGCCGGGGCTCTTGATGACTTCGTCGGCATTGAGGATGAGCGATTCCGTGTGATGGCCCTCCTCCCAGGCGATGCCTCTGCTGTCGAGCATCTGCTTGTACTTATCTTTGATGGCCGACAGGTCCGACACGAACACGTCAAAGCCTTTGACCTTGGCAAGGACAGCTGCGCCGGCTCCGCTCTCGCCGGCTCCTAAAACAACAATACGTTTCATTGTCATCTGATTTTAAGTGTGATTATAGTGATTGCCGCCAGCACGATGGTCACAATCCAGAAGCGGACGGTGATTTTCGATTCATGGAAGGCGTTGGCAGGCTTGGTGAATACATAGCTGCAATTCGGGTCGAGCTGCGCCAGGGTGGTGCGGAAGTGGTCGTGGATGGGCGTCCGCTTGAACAGACGCTGCTTTACGCCCTTCTTTTTCCCACTCTTGTAGTAGCGCACCTGAAGGATGACCGAGAGGTTCTCCACGAGGAACACGCCGCACAAGATAGGGATGAGCAGCTCCTTGTGGATGATGATGGCGAACACGGCGATGATGCCGCCGATGGTGAGGCTGCCCGTGTCGCCCATGAATATCTGTGCCGGGTAGGCATTGTACCACAGGAAGCCGATGAGGGCACCGATGAAGGCGCAGATGAAGATGACCAGCTCCTCACTTCCCGGGATATACATGATGTTCAGGTAGCTGGCGTACTCGATGTGGCTGGAGACGTAGGCGAGGATGCCGAGTGTCACGCCGATGATGGCGGAGTTGCCCGCAGCCATGCCGTCCATGCCGTCGTTGAGGTTCGCGCCGTTCGAGACCGCAGTGACCACGAAGATGGTGACGAGGACGAAGAGCACCCAGCCCGCGGCTTCCTTGTGCTCGCCCATGAAGCCCACGAGGTCGGCATAGTCCAGGTTGTTGTTCTTGAAGAAGGGGATGGTGGTCTGGGTAGACTTCTCCGCCTGGCTCTCATGGACGATGGCGACGGTGTTGTTCACCTGGCGGTGCTCGATGTTCTTGCGTATCACCACGTCGGGGCTGAGATAGAGTGTCAGACCGACGATGAGTCCCAGTCCGACCTGTCCGATAATTTTGAACTTCCCGTGCAGTCCCTCCTTGTCGTGCTTGAAGGTCTTGATGTAGTCATCGAGGAAGCCCAGTGTGCCCAGCCACACCGTGGTGATGAGCATCAGCACCATGTAGATGTTGTCCAGCCTCCCCAGCAGCAGGCAGGGGATGAGTATGGCGACGATGATGATGATGCCGCCCATGGTGGGCACGCCCACCTTGCCGGTATTGAAGGGGTCGATGCTGGCATCGCGTTGTTCCTCGGAAATCTGCTTGCGCTTCAGCAGGGTGATGAAGTACTGCCCGAAGATGGAGGAGATGAGCAACGCCAGGATGATGGCGATGAGCGAGCGGAACGACACGTAGCCGAACATGCGCGCTCCGGGGAAGTCGAGCCCCTCAAGGTATTTGAAGAGATAGTAGAGCATTCGTCTGTCGTTGGTTAGTGGTTAGCAAATAGGTCGCGGATGATTTCGCGGTCGTCGAAGTGGTGTTTCACGCCTTTTATCTCCTGATAGTCCTCGTGTCCCTTGCCTGCCACCAGGACGACATCGCCCGGTTGGGCGAGCAGGCAGGCAGTGCGGATGGCTTCGCGACGGTCGACGATGGAGAGGGTCTTCCGCTTGTCCTCTGCGGTCAGCCCGGCGAGCATGTCGTCGATGATGGCTTGCGGTTCCTCGAAGCGGGGGTTGTCGGACGTGATGATGAGGCGGTCGCTCTGGCGGGCAGCCTCCTGTGCCATCAGTGGACGCTTGCCCTTGTCGCGGTTGCCGCCGGCTCCCACCACGGTGATGACATGACCCTGGCCGCGGAGCACCTCGTGGATGGCATTGAGCACATTCTCCAGGGCATCGGGGGTGTGGGCGTAGTCGACGATGGCGGTGTACCCGTCCGGCGAACGCTGGGCGTCAAATCGTCCGGCGACGGGGCGGAGCAGGCTCAGTGCCACCAGCACGTCCTCGGGCTTCTTGCCCAACAGGACGGCGGCCCCGTAGACCGCCAGCAGGTTGGACGCATTGAAACGACCGATGAACTGCACGTTGACCTCCGTGCCGTTGATGTCCATCAGCATGCCTTCGAAACCGTCCTCCAGCACTTTGCCCTGGAAGTCGCACAGACTGCGGAGCGAGTAGGTCGCCACGCGGGCACGGGTGTTCTGCACCATGACCATGCCGTTGCGGTCGTCGGCGTTGGTCAGTGCGAAGGCGCTCTTGGGCAGTCCGTCGAAGAAAGCCTTCTTCGCCTTGAGGTAGTTCTCGAACGTCTTGTGATAGTCCAGATGGTCGCGTGTCAGGTTCGTGAAGATGCCCCCGGCAAAGCGGAGTCCCCCGATACGCTTCTGGGCGACGGAGTGTGAGCTGACCTCCATGAAGACGTACTTGCACCCCTCGTCGGCCATGCGTCCGAGCAAGGCGTTGAGCGTGATGGGGTCCGGCGTGGTGTGGTCGGTCGGGATAGCCTCGTCGTCAATGTAGTTGCACACGGTGGAGAGGAGTCCCACCTTGTAACCGAAGTGCCGGAACATCTTATATAATAAGGTAGCGATGGTCGTCTTGCCGTTGGTGCCGGTCACTCCCACCAGTTCCACCTTAGAGGTCGGGTCGCCGTAGAAGGTGGTAGCGACCTGTCCCACGACGTCTTCGGTACTGTCCACCACGACGTAGGTCACGCCCTCGGCGAGCGTGTCGGGCAGGGTCTCGCAGAGGATGGCGCGTGCCCCCAGTTCGATGGCCTTGCCGATGTAGGCATGTCCGTCCGTCTGTGTACCGCGGAGGGCGATGAAGAGGTGTCCCCCGGCAATGCGGCGCGAGTCGATGTTCACGCCCGTGATGTCGCACTGCGGGTCGCCGCTCAGGTTGTTTATCTTGATGTGTTCAAGCAGTCTTTCCAGTTTCATAACAGTTCAGGTTTGGGAACCTCCGGTGGAGGCTCCGGGTGGTTATAATCAGTTAATTGCGTAATCGTATCACTACCGCCGCGCCCTTTGATACACGGCTTCCGGGCAGGATGCTCTGGTAGTAGACGTGTCCCACGCCTTCCATCCGGACACGCAGCCCGGACTGTTCGAGCGCATAGACGGCGTCTTTCGCACCCATGCCGCGTACGTTGGGGACCAGCCCCTTGCGGAAGGCAAGCGGTTTCAGGCTGACCGCCACGGAGTCGCTGTGGAACGTAGCCCACGGGCTGTCGCCCACGCCGGGTGCACGGCGAGTCTTCACCTGGAGAGCCTGCAGCACCGTCTCCGTCTCAGCCAGGTCGCCGTCCTTCACCGTGGGGACGACCACCGAAGTGGAATCGATGGCATCCTCCAGCCGCAGCGTCAGGTCCTTGGCGTACACGCGTTCGGCTATGCGGCTGAACACGCTGCCCGCCATCAGTCCGCCCGAAGCGGGGCCATGAGGAATGCGGATGGAGACAATCATGCTGTACTTCGGGTGCTCGGACGGGAAGAAGCCGCAGAAGCTTACGAGATACTTCACCGTGCCCGACTTGTAGCCCGACGCGCCTTGCGACACCTGTGCCGTGCCCGTCTTGCCCGACACGCTGAACTGCTTGCTGCCGGCGGGCTTGGCAAGTCCCTGGCTTACCACGCGCCGCAGGATGGTGCGTATCTGCGTCAGGGTCGTGTCGGAGCAGATTTTCGGGTTGATGACTTCCACCGGGTACTCCTCCACCACCTCGTCTCCCTGCATGGCAGCGGTGACGAAGCGCGGGCGCACCATCGTCCCGTTGTTGGCGATGGCGTTATAGAACGTCAGGATGTTGATGGGCGGAATCATGGTCTCATATCCGATGCTCATCCACGGCAGCGACGTCAGCGAGAAGTTCTTCCGTTCCTTGGGTCCCTTGATGTAGGGCGTGCCTTCTCCCGGCACCTGGAGGTGCAGGGGCTTGTCGAGGCTCATGCGTTTCAGTCCGTTGACGAAGCGTTGCGGGTCGTCGTGGTAGAACTGGTCGATGATGGACGACACGCCCACGTTGGACGACACCTCGAGGATGCGGCTCACATTGATTTTGCCGTAGCCGCCGCGGTGCCAGTTGTGGTCGCGCATGGGGCGGCGGTACATCATGCGGATGCCGTTGCCCGTGTCCACTTCGTAGTCGGGGGTGATGTATCCGTCCTCCATCGCCACCATGATGGAGGCGGTCTTGAAGGTGGAGCCCGGCTCCATCATGCTGCCCACAGCCCAGTTGTCCTTCTCATAGTAGAGGCTGTCGCCGGTCTTGGTCAGGTTCACGATAGCCTTCACGTCGCCCGTGGCGACTTCCATCAGGACCGCCGTCCCCCAGTCGGCGTTGATTTCCTTCAGCTTGTCCATGAGTGCCTTCTCGGCGATGTCCTGCATGTCCACGTCGATGGTGCTGATGATGTCGCACCCGTCCACCGGCCGGCGGTCGACGATGAGCACTCCGTTCGCGCCCATCACCTTCTGCCGGTGGGCGATGCCCGGCGTACCGCGCAGGAGCGAGTCGAACGACAGCTCCAGTCCGCTGATGGCAGAGTCTTTCGAGGGAAACATCTCGCCCAGCGTCCGTCGTGCCAGCGAGCCGAAGGGCTTCTTGCGCTGGTTGAACGGCTCGCCGATGAGGCCGCTCTTGTTCTTGGAACGTTCCAGGACGGGCAGCTGCTTGATTTCCTGGAACTGGGTGAACGAGATGCGGTAGGGGTAGAGCGGGTAGTGGCGTGCGCCCAGTTTGCGTCCCTTCTTGAAGGTCGCCTTGAACTCCGCCACGCTGCGGTCGGGGAGTATCCGGTGCATCCCCTTGCATATCTCGTCGAGGTGTGCCATCAGGAGGGAGTCTTTCTCCTTGCCTCCTGCCTTGAAGTCCATGTAAATCTTGTATTCCGGCAGGCTGCTCGCCATGAGCTGTCCGTCGGCGGAGAGGATGTTGCCGCGTGTGGCCTTCACCGGCACATTCTCCGAGACGTACCGTTCCGCCACGGTGTGCCAGTAGTCCCTCTCTCCGAACATGATGACGCCCGCCTTCACGATGATGGAGATGCCCACGACCACCATCAGGACGATGAGGGCGAGGTAGCGTGTGAGTATGTTCTTATGCTTCGCCATAGGCTTACTTGATTAGGTAGGGTGGGTTGGTCGATGTCTGGAGGGTGCTCTTCTCCTTGGAGACGTACTCCTCGATTTTCGACTGCCGGCTCTTCTCCGTCAGTTCAGACGAGCGTGTGAGCGCGTTGTACTTCATGTTGGTCAGCTCCTTCTTCATCCGGTCGATGGCGATGATTTGCTGCTGGCAGGCATAGCGGTTTCCGATGTAGAGGATGCCGTACACCACGAGCATCACCAGCAGCCAGAACTGCCGGCGCAGGAACTTATGGGTCAGGATGTCGCCCCCCAGGAAGCTTTTGAACGAGAGCTTCTCCTCGCCGTCTTCAGCTGACGGCCGGTGCTTCTCCTCCGGCTGTTCGGGAGCGGGTATTGCGGTAGTCTTGTCTTCTTCTTCCATAGTGATTAATCGTTTTCGGTTGCCTGTTGTTCCGTGTCTGTTGCCGTCCGTTCGGCGATGCGCAGCTTGGCGCTCCGCGAGCGGGGGTTGCGTTGCTGCTCGGCTTCATCGGGGACGATGACTTTGTTCGTGACCAGGCGGAAGGGAGTTTCCACCCGTCCGAAGAAATCCTTCACCACGCGCCCCTCGGTGTTGCCCGTCTTCATGAGGTTCTTCACGATGCGGTCCTCCAGCGAGTGGTAGGTGATGACCACCAGGCGTCCGCCCGGCTTGAGCACCCTGACCGCGGCGGCGAGCATCTCCTTGAGCGCCTCCATCTCCTGGTTCACCTCGATGCGCAGTGCCTGGAACACCTTGGCAAGCTCTTTCTTCTCACGTTCGCGTCCGAAGAGCGGCTTCACGACGGCGAGAAACTCCTCGATGGTCGTCAGCGGTGCCGACGCACGAGCCTTGACCAGTGTGGCGGCAAGCTTGCGGCTGTTCTTCAGTTCCCCGTAAAGGTAGAACAGGTCCGCCAGACGCTCTTCGCTGTAGGTGTTCACCACGTCGGCGGCCGTCAGTCCCGACCGCTTGTTCATGCGCATGTCGAGCTTGCCCTCGAAGCGGAACGAGAAGCCCCTTTCGCTGTCATCGAAGTGGTGGGACGACACGCCCAGGTCGGCAAGGATGGCATCCACCTGTTCGTGGTGGTAGTAGCGCAGGAAGTTGTGGAGGTAGCGGAAGTTGCTCCGCACGAATGTGAACCGCGGGTCGTCGACGATGTTCTTTTCCGCGTCCTCATCCTGGTCGAAGCTGTAGAGGCGGGCGGTGTCGTCCATGCGGCGCAGTATCTCGCGCGAGTGTCCGCCGCCGCCGAAGGTCACGTCGACATAGATTCCTCCGGGCTGTATGTTCATGCCGTCCACGCTGGGATGCAGCAGGACGGGGATATGGTAGACTGGTCCTTCGCTCATAGTGAGTCTCTGATGTTTAAGTTGTTGCATCGTTGTCGCCCCTGACGGCGAATTTGGGTGTAAAGGTACTCAATAATCGTGTACTGCGCATGCTCTTTGTGCGAAAAAGAGCCTATTTAGTTATCAACACAGTGTTGAAAAACGCCGCGTCCGTCCGCCGTTTTCGACGGACGCCGGACGAACGGCGCGCGGCAAGGACGCTGCGGTGCGTGTTCCCGTCCCGTCAGCGAGTGCAGACAGGGGCAGGCGGACGGGCGGAAGGCATGTGCCGTCCCTTCATCTTGTTGGATTTTTTCAAAACGGACGAACGGACGGAGAACTCGTTTTTTTCTCATCCGTCCGTTCGGATAGAATCGTCGTAAGGTGTTGATTTACAGATATGATTTCGCTAAAGGTTTTTTAACTTCATACGGACGCGTCCGTACGCTCGTACGGATGGGTCACTACGCTCGTACGGACGCGTCCGTACGACGCTGCGGACAGGTCCGTACGAAGCGAGGAATGGGACGGTTCTTTTCGAGCTGTAAATTTGTAATGTTTGTTTGACGTGTGGACCTTTTCTGGATGATGGGGCACAGTTCCGGTGGCGCCTAGAGCTTCAGCCATGCCTCCGGGTTGAGTCGTGCCGTCTCCTTGCGGAGTTGGAAGTGCAGGACCAGGTTGCCCGACGGGTCGGCAGCCACTTCGCCCAGCGTGTCACGCGTCTTCACCTGCTGTCCGCGTCTGACGTGAGTCGACTTGAGGTTGCAGTAGACGGAGATGTAGCTCCCGTGGCGCACCAGTACGTTCGTCATGCCGTTATACTGGAACACCGCTGACACCTCCCCGTCGAAGATGGCACGCGCCTGTGCCCCCGGACGGCCCTTGATGTCGATGCCCTTGTTGTCGAGCGTCACGTGGGTGAGCCCGGGCAGGTTCTGCCTTCCGTAATGCTCCACGACGAGGTAGCCCCCGGTGATGGGGACGGGCAGGATGCCCTTGTTGCGCTCGAAGGTGGCAGAGAGGCGGCGGTCGCCGCTGTCGGTCTTGTAGGCTTCCATGGGAGCTGCTTTCGGGGTCTCCTTCGTCGTCCCGGTGGAGGAGGACGGACGTTTCTTTGCGGCGGCAGCCCGTCGGCGTGCCTCCTCCTCGGCACGCTTCTTGGCGGCGGCAATCTCTGCCTCGATGAGGCGGTCAATCTGTGCGTTCAGCCGTTCCGCCTGGCGGCGCTTCTGCGCCAGTTCGTTTTGCAGTCCCTTCTGCTTCTTCTGCAGACTTGCCACGAGGGTGCGCTGTGCCTGCTCCTGTTTCTCCAGCTTGTCCTGTTCAGCGGACTGCAAGCCCAGCAGGTTGCTCTTCTCGTTGCGCACCTGGGTCAGCTCCGCCTGCTTCGCCTGTATCTCCTGTTGCTTGCGGACGATTTCCTCGGCTTGCCGTCGCTGGAAGTCCCCGTACTCGCGGACGTAGCGCAGGCGTCGGTAGATTTGCGACAGCTCCTCGGCGGAGAAGATGAACATGAGCTTCTCCTCCATGCTGCGGTTCTTGTGGCGATATTTCACGGACGTGGCGTACTTCTCCCGCCGGTCGTCCAGCTGGCGTTGCAGGTAGCCCAGCTGTCCGCGGAGGGTGACCAACTCGCTGTCGAGCGCTTTCATGTCATCGACGATGGAGGCGATGAGTTTGCGGCGCATGTCTATCTGCCCGCCCAGCACCTTGAGGTCGTTGAGCTGGCTGCGCACGTCCTTCTGCGTGGAGAGCAGCATTTGTTCCGATGCGGCAATTTCCTTCTGCAGGGCGCCACGGCGTTCCTGCAACTCCTGAATCTTCCGGTTGGTCTGTGCTGCAAGGGGAAGGGTCAGGCATAAGGCTATCAGGCAAATCCACAGTCTGTTCATAGGGCAGGTCTTACGTTCGTTGGGTTAAAGTGCGTGTCAGGCGGAAGCGGTTCCGTCGGTCCGTCGGTCGGGAGTCCACCGCGGACGGAGGCTTACATCTTCATCAGCCGGTCGATGAGCTTGGCAGGGTCGACCCGTTCGTAGCGTTTCGACACCTGCGTCCGTGTCGCCCATCCGCTGTCGGTGCCGATGCGGTTGAGCGAGAGCGTCATCACTGCCGACGTGCGCAGCCCGAAAAGCTCGATGCGCATCTGGGCAGGATACTTCGCGCCTCCCAGGTCCACGAAGTCGCCGTAGGTCCAGTCCAGACGGTAGTCGGAGCGTGAGCTGATCTCGGTGCGCTCCAGCAGTCCCGTCACGAGGGAGGTGAAGAAGCGGTATGCCAGCCTGCGGTTCCCGTCGCCGGTGAGCACCACGCTGTCGCCCTCCCGGCTGACGTCAAAGTGGCGTGCCTCGGCAGGGGTGACGTGCTGCAGTCCCGGCAGGATGAGTTCGTTCCAGAAGAGTGCCTGGAGTGTGTAAAAGTCCACTTGGGACTCCCGCAGGAAGGCAACATCGTTGTATGCCACGGAGATATACTGGTGGTGCAGGCGGTCGACCAGCAGGACGGAGTCCCGGGTGAACTCGATGCGCCCGCCCTCGATGATGCCGAAGCCCACGAGCGAGAGCTGGATGACGTCGTCCTTCTTCATGCGGAAGTTGCCCCCGATGGAGAAGTCCTTCTCCCCCAGTTGCAGGGAGAAGCGCATCTTGGCGTTGATGCACTCGGTTTGCGGGGCCTGTGCGAGGACCCGCTCCACGCGTTCCGTCCGGTTGAGGCTTCCTGCGGACGGACTTTTGCCCGTCACACCACGGGACGACTTACATCCGGTGAGCAGTCCGGTAGCTGCGACAAGGCAGCACAGGGTAATCTGTTTCCACGCTTTCATTCGGCTATGTATTTCTTCAGTTTGATCTTACGTTCAAGTGTCTTGGACTCGTTGTCTTCCATCTCCAGCGCCTTCCGCCAGAACTCCAGCGCCTTCTCGGTATCGCCGGTCATGTAGTAGATGTCGCCGCAGTGTTCCCAGACGGCAGCTCCGGGCGACTGTTCGTTCTTGATGGCATCGTCGATGTAGAGCTTCGCCTCGGCATAGCGGCCCTTCTCGAAGAGGATCCAGGCGTAGGTGTCCAGGTAGGTGGCGTTCTGCGGTTCCGCCTTGACGGTCTTGTAGCTCATCTCTTCCGCCCGGTCGAGGTCTTTCCTTTCGAGGGAGAGGTAGTAGGCGTAGTTGTTGAGCGTGCCGATGTTCTCGGGGTTGTAGACGAGCGAGGAGTCGTAGGCGGCGTATGCCAGCTGGTTGTTCTGCTTCTCGTGGTAGATGTCCCCCATGAGCTGGTAGAAGTTGGAGATGAGTTCCTTGTCACTTTTCTCAGTGGCCTGCTCGACGCCTTTGCTGAAGGTGGCGAGCGCCTCGTCGGTGCGGTCCACCTGGTAGTAGGAGAGCCCGAGGTAGTAGTAGAACTCGATGACTTCGGGGTTGTACTCCAGTGCCGGGCGGCAGATGGCGATGGCGTCGTTGTAGTCGTCCTTCTTGACGGCATAGCTCAGCAGCTGGAGGCGTGCGACGGTATTGTCCGGCTCTATTTCCAGGATGTGGTAGAGCACGGGCTTGATGTGGTCGTCGGGCATTTGCTTCGTAATCATGTACTGGGCGCAGAGCATGCTCAGGTCCGCGCTCTCACGTTCGAGCGGGAGGATGCGTCGGAACATGTCCATGATGCGGGTCGTGTCGCCGTTGCCCGTCTGTTCGCTGTCGATGATGAGCTGGCGCATGATGTCGAGCCGGGTGGGTGTGTCGAGCTTCTCGTTGAGCAGGGCGCGGTCGAGGCAGGCGTTGTAGAGCGAGTCGTTGCCCTGACGCTGGTAGTAGCTTGCCACGGCGAGCTGAGCCTGGGGGTTGTCCGGCTCTTCGTCCAGTACGCCGCGGAAGGTGGCATAGGCGTCGTCCATCCGGTCGTTGTCCAGGTAGACGCCTCCGAGTATGAGCTTGTAGCGTGTGTCGTTCGGATATTCCTTCACGAGCTTCTCTATCTCGTTGAAGGCGTGTGCGGTGCTGTCCATCTGCAGGTAGATGCGGAACTTCTCCATGCTGAACTGCTCGGACTTTCCCTCCTTGACCTCCAGGCGGTCGAGGGTGCGGATGACGTTCGGGTTGTCCTGCTTCTCGCCGTAGAGGCTCACGAGTGCCAGGAGCGGTTCGCTGCGTTGGGGAAACTGTGCCGCCATGGACTCATAGACGGCGATTGCCTTGTCCGGCTGCCCGGCACGCTGGTAGAACGCCGCCAGCGTCTGTTTGTACCAGAAGTTGTCGGGGTTGACGGCGACGGCGCGCTCGAAGCAGTCCTGCGCCTTGTCCGCCTGGTTGAGCATCGTGTAGAAGTAGGCCATTTCATAGAGGACGGCGCCGGACGTCGGGTCGATGCTGAGGCAGTGCTCATACATCTCCAGGGCAGCGTCATAGTCGCCGGACTGCTTGAGTCGTGAGGCCTCGATGAGGAAGTATTCGAACTTGCGCTGCTCGTCCTCGGTCAAGGCTTTCTCGGTGACGGTTGCCGTGGCGGTGTCCGGCTGACGGGTGGCGCGTGCCGACGAGCCGCAGGAGGCAGCCAGCGCGAGCAGGCTGAGCCAGGCGCAGCACAGCACCAGACGTCGGAGTAGGAGGGTGGGGGTTCGTTTCATTGTCGGTAGTCGGAGTGGAGGTTGGGGGTCTTTAGTGCTTGCCGGTGTGACCGAAGCCACCGGCGCCACGTTCGGTGTCGTCGAGCGTGTCGACTTCGTTCCAGGTGACCTGCTCATGGCGTGCCACGACGAGCTGGGCGATGCGTTCGCCGTCCTCGATTACGAAGTCGTCCGGCGAGAGGTTGACGAGGATGACGCAAATCTCCCCGCGGTAGTCGGCGTCGATGGTGCCGGGAGCGTTGAGCACGCCGATGCCCTTCTTGATGGCAAGCCCGCTGCGGGGACGTACCTGTGCTTCATAGCCTGCGGGCAGGGCGATGTACAGCCCCGTGGGGACGAGGCAGCGTTGGAGGGGCTTCAGGACGATGGGCTGGTCGAGGTTGGCTCGGAGGTCCATGCCGGCGGACAGCGGCGTGGCGTATGCCGGCAGGGGATGTCTGGATTTATTGATGATTTCTACGTTCATAATCTGTCAGTACGTGTTCTGTCCTGCGAAAGTACGTAATTCGAAAAACATAGCGGAAAAGATTTTCAATTATTTAAGCGTATTGTAACTTTGCATCCGTACTAACGTGACACTCCGCTATGAAATGGAACCAACTCTTATCGAACAAACGCTTCGGCCTGGAGGAACTTCATGCCCGCAAGAAGGACGACCGCACGGAGTTCCAGCGGGACTATGACCGCCTCATCTTCTCAGCTCCGTTCCGGCGCTTGCAGAACAAGACACAGGTCTTTCCCCTGCCGGGCAGCATCTTCGTCCACAACCGGCTGACGCACAGCCTGGAGGTCTCCTGTGTGGGACGCTCGCTGGGCAATGACTCCGCCAAACAGCTGCTGGCGCTGCATCCCGAGCTGGCTGACACCCACCTGACGGAAATCGGCGCCATCGTCTCGGCGGCCTGCCTGGCGCATGATATGGGCAATCCGCCTTTCGGGCACTCGGGCGAGCGTGCCATCGGAACGTATTTCTCGGAAGGCAACGGACTGCGTCTGCGCGAACACCTCTCGGAGGAGGAGTGGCAGGACCTGATTCACTTCGAAGGCAATGCCAATGCTTTCCGTCTGCTGACCCACCAGTTCATCGGGCGCCGCAGGGGCGGCTTCGTGATGACCTACACGACCCTGGCTTCGATTGTCAAGTATCCCTACGCCTCGTCGCTGGCGCTGCATAAGCCCAAGTTCGGCTTTTTCGTCAGTGAGGCAGACGACTTCCGCCGCATTGCCGACGAACTGGGCATGGTGCGCCTGAGCCGTGAGGGTGCGCCCCTACGCTACGTGCGCCATCCGCTGGTCTACCTGGTGGAAGCGGCGGACGACATCTGCTATCAGGTGATGGACATGGAGGATGCCCACAAGTTGAAACTGGTGGGTACGGAGGAGATACGGCAACTGTTCCTCGGCTTCTTCGGTGAGGAGAAGCGGACGCACATTGCCGAGGTCTGCCGCATGGTGCAGGACGTGAACGAGCAGGTCGCCTACCTGCGTTCGTCGGTCATCGGAGTCTTGGTGAAGGAGTGTACCCGTGCCTTTGTCGAGCACGAGGAGGAGCTGTTGGCAGGGACGTTCAAGGGGAGCCTTATCGACCACATCAGCCCCGAGGTGCACGCGGCGTACGAGGCGTGTTCGCGCAAGGCATACGCCAGCATCTACCGTTCGAAGGACGTGGTGGACATCGAGCTCGCCGGTTTCAAGGTCATCATGACCCTGCTCGACCTGCTCATCGACGCGGTCATGTCGCCCGAGAAGGCTTACTCGCAGCTGCTCATCAACCGCGTGTCCGACCAGTACGACGTGCATGCACCCACGCTCTACGGGCGCATCCAGGCGGTGCTCGACTACCTGTCGGGCATGACGGACATCTACGCGCTGGACCTCTACCGCAAAATCAACGGCAACAGCCTCCCGGCGGTGTGAGGCGGGCAGGAACTGCCGGCGCCTACTGCTTGGACTCGTAGATGACCCGGTTGGCGCCGGAAGTGATTTTCAGGGCTTCGGGGTGCTGCTTGACGAAGGACTCGATGTGGCGGATGCGCTTCTCCTCCAGAATCTCGTCGACGGCAATCAGGATGCCGGTCTCCTCGACGTCGCCGAAGCCGTAGTTGATGGCAGTGCCGAACATGCGCATCGTCGGCGACAGCCCCATGTAGGCATTCACCAGCGGGGGAATGTTGTAGCCCAGCTTGCGCACCTCGGTGTTCAGTATCTTGTAGTCCTCCTTGAACGTTTCCTTACAGAAGATAGTTTTCAGCAGCTCCGGGTCCGTCTCCAGCTGGAGGGGCTTCAACGGTGTGATGAGGTTGTCCTTGTCCTCGAAGTGCTTGTTGAGGAAGTAGAGGATCATGTCCCGTCCGAAGCGGTTGTACGAAGGATACATGGTCATCTTTCCGAAGAAATACTTCACCTCAGGCATGACCACGGTGAGTGCTCCCAGGCCGTCCCACAAGTTGTCGAGGGCGAACAGCCCCTTCGAGCCTGCGCGGGTCGACTGGTATTCGAGGGTGACGAACGAACGTCCCAGCTCGATGGTCGTGGGCAGGAAGTCCGTCAGGAAGCGGTCGGAGAAGTGGAACAGGTGGGCGGTCGCCAGCTTCGGCTGTCCGTTCTCGTCGAACTGCACGTCCGTGCCGCGCAGGTAACGGTAACCGCCGAGAATCTCTTCCGCTTCCGGATTCCACACGACGAGCTGCTTGTAGGGGTTCTCCATCGTGTCATACTCGTCGAGGTCGTAGGGCAGTCCCGTCCCGCCGCCGGCAGCCCGGAAGGCGATTTCGCGCAGACGTCCGATCTCGCGCAGCACGTTCGGCGAGTCCTGGTACGTCACTATGTAGATTTCGTTGTTGCTCTTGTTCGTAAAACGAAGACGCTTGTCTTCGGTCAGCTCCGACTTCAGTACTTCCTTGGGTATCGGTGCGATGATTTCTTCCATAGATTTTTATTTGCTTTATGCTGGTTTACAACTTATAGACTGACTCTTTCACGTACGCCGCCCACTGTGCCGGTGTCCGGCTCTTGTCAAATGTCTGCCAGGGGATGGGCTTGCCGATGGTGACGCGGAAGGTCTTGTGGCGGTTCTTGAACATCTCGTCGGCGAGATAGAGCATGGCGATGTTGAACTTGATGCCCAACGCCTTGCATACGTTCGCCAGGTTGTAGAAGAAGTCGGAGTTGCGCCCCTCGAAGTGTATGGGGACAATGTCGCGCCGATGTTGCACGCTCTTCACGATGAAGGTCTTCTTCCACTCCAGGTCCCGGATGACACCGTTGTGCCGACGGGAGCAAAGCCCGGCAGGGAACATGATGATATGACAGTCCGAGTTGAAGCCGGCTTCCACCATGAGCGGGAAGTCCTTTGCCTGCGAGCCTGTCTTGTTGATGGGGATGAAGAGGGGGGCAAGGCCCTTGAGGTTCATCAGCAGGTCGTTGACCAGGTATTTGATGCGCCCGTCGTAATGCTTGCCGAGCAGGTAGCCCAGCGCCACGCCGTCCTGTCCACCCAGGGGATGATTGCTCACGAACGTGCAGAGCCGTCCGTCGTCGGGCAGGTTCTCCAGCCCGTGCACGTCCAGCTTCGTGTCGAGGAACTTCATCCCTTCTTCCAGAAAGTCCACGCCGACTTTCCCTTCCACACTGCGCAGGAACCCGTTGATTTCGTCCTGATGGACGATGCGCTTCAGGTAGGACACCACGAAGCGGGGTACATACTTTGCTTTCGCCCCTGCCTTGGCTTCCAAGATACGGTCTATGTCAATCAAGAACTGCGAGTCAGTCTTCATGCTTATCCTTGTCATATATAACTCCCTGCAAAAATAGTGCATCTTTTCTATTCCGTCTCCCTTGCATGAGGAAAAATTCAGGACGAACGCCAAATTCGTTGCCTTCTTGTTCATTTAGAACCGCCTTTATGCTACGAATCTGTCTCAAAATGGCTAATTTTGCTTGCAAAACAGCATATCGACACATCCATGCGCATACTCTTATCTGACGACATCAGGAACGCCTGCCCCGACTTCTGCGGGCTGGCCGTGCTCGCCCGGGTGCAGAACAGTGCCTACTGCGAGCCACTTTGGGAGGAAATCGAACGTTTCACCGCGGACTACCGTGCCCGCTACACCACCGACTCCATCAAGACGATGCGCCCCATCCAGGCGACGCGCGAGGCATACAAGCGGTGCGGCAAGGACCCCAGCCGCTACCGTCCGTCATCGGAAGCCCTCTGCCGACGCATCCTCAAGGGCAGTCCGCTCTACCAGATAGACACGCTGGTCGACCTCATCAACGTGGTCTCCATCGCCAGTGGTTACTCCATCGGGGGATTTGACGCCGACAAGATTGAGGGGGACACGCTCACCCTGGGCATCGGCCGTCCGGGAGAACCCTATGAGGGCATCGGGCGCGGCACGCTCAACATCGAGGGGCTGCCCGTCTACCGCGACGCGCTCGGGGGCATCGGCACACCGACGAGCGACCACGAACGCACCAAGCTGACCCTCGGCACCACCCGTCTGCTGGCCATCATCAACGGTTACAGCGGACGGGAAGGACTGGAGGAGGCTGGCGCCTACCTGCAGGACCTCCTGCGCCGCCATGCCGGCAGCGATGGCGGAACGGTCATCCGGTTCGGCGCGATGGACAATTGACAAGGACCAACACTTAACTATCCACAGCATGAACATGACTCTTGAATTCATCTTCCGTTTGTTTCTCGCCGGAGTGCTCGGTGCGCTCATCGGGCTGGACCGCGAGTATCGTGCCAAGGAGGCGGGTTACCGGACGCACTTCCTTGTGTCGCTGGGCAGCGCCCTGCTCATGATTCTGTCGCAATACGGCTTCATGGCGGTGATCGACCACCCCGGTGTGAGCCTGGACCCGAGCCGCATCGCCTCGCAGGTCGTCACCGGCATCGGCTTTATCGGAGCCGGTACCATCATCTTCCAGAAGCAGATAGTGAGAGGCCTGACGACCGCTGCCGGCATATGGGTCACGTCGGGCATCGGCATGACCATCGGAGCGGGGATGTACTGGCTCGGCATTTCGGCTGCGGTCCTGACACTCATGGGACTGGAGCTGCTCAGCTACCTGTTCAAGAGCATCGGCATGCGCAGCTCCTACATGGAGTTCTCCACGACGAAGCGCGAGGTGGTCAATGCCGTCCGCGAACGCCTGCTGGAGCACGACTTCATCATCGCTTCCTATCAGATGGAACAGGTCAACCACGAGAGTGCCGCGACCTACCAGGTGACGATGGTCATCAAGGCGCGGAAGGCGGGAGAGCATGACCTCTTTGACCTCCTGCACGATTTCCAGGACGACATGAACATATATAAGGTAGAATAGCCTCCGGCGGACGTACCCGTCAGGTTACCCCTACATTTTCCCCATGAACGGTTTATCAAAAAGACATCGTTTTCCGGATATTAACATCAAAATTTCCTGATTGGGCATTTTGGGGTAACGCACATTTTCGCAAAATCGTCCCAATTAGAAAATCGCGCGTTAAATATTTTAAGATACGTCCGTCGAAACATACCTGAATAAACCTCTATTCACATAATTATACCGTTTCTAACGCGAAAAAAGCATCCGCCGCCCTCCTTTCCACGGTTGAAAGCACCGGTGGTTGGCTTCGTACGGACGCGTCCGCACCACCGTACCGACGTGTCCGCACCGTCGTGGTCGTTCGTCCGTACGAAAACAGCCACCTGTTTCCACTTTTCAGCGACCAAAGGGGCACGATTCCGTGAGTGTGAAATTGCGTCCGTCTGTGTGAAAAGACCGACGGAAAGGAATGAATGGGAAGAAAAATGAAACAGAGGGAAAGGAAACCGACGGAAACACCGTCAGTGTGCAAAACACAAATCGCCCGAGAAGGCGCTCCGTGGTCACCAACTCGTATTTTGGTGCAAGGAAGCCCCTTCTCGGGCGATTCGTTTGACAATTTGACAAATTGACACAACCGTCAAACCCCATCAACAAAACATTCCCCCAAATGTAGGGGCGACCGGTCCGGTCGCCCGGTCCAACATAGTCAATTGACAATTGACAATTGACAATTGCCAATTGCCCTTCGGCGTGGACATGCACCCATCGGGCGGCGAATGTAGGGGGTGACCGGTCTGGTCGCTCGTTCCGACAGATTCCCGTGTCTCCTGTTCCCGGTCGCCGTGTCCGGTTTTAGCCGATGACCAGTCCGTCGAGGAGTTCGTAGTAGAGGTCAAGCGCCTCCTCCAGTTCGCGGATGAGGATGTACTCGTTGGCAGTGTGCGAGCGCGACGATTTCCCCGGACCGATTTTCACCGAGGGGAAGGGCATGAGTGCCTGGTCGGAGAGGGTGGGGGAGCCGTAGGGCGTCCGTCCCAGTTCCACGGCGCGGCGGACCACCGGGTGGGAGGCGTCGATATGCGACGAGTTGAGGCGGAAGGAGCGGGCTGTGACCTCGCTGCTGACGTGCTGGCTGATGAGGCTGAAGAGTTCTTCGTTGGTGTACAGCTCGTTGCTGCGTATGTCGACGACGAACGAACAGCGGTCGGGGATGACATTGTGCTGTGTGCCGGCATTGATTTGCGTGACGCTCATCTTCACCGGGCCCAGCAGGGGCGACACCCGTTCGAAATGGTACGTGCGGAACCACTCGATGTCCGTCAGGGCATGGTAGATGGCATTGTCGCCCTCCTCGCGTGCGGCATGACCCGCCTTTCCGTGGGCGGTCACGTCGAGGACCATCAGTCCCTTCTCGGCGATGGCAGGCTGCATCTCCGTGGGCTCTCCCACGATGCCCAGTGCGATGGGTGGCAGCTTGGGGAGTACGCTCTCGATGCCGTTCTTGCCCGAGACCTCCTCCTCACAGGAGGCGAGGAAGATGAGGTTGTAGGGCTGCTCCTTCCGTGTGAGCCTGCAAAAGGTCTGGAAGAGGCATACGAGGCTTCCCCCGGCGTCATTGCTGCCGAGGCCGTAGAGCTTCCCGTTGACTTCCGTCGGGGTGAAGGGCTGCTTCTGCCATCCACTGACGGGCTTGACTGTATCGATGTGTGAGTTGAGCAAGAGGGTGGGTTTGTCCAGGCTGAACTGCGGGCTGACGCACCAGACGTTGTTGCCCGAGCGGTTGGTGAGGATGCCGCTGCGCTCCATGTAGTTCTGTAGGGCATTGGCTGCCGCTTCTTCTTCGCGGCTCATCGAGGGCGTGCTGATGAGCACTTTCAACAGGTTGAGAGCCTCGCTTAGCATTGCTTCTTTGTCCATAGTTGTTCGTGATTGTGCGTGCAAAAGTACGATACTTCGGAATAAAAACCATACCTTTGCCCCCATAAAAATGTCCCCGGAGCATCCGTGGGGCGGACCTGCCGACGGGTGACCGACCGATGAGGCGCGCGCCCGGTGGCGTGAGACGGTCCGTCCGCCGGGCGGATAACCTCTTTCCGGACAGCCCGTAAACTAAATATCCATAAGAAGCATGTCGCACCCTCATTTGGCCTTGCTCGTACAGGAGCAGGCGAAGAAATATGCTAACCGGACGGCGCTACGTTACCGCGACTACGCCACCGGCACGTGGGTTCCCGTGACGTGGAACCAATTCTCCCATATCGTCGATGTCGCCTCACGCGCCCTGCTCGAACTGGGCGTGGGGGTACAGGAGAATATCGGCGTCTTTTCACAGAACAAACCCGAGTGCCTGTACATGGACTTTGCCGCGTTCGGCGTGCGTGCGGTGTCCATCCCGCTCTATGCTACCAGCTCCGCCGAGCAGGTGGGCTACATCCTGCAGGATGCCGGCATACGCTTCCTGTTCGTCGGCGAGCAGTACCAGTACGACGTCGCCTGCCAGGTGGCGGAGTCGTGCCCCTCGCTGGAGCGTGTGGTCATCTTCGACCGCAAGGTCATCCGCCATTCGCAGGACTCGCTGTCGCTCTACTTCAACGAGTTCCTGGCACTGGGCACCGACGCGGCTGTCACTGCCGAGCTGGAACGCCGCCGGCACGACGTCAGCGAAGAAGACCTGGCAAACATCCTCTATACGTCCGGAACCACGGGCGAGCCGAAGGGCGTCATGCTCCACCACTCCTGCTACGCGGAGGCGTTCCGTATCCATGACATCCGTCTGCCCCAACTGACGGACGCGGACGTGGTGATGAACTTCCTCCCCCTGACCCACATCTTCGAGAAGGCGTGGACCTACCTCTGTATCAACCGTGGCTGCACGGTGTGCATCAACCTGCGTCCGGCGGACATCCAGCAGACCATCCGCGAGGTGCGCCCGACGGCCATGTGTGCCGTCCCGCGTTTCTGGGAGAAGGTCTACACGGGCGTGCAGGAGAAGATAGCCTCGAGCAACTTCTTGAGCCGGATGATTTTCCGCGACGCCCTGCGGGTGGGACGGCGTTACCACCTGGACTATGTGCGGGTGGAGAAGAAGCCCCCCTTCTTCCTGCGTCAGCGTTACCGCCTCTACGACCGTACGGTCTACCGTCTGCTGAAGAAGACGCTGGGCATCGAGCACGGCAACCTGTTCCCCACAGCCGGTGCCGCCATCCCCACGGTGGTCGAGGAGTTCGTTCACTCGGTGGGCATTCCCATGCTGGCAGGCTACGGACTGACGGAGTCGACCGCCACGGTGTCCTGTGACCCCCTGCCGCGTTACACCATCGGCTCGGTGGGCGCGGTGATGCCCGACGTGGAGGTGAAGCTGGGAGAACACGACGAGATACTCCTGCGCGGCAAGACCATCACGCGCGGTTACTACCGGAAGGAGGAACTGACACGCGAGGCCATCGATGCCGACGGCTGGTTCCACACGGGCGACGTGGGCTACCTCAAGGACGGCGAGCTGTTCCTGACCGACCGTCTGAAGGACCTGTTCAAAACGTCCAACGGCAAGTACATCGCTCCCCAGGCGATCGAGAGCCGCCTCGTGGTGGACCGTTACATCGACCAGGTAGCCGTCATCGCGGACCGCCACAAGTACGTCACGGCACTCATCGTGCCCGTCTACGACCTGGTGCGCGAGTTTGCGGCACGGCGCGGCATCGTTTACCAGACGATGGAGGAGCTGCTCCGCCATCCGCAGGTCATGGCGCTCTACCGCGAGCGCATCGACGCCTTGCAGCAGCGACTGGCACACTACGAGCAGGTGAAGTATTTCACGCTCCTGCCCGAGCCGTTCAGCATGCAGCGGGGCGAACTGACGAATACGCTGAAGATCAAACGTCCGGTCATCTACCGGAACTACGCGGCGGAGATAGAGAAGATGTACGAGGAGTGAGGCGGCGCGGTTTGTGCCCCGCGCATGCGGCGTACTTCGTAAATTCTCTTTATCTTTGCACATTGAACCATATAAGTAGCTAAGCATGATAACCATAGAACAACTGAAAGATGTCAAGGAACGTACCGAAGCCCTGAAACGCTATCTGGACATTGATGCCAAGCAGATTCAGGTGGAGGAAGAACAGTTGCGCACCCAAGCTCCCGGATTCTGGGACGACGCCAAGAAAGCGGAAGCCCAAATGAAGAAGGTCAAGGGACTGCAAGGCTGGATTGACGGATATAAAGAGGTGAAAAGCCTTGCCGACGAGGTGGAAATCGCCTTCGACTTCTGCAAGGACGGACTCATCACCGAAGCCGAACTGGATGAGGCGTACGCCAAGGCATCCGAAGCCATCGAGGCGCTGGAGCTGAAGAACATGTTGCGTCAGGAAGCCGACCAGATGGACTGTGTGCTCAAAATCAATTCCGGTGCCGGTGGTACGGAAAGCCAGGACTGGGCGTCGATGCTGATGCGCATGTACATGCGCTGGGCGGAGGCGAACAAGTATAAGGTGGCAATTGCCAACCTGCAGGAAGGCGACGAGGCGGGCATCAAGTCGGTGACGATGGAGATTCAGGGCGCCTACGCCTACGGATACCTGAAGGGTGAGAACGGCGTGCACCGCCTGGTGCGTGTGTCACCCTACAATGCCCAGGGCAAACGCATGACTTCGTTCGCATCGGTCTTTGTCACTCCGCTGGTCGACGATACCATCGAAGTGGACATACAGCCGGCGTGCATCTCGTGGGACACGTTCCGGAGCGGTGGTGCCGGAGGACAGAACGTCAACAAGGTGGAGTCCGGCGTGCGCCTGCGCTACCAGTATAAAGACCCCTATACGGGCGAAGAAGAGGAAATCCTCATCGAGAACACCGAGACGCGCGACCAACCCAAGAACAAGGAAAACGCCATGCGACAGTTGCGCTCCATCCTTTACGAGAAGGAGATGAAGCACCGCATGGCAGAGCAAGCAAAGATAGAGGCGGGGAAGAAGAAGATCGAGTGGGGCTCGCAGATACGAAGCTACGTCTTCGACGACCGCCGCGTGAAGGACCACCGCACGAACTACCAGACGTCGGACGTGAACGGCGTGATGGACGGCAAGATTGACGGCTTCATCAAAGCCTATCTGATGGAGTTTGGCGACGCCGAGGTATAGCCCCTCCCCATCCGTCCGGATGAACCGGCAAATGAATGAACAGAAGAACTTAAAAACGAAAATACCATGAGTCAGAGAAGTCAACAAAAGCATGCGGCTCGTGAACGCCGCGAAGAGCAGAAAGCCGACCGCGTAGTGAAAGGCATATTCATCGGTCTGATTGTTTTGGCGGTCATCGCCATGATTGCCTATTCCGTGTTGGGATAACGCTTTATGCCGCAAGAGATAGAACGGAAATTTCTGGTGTCGGGAGCATTCCACAGCCTCGCCTATGCCTCCTCCGAGGTGGCACAAGGCTACCTGTGCAGTGCTCCCGAACGCTGTGTGCGTGTCCGTATCCGCGATGGAAGGGGGTACCTGACCATCAAGGGTGCGTCCGATGCATCGGGGCTGAGCCGTTATGAGTGGGAGCGTGAGATTCCGTTGGAAGATGCCCGCCACCTGATGTCGCTCTGCGAACCGGGGCGTATCGAGAAGACGCGTTACCTGGTGCGACACGGGAAGCATACGCTGGAAATCGATGAGTTCCACGGCGAGAACGAGGGACTGGTGATGGCGGAAGTGGAGCTGGATGATGTAGACGAGCCGTTCACCCCACCTTCCTACCTGGGCCGTGAGGTCACCGGCGACGAGCGTTACTACAATGCCTACCTGTCCAAGCATCCCTACGCGACGTGGCAGGAACGCTGACAGAGGGATACAAAAAGAAAAACGGACACTCCGTGAAGAATGTCCGTTTCTTTTTGCACTGTCGGAAAGAGGCGACTCGAACGCCCGACCCCTACGTCCCGAACGTAGTGCGCTACCAACTGCGCTACTTTCCGTTTTGCGGTTGCAAAGGTACGCACTTTTTTGTAACTGCCAAAGGAATGGATAGAAAATTGCGAAAAATTTGTAAGTTCAAGAATTATTCCTATCTTTGCAGCGCAATCAAGCAATGGTGTCATAGCTCAGTTGGTAGAGCAAAGGACTGAAAATCCTTGTGTCCCCGGTTCGATTCCTGGTGACACCACGTTGAGACGAAGAGAACTACAGCGATGTAGCTCTCTTTTTTTATGCCCCTATCCCAGCGGATGCAGGGTGCGGACGGCTTCCACCTTCCCTCTATCCGATGAATTCTTCCAATTTTCGGATGGGGACTTCCGGATGCAGGCGTTGCAGATGGGCAAGTATCCGGGCGTAAGACTCCTCGGGAGTGCATCCGGCATCCAGGCGTCCGTAGAGCACCTCGGGCAACGTGTAGCGAGCCACACCCCAGCCGTAGGGACGGCCGTGACGGTCGATGTTGTATTCGAAGTCGGCTATGACAATGTGCAGTCCCATCATCAGGCGCGTCAGAATCGGGTCGAGGGAGAGCTTGAGCTCCGGCTGACGGTCGACGAGGCCATCGGGATGCCTCCTTCCCCTGCCACGGACGAAGCCCAACAGACGGCGCAGGTCCTTGACCGTCACCCCACCTTCCGATGCGATGGTCTGCAACACCACGTCGTCGAGGGCAGCGGTATCCTCATCCTTGGCATAACGGCAGGTACGGCGGTAGTTCATCAGGTGGGGCAGCCATTCCAGACTGACGTAGCCGGCCTTCTTGCGGAAGAACTTGCCGTAGGCGCAGTGTCCCTCGCGGATGAGGGGCCCTTTCCATTCCCACGGACCATCCTCCCCGTCAGCAAACCAATATTCAGGCGCCGTCCGCTCCTCGATGGAGAAACCGGGGATGCCGCAACGGAAGAACGGCAGGAACCCCTCGCGGAGTACCTGCTGCTCCAGTGTAATCATGTTGTCAATGACCGGTATCATCGCTTCAGTGCCGTCCCGTCCTTGAATGCATTGCCGACCCGCTCGCCTGCCACGAGATAGCCCATGTTCACCGGGTCAAAGATGAGGGGGCGCAGCTTGGCAGGGTCAATCTTCCCTTTCTCGTTGAGGATGCTTTCGTCGGCTGACACGTTGACGATGCGTCCGACGAGGTGACACGTCTGTGGGTCGTAGGACACCAGTTCGCACTCCACCGTCATGGGCAGCTCCTCGATGAGCGGGGCGTTGACGAACTCCGACTTCACGGCGTGGAAGCCTGCTTTGGCAAACTTGTCCGGCTCTTTGTTGCCCGAGACGATGCCCACGTAGTCGCATGCCACCAGCTGGTCTGCTGTGCCCATGCTCACGGTGAAGGCCCGTGTGGCAAGCAGGTTCTTCACGGTCTTATGCCCCTCGCTCAGGCACAGGTTGATGCGGTCGTCGTAGTCGATGCCTCCCCAGGCGGCATTCATGGCGTCGGGACGTCCCTCTTCGTCGTAAGTGCCCACGATGAATACAGGTTGTGGATACGTCCATGCTTTTGCTCCAAAGTTCTTTCTCATAAGTTTATCCTTCTATGTATAATGTACGTACTGTCTGTTGGCGGGACCCTCGTCCCTTGATTTAGCGGACCTTCTTCAGGAAGTGGCGCCGGTAGACCGTGAAGCCCAGAAGGGCGCCCAATCCGACACCGGTGACGTTTGCCAGGAAGTCCAGCCAGTCGCCCGAACGGGTCGTTGTGCAGTACGCCTGTCCCAGTTCGATGAGTCCGCTCAGGACGATGGGCAGGACGATGGCGCCGACGCAGAGCTTCGGGTAGTCGATGTGCGTGTGGCTGCGCAGGTACTCAATCCAAAGGCTCGACGAGAGCATGAGATACATCAGGATGTGCACCCACTTGTCGATGAAGGGGACGTCGTCCATTTCAGTTTCAGGGACAGGCAGAAAGCATGCCAGCAGGATTGCCACGATGAGCAACCACGACACGGTGTAGCGTAAGATAAGTCGGGACATGGCTAAACGAATCTTTTTGGTTGATTATAGAGACAAAATTATAACAATCTCTTCAAAAATGCGTAGTTTTGCCTGAAACTAATAACAAACACTAACTCTTCTGATGACAAATTCAGACCGCGTAAACTTCGGAAGCCGCATCGGCGTCATCCTCGCCTCTGCCGGTTCTGCCGTCGGATTGGGCAACATCTGGCGTTTCCCTTACGAGGCAGGACAACATGGTGGAGCGGCGTTTATCCTCATCTACCTGCTCTGCGTGCTGTTCATGGGCATGCCTGTCATGATTTCCGAGTTCCTCATCGGACGCCGCTCGCGTGCCAACACGGCAGGAGCCTACCGCATCCTTGCACCGGGTACTCCCTGGCGTTGGGTGGGATTCCTCGGTGTGCTGACAGGCTTTCTCATCCTGAGCTATTACTCCGTGGTGGCAGGCTGGACACTGGAGTTCATCGTCGAGGCGGGCACCAACAGCTTCGCCGGAAAGACTGCGCCGGACTTCAGCGCCTCCTTCGCCTCCTTCCTGCAAGAGCCTGTGCTCCCAGTCGTCTGGACAGCCTGTTTCCTTGTGCTGACCCACTTTGTGGTCGTGCGTGGCGTGAAGAAGGGCATCGAGCGTTCGTCGAAGCTCCTGATGCCGCTGCTCTTCATCCTGGTGATTGTCCTTGCGGTCTGCTCCGTCAGCCTGCCCGGTTCAGAGAAGGGGTTGCTCTTCCTGTTCCGTCCCGACTTCAGCAAGGTCACGTCCGACGTCGTGCTGGGTGCCATGGGGCAGGCATTCTATTCACTGAGTCTCGGCATGGGTTGCCTCTGCACATACGCCTCCTACTTCAGCCGCGACACCAACCTGGCGAAGACGGCAGGCAGCGTAGGCGTAATCGATACCTGTGTGGCGGTGCTGGCAGGCATCATCATCTTCCCGGCGGCATTCTCCGTGGGCATCAGTCCCGATGCAGGACCCGGGCTGATTTTCATCACCCTGCCCAACGTGTTCCAACAGGCGTTTGCCGGAGTGCCGGTCCTGTCGTACATCTTCTCGCTGATGTTCTACATCCTGCTGGCGTTGGCGGCACTGACGTCGACCATCTCCATCCACGAGGTGGTGACTGCCTACCTGCATGAGGAGTTCCATCTCTCGCGGACGCGGGCTGCCACGCTCGTCACTGCCGGCTGCCTTTTGCTCGGTGCCGCCTGCTCCCTGTCGATGGGCGTGTGGAGTGACTTCACGATAGCCGGAATGAACCTTTTCAACCTCTTTGACTTCACGACCACCAAAATCATGCTTCCGCTGGGCGGCATGCTCATCTGCCTGTTCACCGGATGGTATCTCGACCGTCGGCTGGTCTATGCCGAGGTGTCGAACGAAGGCAGCCTGAAGGTGCGCTTCTTCCGGGCATACATCTTCCTGGTGCGCTATGTCGCCCCGATAGCCATTGCCGGCGTGTTCCTGAAGGAGTGGGGGCTGTTCTGAACCTGAACCGTGACGTTGTATGTGGAAAGATACCCTTTTCTGTTCGTACTGGGAACAGCGACTTGTCGTGGTCCTGTCGGTACTGGCACTGGTGCTTATGGTGAGTGTCGGGGTCTACCGACGTGCCGCGCGGTCTGACTCTGTCGAGGTGACGGATGCGGATACCGCAGCCATCAAGCAGGCGTTCATGCGTGCCGACAGTCTGCACCGTCAGTCTGCCGGAAGAGAAAGGAGGGCGGCAGTCGTGCCGATCCCGTTTGACCCCAACCGTGCCGATTCCGTCCGGTTGTCAAGTCTCGGACTGCCTCCCTACGTGGTGCGCAACATCCTGAAGTACCGTGCCCGCGGCGGCGTGTTCCGTACACCCGAATCCCTGGCACGCATCTACGGGCTGACAGCGGAAGACTACGCCCGTCTGCGTCCGTACATCCGCATCACCCTGCCGGAGAAGGAACAGGCGGCGTCCGTCCGTCAGAAGAACACCGGGAAGGCGGAAGGCTGGTGGCTGCGCCCGTCGAAGTTTGCTGAAGGGACGACTGTCGAACTCAATGCCGCCGACACGACAGTGCTGCAACGGGTGCCCGGCATCGGTCGCGTCCGTGCATCGCGCATCGTCGCCTATCGGAACCGTCTGGGCGGCTTCGTGCATGTGTCCCAACTGACGGAAATCAGCGGAATGCCCGACAGTCTGTGCCGGTGGTTCACCGTCGGTCCTCTGACGGAAAAGCCGATTCACATCAACCGGGCGGAAGCTGCGCAGCTCAGCCGCCATCCGTACTTGAACTACCGGCAGGCAAGGGCCATCACGGACTTCCGCCACAAGTACGGGCCCCTGCACTCCCTCCGTCAGCTGGAGCTCTATGAGGAGTTCACGGCGGACGACCTGAAGCGCCTCGCCCCGTACGTGGCATTTGATTAGGAGAACGGACAGGAGCTCCTGTCCTGATTGTATGATTAAACGGACACACGCCTGTGCGTCAGACAAACAAATGGATACATTATGAAAGTAGGAATTATTGGAGCCGGTGCCATTGCCGCCAAGATGGCGGAGACACTGGCAGGAATGAAGGATGCCGAGGGATACGCCATTGCATCGCGCAGCCTGGACTCGGCACGTGCGTTTGCCGACCGATGGGGATTCCCCCGCGCGTACGGTTCATACGAAGAGATGCTCGAAGACCCCGACGTGGACTTGGTCTATGTCGCCACACCGCATTCGCACCACCGCGACCATGCCCTGCTGTGCCTGCATCATGGCAAGCCCGTGCTGTGTGAGAAGGCCTTCACCGCCAACGCCGTGCAGGCTGAAGAGGTGCTCGGCTATGCGCGTGAACGGGGTGTGTTCATCACCGAAGCCATCTGGACACGCTACATGCCACTGTCGCATCGGCTCAACGAGCTGCTGGCGGAAGGCGTCATCGGCCGTCCCACGATGCTGACTGCCAACCTGGGCTATCCCTTGAGCCACAAGGAACGGATGTACAACCCGGCATTGGCAGGCGGTGCGCTGCTCGACCTGGGCGTGTATGCCCTCAATTTTGCCCTGATGGCATTCGGCACGGACATCGAACGGGTGGACTCCGCCTGTGTGAAGACGAAGACCGGGGTCGATGCCCAGGAGAGCTTCACGCTGACCTACCGTGACGGACGGATGGCGGTGCTCAGCAGCACGATGATGGCAAAGACCGACCGTCAGGGTATCATCTCGGGCGAGGAGGGACACCTCATCGTGGAGAACATCAACAACCCCCAGCGCATCACCGTGGTCGACAGCGAATACCGCGTGAAGGCAGTCTATGACTGCCCGAAACAGATTACCGGCTACGAATACGAGGTGCAGGCATGTGCCGAGGCACTGCAGCGGGGTTGGCTGGAGGCGCCCGACATGCCTCACTCGGAGACACTCCGCGTGATGCGCCTCATGGACGACCTGCGTGCCCGCTGGGGCGTGCGCTTCCCCTTCGAGTGAGGTGGTGCCCCTGTGTGATTGCAGAACGGACTGTCACATTGCAACCGAATCCCCGTTTCCGCTTGACGGATTCGGTGAAATCGCACTTTTCAGCTAACTCGACTTTTGAGAAAAAACGATAAAGTAGGCTTTTTTAGGAATATTCATACGGAAGTCGTCGTATGAATATTCCAAAGAAGGGTATATTCCGGATATTTATGCAGTGAAACAATATTGTTTCGCTCGTCAAACAATATTGTTTCACGTGCCAAACACAAGTGTTTGACGAGTCAAACAATATTGTTTCATTTCCCGAACACTTGTTTTTGAAGGATGAAACACTTGTTTTAGCAAAACGATACAATAATTTTCATTCGTTCACCTCTAGTTTGTTCCGGATGAGGCTGGTTTTGAAAGTGTGATATTGGGTGGAAATGTCGCAGACGTGGAGCTTATTGCTCCTTTTTCGGCTGAATGTATTCCTTATTGATGCGACTTTTATCCGACGGGTTGCAATGTGTATTTAGCGAATTGCCCGAGAAGGGCCGTTTTACTCACCAACTTGCATTTTGGTGCGAAAGCGGGCCTTTTTGAGGGGGGTCGTTTGACGTTTTGACAAAATGGTAAATGGGGTTTGCAGTGACCTTGCTGCCATGTGGTGTGGCAACAGGGGGTGTAGACTACGGGTTGGTATGCTTGTGTTTGGTAGTTTGCGAATGAATCAGAAATTTCTGGATTTCTTTCTGAAAATAGAGCGTGCGGGCATTCTTTACCTTCAATGGAAGCTTTAGAGCATTCTGTGCATATAGAACTGCCAAACGATGCTGTCCGGTTAATTCGTATAGATTTATGAGTTCATAGTGAGGCTGCAGCCGTCCGGGTAACATGTGTGACGCTAGTTGAAAGGCTTCGATCGCGAGTTTGATTTTCCCCAAATGTTGCAGGGTATACGCTTTGAGAATTTGACTATTGTAATCGATTTTATATGCTTCACTTTGTTCCAATATGGACAGACATTCGGCATATTGTTCCCTTTCAAACAGGTAGATGGCGTAATTGTAAAGAAAAGCCGGATGGATGCGAAAGTAGGACCTGTCATATAGCAGGTTGTAAGAATCCTGTAGAGAAGCAGAGTCCTCACCGTTTGCAGCACGTTCTTCCAGACTGATTCTTTGCTGTTCGTATCGGGCTTGAATGATTGACAGGGATAACACGCAGAAGGCAATGGCTAAGACAGAAAAAGCCTTGTATCTGGTTGCTGCATGTCCTTGAGAGACTGTTGGGGTATAAATGTTTGATAATGAAAGTATCAACAGTACCCAAATTGCCGGGTAGTGACACGGATAGGAGAAACAGGCACATACAGCCCCGGCACATAACGAGGCCCAAGCTGCTTGTTTGAGGCGTGTAGCGCAGGTTCGCATCTTTTGATAGGTCATCCATGCAATTGCTGACAACAGCACGAGGCCCATGAAACCGAAGCGAATGAATAGATGCAGATATTCGTTGAATGGCTGCGTGATATTATCTGCCAGTTGGATGTAGCTGGAGGTTGGATGAGCAACGAAA
>NZ_JAMBLN010000008.1:0-132816 GCF_023337025.1 Mediterranea sp. ET5 | reverse complement strand
CCCCAAATTCCTATCCGATTCCAGACATAAAGAAAAGCCGGCTGACTCCAACTAGTCAACCGGCTCTATAAGTCATCAGGAACTAATCAGCTCCATATCACATCCCTATTCCTGCTTAGTCCAAATCAAGAAGCAGATTTACGGCAGTTGCTTGTTTGTTTTAAGCGAAAAAAAGTCGGAAGAAACTTATTCAGCTACTTCCGACTTCCTGATATTTACAAAATGGAATATGTCCTTTATGTACTTCTTACTTCTTGAAGAAGTCTTGCACTTTGTCGTTCGGAACCATTTGTTCATCAAATACGTAAGCACCTGTTTTAGGAGACTTAACCATCTTAATGACCTTGGTATAAGAACGTCCTTCCTTACCCGTTTGCAGGGTTGCTACAGTTTTCTTTGCCATGGGGTTCTATTATTATTTGATTTCTTTATGTACAGTTACTCGTTTCAAGATGGGGTTATATTTCTTCAGCTCCAATCTTTCAGGCGAATTCTTTCTATTCTTCGTTGTGATATAGCGGGAAGTACCCGGCATACCGCTAGCTTTGTGCTCAGTGCATTCAAGGATTACTTGCACTCTGTTACCTTTTGCCTTCTTTGCCATAAGTCTTATTCTCCCTTATTTTAGCCGATTACTTTAATAGTTTTCCAATCACAATAGCCTTTAGCTACAGCATCGTTGAGCGCAGCATCCAAGCCTTTCTTATTAATCACGCGAAGACCTGCTGCGCAAATATTCAGGCTGATCCAGCAGTCTTGTTCTACATAGTAGAATTTCTTCGTAAACAAGTTCACATCAAAAACTCTCTTAGTTCTTCTCTTTGAGTGTGAAACATTGTTGCCAATCATGGCTTTCTTTCCGGTAATTTGACAAATTTTCGACATTGCTATCTTAGTTTTATAGTTTCTTTTTCTTGTTTATCTCAAACAGCGTGCAAAATTAAAGGATTTATTCCTTATAAACAAGCAATTTGCCTAAAAATGTGCACTTTTTCAAGATTCACTGCTCTCACTTTCACGAATCAAGGTCAGAAGCAGAGCTAAAGCAGCTTGTGTGGCACGAGCAATATTGATTTCACGTCCATAATCACCTTCCAATTTCTGTGTCAGCACCTTATCTTTATTTCCGGCTGCCACCCAAATCAGTCCTACGGGCTTTTCAGCCGAACCTCCACCTGGACCTGCAATGCCTGAGGTTGCTACGGCAAAATCAGTCTTCAATGTATTCATGGCGCCTTTAATCATCTCTGTAATGGTTTCTTCACTGACAGCCCCATACGTTTCAAGTGTTTCATGGCTGACATGCAACATGTTTTCCTTGACTTCATTGGAGTAACCTACTACACCACCTTTATAAAACTGCGAACTACCGGGAACAGAAGTGATAGCGGCTGCGACATTTCCTGCGGTACAGCTCTCGGCTGTAGAGAGAGTGGAACCGTTTTTCCACATCAGCTCATTAATTTCTCTACTTATAAACTTTGTTTCTAGTGACATATCTTGTAGTTTTTACAAACCGACCCGTGAATAAGCCGGCTTATCAATGGAACAAAAATCTTTATCTAAGAACTTAAAATAACCTGTCATGGCTATCATGGCAGCATTATCAGTCGTATAACTGAATTTGGGTATATAAATCTTCCATCCATAGCGTTCAGCATGTTCACGGAACGCATTCCGCAAACCATTATTCGCAGAGACTCCCCCTGCGACGGCCACTTCACGGATATTCAAATCCTTTGCTACTTTACGAAGTTTCGTCATCAGTATATCCACAATAGTGGCTTCCAGCGAAGCTGCCAAATCTTCTTTATGATGTTCAATGAAATCAGGATCATCTTTCAACCATTCCCGTAAAGAATAAAGGAAGGAGGTCTTCAAACCGCTAAAGCTGTAGTCATAGCCCGGAATATGCGGCTTGCTAAAAGTAAAAGCTTTTGGATTTCCCTGTCGTGCCAAACGATCAATAATAGGCCCACCGGGATAACCCAGCCCCATAACTTTCGAGCATTTATCGATAGCCTCTCCAGCAGCATCATCAATCGTCTGCCCCAAAACTTCCATATCTTTGTAAGACTTCACCAAGATAATTTGGGAATTACCTCCAGAAACTAACAGACAAAGGAAAGGAAAACGCGGTTTGTCAGTATCTTCTTCCGACTCTTTAATAAAGTGAGCCAGCACGTGGCCTTGCAAATGGTTCACATCAATCATCGGAATTCCCAATGAACGGGCAAAACCCTTAGCAAACGACACACCGACCAATAACGACCCCATCAAACCGGGACCACGGGTAAAGGCTATAGCACTCAGCTGCTCTTTTGTTACGCCAGCCCGTTTCAACGCTTCATGCACAACAGGAACAACATTTTGCTGATGAGCCCGTGATGCCAATTCTGGCACAACGCCCCCATAAGCCTCATGTACAGCTTGACTTGCAACAACATTCGACAGCAAGACACCGTTACGAATAACCGCCGCCGAAGTGTCATCACATGATGATTCTATACCTAATATTATTGTATCCATAAATTCATTATTGCTTGCAAAAGTAATGTTTTTGATTGACTTACGAATATCTAGTATGTCAAAATTTCCAAACCTTCTTCAGTCATCACGAAAGTATGTTCCCACTGTGCTGAAGGCAATTCGTCCTCCGTCACCACAGTCCATCCATCTTCTTCATCGATGAAAACCTCCCAAGTCCCCATGTTCACCATTGGCTCGATTGTGAACACCATGCCTGGGACCAAAAGCATTCCTGTTCCTTTCCGACCATAATGCTCTACATCCGGCTCTTCATGAAACTCCAATCCTACACCATGACCACACAAATCACGCACTATAGAAAAACCATTTTTACGAGCATGTTTATCAATGGCATTGCCTATATCACCAACAAAGCAATAAGGCTTAGCCACCTGCATGCCTATCTCCAGGCACTCTTTTGCCACACGAACTAATTTTTCTTTTTCCGGCGTCGTTTTACCTATAATAAACATGCGGGATGCGTCTGCATAATAGCCATCAAGGATAGTAGTACAATCCACATTGACGATGTCACCTTCTTCCAGGATCTCCTCTTCATTCGGAATACCATGACATACAACTTCATTAATCGACACACAACAACTTTTCGGGAAACCTTCATATCCCAATGTGGCAGGCACAGCATGATGATCGAGTGTATAATCATAAACCAGCTTGTCCACCTCGGCTGTACTCATGCCCGCATGAATCTCTCGTTCCACGAGATCAAGTACTCCGGTATTCACTACTCCACTCCGGCGAATTCCTTCAATCTGTTCCGGGGTCTTGATAAGTTTACGGGTCGGCACTAGACTGCCCTTATTTTGATAATAGAGGATTTTCTTATCCATTTCAGTGAGTTCCTGTCCTTTAGGAACATACCACCGATGCATCTTTTTATGAAACATAAATATTGCTTTATCGTATAACATTCGCAAAGTTAGTACAAAAAGACGAATGGAGGTCACGGAATTGCACTAAAATACTCAACCCTACCGAATGAACTCCAATACAAAAAAGAGACGGGCAACGAAAAAGTCATCCACGACTTCTTCATTGCCCGCCTGCATTATCCTTATCTTATCAAGTTTCACTCTTCAAACAAATCATCAATACCTCCGTCAGTCACCACCGAAACGCTATCCGTGCTTTCATTCATACCAGCACACGGGTCAAAACCTTCCGGAATTTCAAAGCGTTCATCTTGAGAATATCCCAAACTTTTATCAGCATATACCTTATTCATATAGATAGCCCATACAGGCAATGCCATAGAAGCACCCTGACCATAAAGCATCGTATCGAAATGAATATCACGATCTTCACCGCCGACCCATACACCCGACACCAACGATGGAGTAAAGCCCATGAACCATCCATCGGAATTATTATTGGTCGTACCTGTTTTTCCGCCCATATCGGCTTGTATTCCATAACGGAAACGCACCCTGCCTCCCGTACCTTCATTGATGACGGCACGGAGCATAATCAGCATCTTGTAAGCACTAGTCTCACTAATCACTTCTTGCATGACTGGAGAAAATTCCGCCAGCACATTGCCATCACTATCTTCAATACGAGTAACAAACAAAGGAGCCGTACGGATACCCTTATTGGCAAAAGCGGTATAAGCACTCACCATCTCACCGACCGAGATTTCACACGGTCCCAGACATAGCGACGGAGTCGGCTGAATATCACGGTTCAACACCCCAAAATTATGAATTAGCCGTACCAATGCATACGGATTGAGCTTACTCATTAAATAAGCCGATATCCAGTTGTTTGAATTAGCCAATCCCCACTTCAACGTGACCATTTCGCCATAACGCTTATTAGATGAATTGCGAGGGGTCCATGTTTCTCCAGTTTCTGTCACCAAGGTCTGCTCCACATTACGAGTTTCATCGCAAGGAGAAAATCCGTTCTCCATGGCAAGAGTATAGAGATAAGGCTTGATGGTCGAACCAATCTGACGTCGTCCCACCATGGCCATATCATACTGGAAATGGGTATAATCAGGACCTCCTACATAAGCTTTCACATAACCGGTATGTGGATCCATTGACATAAAGCCTGCCCGCAGAAAATACTTATAATACCGAATAGAATCCATTGGGGTCATAATCGTATCAATATCACCCTGATAAGAAAATACTGTCATTTCCTGCTTCTGATTGAATGCCTGGCGTATTTCATCTTCACTATACCCAGCCTTCGTCATGATACGATAACGATCGCTCTGACGCATCGCGCGATCAAGAATCTTATTTACCTCTTCTGCACTGATTTGATTCGTATAAGGAGCCGTTTTCCGCCCTTTCTTTTCCTTAAAGAATTGAGGTTGCAGGAAAAGAGCCACATGTTCATGTACCGCTTCTTCCGCATAACGTTGCATTCGTGAATCTATCGTAGTATAAATCTTTAGACCATCCGTATAAAGATTGTAATTCGTACCATCTTTCTTAGTGTTTTTGTTGCACCATCCGTACAAGGGATTATTCTCCCAAGCAAGCGAATCTTCATAATATTGTTGCATTTGCCAGCCTCTATATTCACTACGTACCGGTTTTTTGGCAATCATCATGCGACGAAGATATTCCCGGAAATAAGTCCCGGCCCCCTCTTTATGATCCACCCTCCGATAACGCAGTTTCAAAGGAAGCGCTTTTAATGAATCAGCCTGTGCCTCGGTCAGATGCCCCGCTTTACACATTTGGTCTATCACAACATTACGCCGCCCACGGGCACGCTCATTATGACGCACCGGATTATAGTAGGATGGGTTCTTACACATGCCTACCAATGTGGCCGCCTCTTCTACCTTCAAATCTTTCGGTTCTTTAGAAAAATAAGTATTGGAAGCCGTCTTTATACCGACAGCATTATTCAGAAAATCAAAATAATTAAGATAGAGCGTAAGGATCTCTTCTTTCGTATAAAAACGTTCCAGGTTAACCGCAATCACCCACTCAATCGGTTTCTGAAACAAACGTTGCAAAGTGTTTTCTGCTACGTCTGAATAAAGCTGCTTCGCTAATTGCTGAGTAATTGTACTACCACCTCCCGCACTTGCTTGCATCAATATACCACGTTTCACAATAGCACGAAACAAAGCTCTCGCGTCAATACCTGAATGCTGCTCAAAACGGAAATCTTCCGTATCAATAAGCGCATGGATAAGATTAGGCGACAGTTCATCATAGCCCACAAAAACACGATTATCCTTGCTGTAAGAGTATGTCCCTAACATTTTGCCATCAGCCGTTATGACCTCAGAAGCAAACTTATTAATAGGGTTTTCAAGTTCTTCCACCGGAGGCATATAGCCTATCCATCCTTTTGCAATTGCCAGAAAGACCAATGCGACCAATAAAGTGACTCCCACAAGTCCTGACCATAATATGATCAAAAGTTTCTTTCTCATATTTACTAAATGTGTAAATCTTGTCTCAAAAAATGTCTTCTATAAACTCTGATTGAAGTCGCAAAAATACAATAAATGCTTGATAATGCCCGCTATTTTAAAAAGTTTATCAAGGGGTTCAAAGTTCTTGAGTTGAAATGATATCTTTCTGTCATTTTTTCTCTAACTTTACAACTTGATATGATAATACCTTTATAATATATGGAAAATAGAAGTTTAGTAACCATTGCGGAACATTCCAAAGAGAAAATTCTCTACCTGCTCGAAATGGCTAAAGAGTTTGAGAAATGCCCGAATCGCAAAATCCTTGACGGGAAAGTTGTTGCGACGTTGTTTTTCGAGCCTTCCACCCGCACACGCCTAAGTTTCGAGACTGCAGTCAACCGTTTGGGTGGACGTGTAATCGGCTTCACGGATGCATCTACCACCAGTTCATCAAAAGGAGAGACTCTGAAAGATACCATTCTGATGGTCAGCAACTATGCAGATTTGATCGTTATGCGTCACTACCTTGAAGGGGCAGCCCGTTATGCCAGCGAAGTGGCTCCCATCCCTATCGTGAATGCCGGTGACGGTGCTAATCAGCATCCATCACAGACGATGCTTGATTTATACTCCATCTATAAAACTCAAGGTACACTTGACAACCTATCAATCTATTTGGTTGGAGATTTGAAATATGGACGTACCGTCCACTCTTTGCTCATGGCAATGCGCCACTTCAATCCTACATTTCACTTCATTGCGCCCAAGGAACTTGCCATGCCCGAGGAATACAAACTCTATTGTCGTGAGCATAACATCAAATACGTAGAACATGTAGATTTCAATGAAGATGTAATTGCTGATGCAGACATTCTCTACATGACACGTGTGCAACGCGAACGATTCACGGATCTGATGGAATACGAACGTGTTAAAGACGTGTACATCCTTAGAGCAAACATGCTGAAGAAAGCCAAAAGCAATATGAAAATCCTTCACCCGCTTCCCAGAGTAAACGAAATTGCTTATGATGTAGATGCCGACCCGCATGCTTACTATATCCAACAAGCACGCAACGGATTATTCGCACGGGAAGCTATCATTTGCGATGTGCTGGGAATCACATTAGACGAAGTCAAAAACAACAAAGGATAACCATCGATTATTATGAACGAAAATAAACAGGCGCTCCAAGTAGCAGCCCTCAAAGACGGAACGGTCATCGACCACATACCTTCTGGTAAACTATTCCAAGTAGTATCCCTACTCGGTATTGAACATATGGATTCCAATGTAACCATCGGCTTTAACCTTGACAGCAAGAAACTGGGCAAGAAAGGTATTATCAAAGTTGCCAATAAATTTTTCAGCGACGAAGAAATCAGCCGTTTATCGGTAGTAGCTCCTAATGTGAAATTAAACATTATCCACGATTACGAGGTCGTTGAAAAAAAAGAGGTACATATGCCGGATGAACTCAAAGGTATTGTCAAATGTCCAAATCCCAAATGCATCACCAACAACGAACCCATGCAAACATGGTTCCATGTGATCAACAAGGAAGAAGGAATCCTAAAATGCCATTACTGCGAGAAGGAACAACGCAAGGACAATCTCAAACTTCTGTAATTTCTCTACTTGACTCATGAAACTAGACTGGAAACCGGGAACCATGATTTATCCCCTGCCTGCAGTTCTTGTCAGTTGCGGAAGCCGGCAGGAAGAATATAACCTTATTACGGTAGCATGGACAGGAACCCTTTGCACCAATCCGCCGATGTGCTATATCTCCGTACGTCCGGAACGACATTCTTACGAAATTCTGAAACGTAACATGGAGTTTGTCATTAACCTGACTACGGAAGATATGGCCTTTGCAACCGATTGGTGCGGTGTACGTTCCGGGCGAGACTACAATAAATTCGACGAAATGAAACTGACTCCGGGGAAAGCTTCCGTTGTCAATGCACCCCTTGTAGAAGAGTCCCCGCTTTGTATCGAATGCCGGGTGAAAGAAATTGTATCGTTAGGTTCACACGATATGTTCATTGCCGATGTAGTCAACATACGTGCAGATGAACGTTTCCTGAATCCTGAAACCGGCAAATTTGAACTGTCCGAAAGTTGTCCATTGGTCTACCTTCATGGGGCGTACTATGGGCTGGGGAAAAAGATTGGTAAATTTGGATGGTCCGTAGAGAAAAAGCATTAGATTTGCAATCACATAGAAAACACATATTAATCTTTATACTGAAAAGAACATGAAAAGAGACGATCAGATTTTCGACATCATCGAAAAAGAACATCAACGTCAGTTGAAGGGAATCGAATTGATAGCTTCAGAAAACTTTGTAAGTGAAGAAGTAATGAAAGCTATGGGTTCTTGCTTGACCAACAAGTATGCCGAAGGCTATCCCGGCAAGCGCTACTACGGAGGCTGCGAGGTAGTAGATCAAAGCGAACAACTGGCCATTGACCGCTTGAAAAAGATCTTCGGAGCTGAATGGGCAAACGTACAACCCCACTCAGGAGCACAAGCGAATGCTGCTGTCTTTTTAGCCGTACTGAACCCTGGTGATAAATTTATGGGCTTGAATCTGGCACACGGCGGCCACCTCTCTCATGGTTCTTTAGTCAATACTTCAGGTATCATCTATACTCCCTGTGAATATAATGTAAATAAGGAAACAGGACGGGTAGATTATGATGAAATGGAAGAAATAGCTTTGCGCGAACACCCCAAAATGATTATAGGTGGCGGTTCGGCTTATTCACGTGAATGGGACTATAAACGCATGCGTGAAATTGCCGACAAGGTCGGTGCCATCTTCATGGTCGATATGGCCCATCCTGCAGGTCTGATAGCAGCCGGTCTGCTCGATAACCCTGTAAAATATGCCCACATTGTTACTTCTACAACCCACAAGACCCTGCGCGGCCCGCGTGGTGGAGTCATCATGATGGGAAAAGACTTCGAAAATCCATGGGGCAAAAAGACGCCGAAGGGAGAAATCAAGAAAATGTCGCAGTTACTCGATTCTGCCGTATTCCCCGGTATACAAGGCGGTCCGTTGGAACATGTCATTGCAGCCAAGGCAGTAGCTTTCCACGAATGTCTGCAACCTGAATACAAAGAATACCAGATTCAAGTACAGAAAAATGCCAAGGTATTGGCCCAAGCCCTGATGGATAGAGGCTTTGATATCATTTCCGGCGGCACAGACAACCACTCCATGCTGGTTGACCTGCGTTCAAAATACCCCGATTTGACTGGAAAAGTGGCAGAAAAGGCATTGGTATCTGCAGACATCACAGTAAACAAGAACATGGTTCCGTTTGATTCCCGTTCAGCATTCCAGACTTCAGGCATTCGCTTGGGTACTCCTGCGATTACCACGCGCGGTGCAAAAGAGGATCTGATGCTCGAAATTGCCGATATGATTGAAACCGTTCTTTCCAACGTTGACAATGAAAAGGTAATTTCTTCTGTTCGCGAACGTGTCAATAAGATTATGGCAGACTACCCGATCTTTGCCTACTAATCTGTCATAAAGGGATGCAGGTGATGCCTTGTCAGAGTCATTCTATAAGACATGGCCTGCATCCTTTTCCTAAAAATTATATATTCAGAGACCTTTATTAGCCTAAAAACAATATTTACTACGATGAACACAATCAATATGAAGCAATGGGTAGACCAACTCATTGCACGAAAGGACGTAACAGCAATTCCTATCATGACTCATCCCGGGATTGAGCTAATCGGAAAAACCGTACGCGATGCAGTCACGGACGGACAGGTACATTATGAAGCGATAAAAGCCTTGTATGAGAAATATCCTTCGGCAGCTTCATGCGTGATTATGGATCTGACAGTAGAAGCAGAAGCCTTCGGTGCTGAAATTCTTTTTCCTGAAAATGAAGTCCCTAGTGTCATTGGACGCCTGCTCAATGATGAAAGCGCAATTGAGGCTCTCCAAGTTCCAGACTTGACAAAAGGTCGTATTCCTGAATATCTTAAAGCAAATCGATTGGCAGCCGAACACCTTACAGAACGTCCGGTTCTTGCTGGATGTATTGGGCCTTATTCACTGGCAGGACGCCTTTATGACATGTCAGAGATTATGATGCTCATATATATTAATCCGGATGCAGCCCGCATGTTACTTGCCAAATGCAGTGAATTCCTCACGAACTACTGCCTTGCATTAAAAGAAGCAGGAGCAAACGGCGTTATCATGGCCGAACCTGCGGCCGGTCTGCTTTCCAATGAAGACTGCCAACAATTTTCCTCAGAATTTGTAAAAGACATCATTGCCAAAGTTCAGGACGAGCATTTTGCTGTCATTCTCCATAATTGCGGGAATATGGGCAACTGTACAAAGGCTATGGTTTATACAGGTGCTATGGGATACCATTTCGGCAATAAAATCGATATGGTAGAGGCTCTCAAGGAAGTTCCTTCAGATGCTCTCGCAATGGGAAACATCGACCCTGTCAGCATCTTTAAAATGGGTAGCATAGACACGATGAAACAAAGTGTACAGGCTCTGTTGGATGCCACACAAGCTTATCCCAATTTTGTCCTTTCGAGTGGCTGCGATACTCCGCCTCACACTCCTTTTGCAAACATAGACGCCTTCTATTCTGCCCTAAATGAATATAACACATCTAGAATCTAAGCTTACGTTCGAGCAGCTCAATATCACTGATAGCGAACTGAACGAAACCATGGGCTATGGCACTTCACTCCCTGACGAGAACGTGTATGCAGAAATGCATGACATGCTCCGTCAGGTAGCAAAGATGGTTGTACCCCGTTTCGAATTTATACTTATCGAGGGTTTACTGAACAGGGAGAACAACAGCCTGCAAGTTGGGCAAACAGTTTTTCATCTTGGACGAATCATTGCAAACCAGTTGCAAGGAGCCGTACAATATGCTTTCTTCACGGCTACAGCCGGCACGGAATTCGAAAGCTTGCAACACTCTCTGAAAGATGAAGGGGACTTGGTAAAATGCTATATGGCAGACTGTATAGGCAGCATTATAGCAGAAAAGACGGCTGACTGCATGGAACTTGCGTTACAAGAAGTTATCAATGACTATGGCTGGAAGCATACCAACCGTTTCAGTCCTGGATATTGCGGATGGCACGTAAGTGAACAGCCGAGTTTATTTCATTTCTTTCCTACTCCCTATCCCTGTGGTATCCACCTAACTAATTCCTGTTTAATGGTTCCCATCAAATCTGTAAGCGGAATCATTGGTCTGGGTCCTGATGTGCGCAAATTGGAATATTCCTGTGGACTTTGTTCGTATGAACAGTGTTATAAGCGGAAGAGAAAGCCAACCGCAAAATGAATACTACCCTATAAAAATGCATGCTTATAAAACCTTATCCGACAGAATGGATACGGATTTCATAAATGATGCGGCTTCTTCACTCTCCATCACCGTTTTTGCACAAGCATATCCTTCGTCGTACAGAGCTGCCAGTTTCTTCACATCTTTCTCAATGCGCCCGACAACCATGGGTTTCATCGGACGTATAACCAAAATACGTCCTTCTTCCTCCATCCGTTCCACCATTTCCAGCTGACGATTGTAAATGGCATTACGGTGACTGAGTATCTCACGCAATTTAGGGTATTTCTTATAGATAAAGGAAGGAATCCTCATGTCTTTGGCCGTTTTCCGATACCCTTTGTTACGCGTAAGTACTACCACATTCTTCCAATATCCCTGACTGACAGAACGTACGACAGGAATCGAGTCGATAATTCCCCCATCCAGCATCGGCACTCCGTCCACATACGTGATTGGACAGACATAAGGCAAGCTGCTCGATGCTTTAGCAAGTAAAACCAGCCGCGCCGGATCTGAACGCTCTTCCAGATAGCAAGGAAGCCCCGTACGGCAATCAGTCATGACCATTTCAAAACGGGTAGAATTGGCAAAGCACGCGTCATAATCAAAAGGCAAAATACGTTCTGGAAATTGTCGATACAATAAATCCAGATTGAGAATGCTGTGCTGTGTCCACAGATGCCTTACACCTATATAGCGATACTCTTTCATCATCTCTACATTGCTGAAACGTGCCCTTCCCCGTTGGTGCGACATGTATGACAAGCCATTGCACGCTCCGGCAGATACACCTATAATATAAGGGAACTCAATGTGTGCATCCATAAAATAATCTAACACACCACAGGTAAATACGCCACGCATACCACCTCCTTCCAAAACCAGTCCTGTGTGATTGTCTATCGCCATATAGATTTTATTCAAAGATATGGGCAAAGATATTAGTTTTATTCATAGGAATGACTATTTTTGCAAAATAACTTAAATCAACAAATCTAAGCCAGGTGTAATATGTTCAACGCAGATTACAAGAAACGCCGCCAAGCTCTTCAAACTAAATTGCAAGGTGGCATCATCATTTTTCCGGGCAATAACGAAGCTCCGTGCAATTACCCGGACAATGCTTACAAATTCCGTCAGGATAGTAGCTTTCTCTATTTCTTCGGTATCAATCGTCTCGGGATGACTGGTGTCATTGACTTGGACAGCAGTGAGGAATATCTCTTTGGAGACGATGTAACCATGGACGACATCATTTGGATGGGGCCGCAACCCAGTGTCAAAGATATGGCTGCAAGTATTGGCGTAGACAACAGTGGGTCGACCCAGGATTTGAAAACATTAGTTACTACTGCTGCCAGACAACGCCGCCAGATACACTATCTCCCTCCCTATCGCCATGATACCATGTTCGCTTTGGAAGAGATGCTCGGTATCCCTGCTGCAGAACTGAAAGCCAAAGCCTCCCTTCCGCTGATCAAGGCTGTTGTGGACCTGCGTTCTGTAAAAGAGCCTTGCGAAATTGAGGAAATCGAACGCGCCTGTGATATTGGCTATGAAATGCATACCACCGCAATGCGCCTTTGCAAGCCCGGTGTAAAAGAGCAATACATAGCCGGTGTACTCGACGGCATTGCAGCTTCTTACGGCAGCATGACCTCATTTGCCACTATCCTCTCCCAAAACGGAGAAACCTTGCACAACCATTATCATGGCAACATCCTGCAAACCGGCAAGCTGATGCTGACCGATGCCGGAGCTGAAACCGTCAATAACTATTGCTCGGATTTCACACGTACAGTTCCTGTTGGCGGACGTTTTACCAGCCGCCAAAAGGATGTATATAACATTGTCGTAGCCTGCCATGACCATGCCATCGACTTTGCGCGCCCCGGGCAGACCTGGAAAGAGGTACACATCAATGTATGCAAAGTGCTCGCCCAAGGTCTGAAAGATCTGGGACTCATGAAAGGCAATGTGGATGATGCCGTAGCTGCGGGTGCACACGCTCTTTTCATGCCCCATGGACTGGGACACATGATGGGACTTGATGTACATGACATGGAGGGATTAGGACAAGTCTATGTAGGCTATGATGAGGAGACCCGTCCTTCTGAACAATTTGGATTGGCATCCTTGCGTATGGGACGTCGCCTGCAAGAAGGCTTTGTCATCACGGACGAACCGGGATGTTACTTTATTCCTGCCCTGATTGATAAATGGAGGGCTGAAAACAAGTTCACCGATTTTCTTAACTACGATATCATCGACACTTATAAGGATTTCGGCGGTATCCGCTTGGAGGACGATGTGTTGATTACCGCGACTGGCTCGCGTTTCCTGGGAAAGAAACATATTCCATTAACCGTCGAGGAAGTTGAGAACATCATGAATGAGTAAAACAATGGACTAAGAGCATGAGCTTACAGAAACGGCTGCCAGACATAGGCGCAGTAGCCGATTGACAGTTCATTCACTTAATAACAATTCAGAAATAACTAAATTAGTTTAACCATCACAAAACCAAAACATGAAAAAAACATTATTTGCAACGGCTGCACTCAGCCTGCTGTTCATGGGTCAGGCTATGGCACAGGAGCAAGCGAAAGAAGAGAAAAGAGAAGGCTTTGTATTCACGACCGTGAAAGAAAATCCCATCACCTCCATCAAGAACCAAAGTCGTGCAGGTACTTGCTGGTGCTATTCAGGCTTAGGCTTCATTGAATCCGAACTGCTGCGTATGGGCAAAGGTGAGTATGACTTCTCTGAAATGTATCTGGTCTATAATACTTATATGGACCGCGCCAACGCAACTGTCCGTACCCATGGTGACGTATCCTTCTCACAGGGAGGTTCGTTCTATGACGTGATTTATGGAATGCAGCAGTTTGGCTTGGTGCCTGAAGAATTGATGCGGCCGGGTGTCATGTATGGTGACACACTGTCCAACCACAATGAACTTTCGGCAGTAACTGAAGCTTATGTGGCAGCCATTGCTAAAGGCAACCAGAAATCCATCCAGATGGACGAGAACAATGTACCTGTATGGCAAAAAGGTCTTGCCGGTATCTACGATGCCTACTTGGGCAAACGTCCGGAATCTTTCGAATACAAAGGAAAGACCTATACCCCGAAGTCATTCTACGAATCAACCGGACTGAATGCCGACGACTACATCTCGCTGACCTCTTATACGCACCATCCGTATTACAAACCTTTCGTACTTGAAATCCAGGACAACTGGCGTTGGGGACAATCCTACAACCTGCCGCTTGACGAATTCATGGAAGTGTTTGACAACGCAATCATGAACGGATATACCATTGCATGGGGAGCTGACGTCAGCGAAAACGGATTCAACCGTACCGGTATCGGAACCTTGCCTGACATGAAGAAGGCACAAGAAGACTTGACCGGCTCTGATATGGCACGCTGGTTGCGCCTTTCCAACTCGCCGCAATTCATCAACAGCCCGCAGCCGCAAATGTGGTGCACACCCGAGGAGCGTCAAAGAGCTTATGACAATTGGGAAACGACCGACGATCACGGCATGCAGATTTACGGTATTGCCAAAGACCAGAAGGGTACGGAATACTACATGGTAAAGAACTCATGGGGCACCGTTGGCGACTACAAGGGTATCTGGTATGTATCCAAAGCCTATGCACGATATAAAACCATGAACATTGTTGTCAACAAGAAGGCACTTCCCAAGGAAATTGCCAAGAAGCTGGGTATAAAATAAAATTCTACAGCATCTGATTCCCCGGTTTTAAAACTTGCCCAAGCGCACCGATTCTGTTAAATATATGCAGAATCGGTGCGCTTTTCTATTTCTTTTTCCTAACTTTACAAATCGAAACGGAGAAATTCCTCCGCCTGATAAAGAAAGAAAAAGAAAAACAATATATAAAATGCGATACAGATGGAATTATCAAGCTCCCACACACAATGAAGTAGAGGCAGCCAACTCCTTTGCTAAAGAGCTGGGCATCCACCCGATTCTATGCCACTTACTTCAAAAAAGGGGAATCACCACCGTCTCCGCAGCCAAAAAATTCTTCCATCCACAATTGAACGAACTACACGACCCATTTCTAATGAAAGATATGGACATAGCCGTAGAGCGTCTCAACCAGGCGATGGGAAGAAAGGAACGTGTGATGATTTATGGCGACTATGATGTAGACGGTACGACTGCCGTGGCACTGGTCTACAAGTTTCTACAACAATTTTACTCCAACATAGACTACTACATTCCGGACAGATACAACGAAGGATATGGAGTATCCATACAGGGAGTGGACTACGCGCATGAAACGGGAGTCAAACTCATCATCGTGCTCGACTGTGGAATCAAAGCAGTGAAAGAAATCACGTATGCTCGGGAAAAGGGCATCGACTTTATTATCTGCGACCACCATGTGCCTGATGAAATTCTCCCTCCTGCCGTGGCTATCCTCAACCCCAAACGCCTGGATGCAACGTATCCCTATCCGCATCTGTCGGGCTGTGGAGTCGGATTCAAGTTCATGCAGGCTTTTGCCAAAAGCAACGGAATCGAATTCAAACAGCTTACTCCGTTACTCGATTTGGTGGCTGTCAGCATCGCTTCTGACATTGTACCTATCATGGGAGAAAACCGGATTCTGGCATATTACGGCCTCCGTCAATTGAACTCCAATCCCAGCATCGGACTAAAAGCCATCATTGATGTATGCGGACTGGCGGACAAAGAAATCAACATCAGCGACATTGTCTTCAAAATCGGACCGCGCATCAACGCATCGGGACGGATTCAGAACGGAAAGGAAGCGGTCGACCTGCTCATTGAGAAAGATTTTGCCAGCGCGCTGGCGAAAAGCAATCAAATCAACCAATACAATGAGACGCGCAAGGACCTGGACAAGAGCATGACGGAAGAGGCCAACAAGATTGTGGACCACCTGGAAGGATTGTCACACAGACGTTCCATCGTCCTCTACAACGAGGCGTGGCACAAGGGTGTCATCGGCATCGTGGCTTCACGTCTGACGGAAATCTATTACCGTCCGGCTGTCGTACTCACACGCACCAACGACATGGCTACGGGGTCTGCCCGCTCGGTTGCCGGATTCGATGTGTACAAGGCTATCGAGCATTGTCGTGACCTCCTGGAGAACTTCGGAGGACACACCTATGCTGCCGGGCTCTCCATGAAAGTGGAAAATGTAGATGCCTTCACGCAACGGTTCGAACAGTTTGTGGCAGAACACATCTTGCCGGAACAGACACGTGCCATCATCAACATTGACGCCAAAATAGACTTCCGTGACATTACAGCCAAGTTCTTCAACGACCTGAAGCATTTCAATCCATTCGGACCGGACAATCACAAACCCATCTTCTGCACCAACCACGTCTATGACTATGGAACAAGCAAAGTGGTCGGACGTGAACAGGAACACATCAAGCTGGAACTGGTGGACAACAAGTCGCACAATGTGATGAACGGAATCGCTTTCGGACAAAGTTCGCAGGCTCGATACATCAAGACCAAACGTTCGTTTGACATCTGCTACACCATTGAAGAGAATACGCACAAACGCGGAGAAGTGCAACTGCAAATAGAGGACATACGCCCTGCTGAATAAATCATGACGGACTATAGAGCCATCCTCAAGCACTATTGGGGATATGACAACTTCCGAGGCATCCAGGAAGAAATCATCAACAGCATTGGCAGTGGAAAAGACACCTTGGGACTGATGCCGACGGGGGGAGGAAAATCAATCACCTTCCAGGTCCCGGCATTGGCACAGGAAGGCTTATGTCTGGTCGTAACTCCACTCATCGCATTGATGAAGGACCAGGTACGCCACTTGCGCGAACGGGGCATCAAGGCTACTGCCATCTATTCCGGCATGACTCGCGACGAAATTGTCGTCACGCTGGAGAATTGCATCTTCGGCAACTACAAGTTCCTCTACATCTCCCCGGAAAGACTGGGGACAGAGCTGTTCCAGACCAAACTCCGGAAGATGCACGTCAGCTTTATCACGGTGGACGAGTCGCACTGCATCTCGCAGTGGGGATATGACTTCCGTCCGGCTTACCTGAAGATACATCAGCTCCGCGAACTGCTGCCGGACGTGCCTGTCCTCGCGCTGACTGCAACGGCAACGCCCGAGGTGGTCGCCGACATTCAGAAGCAGCTGCATTTCCGCGAGGAGAATGTGTTCCGGATGAGCTTCGAACGTCCGAACCTGGCTTACATCGTCCGGGAAACGGAAAACAAATCCGAACAGGTCATCCACATCCTGCAACGGATGAAGGGGTCCGCCATCATCTATGTGACAAGCCGGAGAAAGACCAGGGAAATGGCAACCTACCTGCAACAGCACGACATCACTGCCGAATACTATCATGCCGGACTGGACAATGCGGAAAAGGACTTCCGGCAACAACGATGGCAGACGGGAGAGTCACGGGTTATGGTAGCGACCAACGCGTTCGGCATGGGCATCGACAAACCGGACGTACGTCTGGTCATACACACGGATTCGCCCGACTCGCCGGAAGCTTACTTCCAGGAAGCCGGACGAGCCGGACGCGACGGGAAGAAAGCCTACGCTGTCCTGCTGTACAATCCGCATGACAAAAGGATGCTCAATAAACATGTCTCCGACAAGTTCCCCGAAAAAGACTACATCCGGAAGGTGTACGAACACTTGTGCTACTACTATCAGATGGCGGTGGGCGACGGGTTCGACTGCACGTATGAATTCAACATGGACGAGTTCTGCCGCAACTTCAAGCACTTCCCCGTACCGCTGCATCATGCCTTGCAGCTGTTGTCGCGCTCGGGATACATCGACTATACGGGAGAGCAGGAAAGCAGCTCCCGCATCATGTTCATCTTCCGCCGTGATGAGCTTTACCGGATACACGGATTGCCGGAGGAAACCGAAGAGCTCCTGCAAGCCTTGCTGAGAAACTATACAGGACTGTTCTCCGACTATGTCATCATCAGCGAAAACGACATCAGCCGGAAGACCGGACTGTCCCGCCAACAGGTCTATGAGGGGCTGCTGAGCCTCGCCCGGAGGCGCATCCTGCAATACATCCCCGGCAAGAAGACCCCTTACGTGACCTTCACGCAGAAAAGGGTGGAGACTGAGCGGATTGTGATTCCACCGGAAGTATACGAGCAGCGGAAGGAGAACTACGCCCGGCGCATCAAGGCGATGCTGACCTACATGACCTCACGGGATGCGTGCCGCGGACGCATGCTGCTGGACTACTTCGGCGAACGCCATACGCACAACTGCCTGCAATGCGACGTCTGTCTCAGGAAGCATGACTCGGGCCTGCCACTGGGGGAATTCGAGAACCTGCGGACAAAAATCTTCCGGGAACTCAGCGACGGGCTGCCCCACCCTGCCGACGAACTGATGGAGCCGGACAACTCACCGGACAAAATGAAGAAAGCATACGCCTACCTCCTGCACTGCGGAGACATACGCCTGCAGGACGGACGGGCAAAGCTCAACAAGAAATATTTGAGTACAGAGATAGAGGAATAAAAAAACATCCATATCTTTGCCTCCATCTTAACTTTAATCCCATTTAAACAACGCCCCTTAATTATGATGAACCTCTTAAAGAAACTCTTTGCCGGCAACAACGAACCGGAAGAGAACGTACGGCACAAGAACGAAGAGAGAAATTTCGACATTCTCAAATACGATGGCATACGCGCACAGCGCATCGGAAAATGGATTTATGCAGAGAAGTGTTTCAAGGAAGCACTCAACATCCGACCGGACCTGGAGACCGCATCGCTGCTCGTCAGTACATCCCTTCAGCTGAACAAGCTCGACCAGGCACACGAAGTGCTGGGACAGATGATCAGCCTCGAACCTCAACGCTTGCAAAGCTACCTCGACCTGGCACGCGTCTGCTACCTCCAGGAACACTATGATGACATGCTGGCAACGGCACAACAGGCTGCACAACTGGTGCCCGACAACGAAACACCCTACTTCCTCCAGGCACAGGCATACCACAAGCTGGGAGACTCCATACACACCATCGTCGCCCTGACACAGGCCATCAGCAGGAAGGAAGACTTCACCGAAGCCTACCTCATGCGCGGGCAGGTGCTGCTGGAGATGAAACAGTACAACGAGGCGCTGGAGGACGTCGACTTCCTGCTGAAACATGACTCCATCGACGAGGAGGCACTCCGTCTTGCAGCGGAAGTGCAACAGGGACTGGGCAACGAAGACGAAGCCGTCACTTACTACAAGAAAGTCATCGACCTGAACCCCTTCAACGAACATTCCTACGAACAGATTGCCCTTATCCTTGCACGGAAGAAGGAATACGCACAGGCCATCGCCACACTCGACGAAGCGCTCGAAATCAACGAGAAGGCACAGCTCTACCAGCTGCGCGGAAAGCTGAAGATGGACAGCGGAGACAAGGAAGGAGCACTCGCCGACATGAAGAAGGCGCTCGAGCTGAACCCCGAAAGCGAGAACCGCATCAGCGGACATTTCGACAACTTCGACACGCTCTACAAAAGCAACAATCCGCTCGGCTGATGAAAGGAAAATGACGGAATTTGAAAAAAAATGTTCGCAGATGTTGCATTTTAAAAGAAATGTACTACTTTTGCCCACGTATTAACAACAAAACAACAATGAAAGCTTTATTCCATACATATTTTTACTTCTTCTTTTACTTTTACTTTAGCAATAAAGTGAAGCGGGAAGTCGTATATGTAAGGTAAGCCTACAACTGATGATTATGAACTTATATAAGGTCCCGCTTCAACACTGAGGCGGGATTTTTTATTTTAAAACAAGATAAACAGCATGAAACGAATTGCAATCCAAGGTGTCAAAGGCTCTTACCACGACATGGCTGCACACCAGTATTTCGAAAATGAAGACATCGAACTCATCTGCTGCTCCACGTTCGACGGAATCTTTGATGCCATGAAGCAGGACAGCAATGTCATCGGCTTGATGGCTATCGAAAACACCATCGCCGGAAGCTTGCTGCACAACTATGACTTGCTGCGTGAAAGCCATACCACCATCGTCGGCGAACACAAGATGCGCATCTCACACAGCCTCCTCTGCCTGCCGGAGGAGGGATGGGACGACATCGTCGAAATCAACTCACACCCCGTGGCACTGGCACAATGCCGCGAATTCCTCCTGCAACATCCCGACGTGAAAATCGTCGAAGCGGAAGACACCGCGGGCAGCGCCGAACTCATCAGCCGCAAACAGCTCAAGGGCCACGCAGCCATCTGCTCCAAATCCGCCGCTCCGCTCTATGACATGAAAGTCCTGGAAGAGGGCATCGAGACCAACAAGCACAACTTCACCCGTTTCCTCGTCGTGGCAGACCCCTGGAAGGCGGACGAGCTGCGCGACCGCTCGCACATCAACAAGGCGACCATCGTTTTCTCATTGCCACACTGCGAAGGCAGCCTCTCACAGGTACTTTCCATCTTCTCGTTCTACAACATCAACCTGACCAAGATACAGTCACTGCCCATCATCGGACGGGAATGGGAATACCTCTTCTACGTCGATGTCGCCTTCGCCGATTACCTGCGCTACAAGCAGTCCATCGACGCCATCACACCCCTGACAAAAGAACTTCAAATACTTGGTGAATATGGAGAAGGAAAATCACACATTTGACATACAGCCCGCCGAACGGCTAAGCTCCGTCAGCGAATACTACTTCTCGAGGAAACTCAAGGAGGTGGCACGCATGAATGCCGAGGGACAGGACGTCATCAGCCTGGGCATCGGAAGCCCCGACATGCCGCCTTCCGACGAAACCATCCGCGTGCTCTGCGAAACCGCACGCCAACCCGACGTGCACGGATACCAACCCACCGTCGGAATCCCCGAACTGAGACAGGCGATGGCAGCATGGTACCGACGGTTCTATGACGTGGAACTCAATCCGGACACCGAAATCCAACCGCTCATCGGCTCGAAGGAAGGCATCCTCCATGTCACCCTCGCACTGGTCAATCCGGACGACCAGGTACTCGTGCCCAACCCCGGATACCCCACCTACACCTCGCTCAACCGCTTGCTCGGCAGCGAAATCGTCTCCTACGACCTGAGGGAGGACCGGCAGTGGCAACCGGACTTCGACGCACTGGAGAAGATGGACCTGAGCCGCGTGAAAATCATGTGGACCAACTACCCCAACATGCCGACGGGCGCCAATGCCACCCCCGAACTCTACCGGCGGCTCGTGGACTTCGCACGCAGGCACAACCTCGTCGTCGTCAACGACAATCCCTACAGCTTCATCCTCAACGAGCGTCCGCTGAGCATCCTGCAGGTCCCCGGAGCCAAGGACTGCTGCATCGAATTCAACTCGATGAGCAAAAGCCACAACATGCCGGGATGGCGCGTCGGCATGCTCGCCACCAACGCACGCTTCATCCAGTGGATACTGAAGGTGAAGAGCAACATCGACTCCGGCACCTTCCGCCCCATGCAGCTGGCAGCGGCACAGGCATACCGCAACTCCGACGAGTGGCACGAAGCCATGAACCGCACCCTCTACCGCAGCCGCAGGCACTTGGCGGAGGAAATCATGCGCACCCTGAAATGCACCTTCGACCCCGCGCAGGTGGGCATGTTCCTCTGGGGACGGATTCCCGACAGCTATGCCGACGTCGAGGAACTCACAGAGAAGGTGCTCCACGAAGCCAGGGTCTTCATCACACCCGGATTCATCTTCGGCAGCAACGGCGCACGCTACATACGCATCTCGCTCTGCGCCAAGGAGGAGAAACTGGCGGAAGCGCTCCAACGAATACAAAATATCATCTGAACAACCGACGACACAACGTCGGAAAACCATTCAAACAATACAACGAACTATGGAACTCGAATCAATCCTCTTACCGGGCATCGAACCCAAACGCCCCATCATCATAGCCGGCCCTTGCAGCGCCGAAACTGAAGAACAAGTCATGCAGACTGCCACCGAACTGGCAAACCGCGGCATACGCATCTTCCGCGCAGGAATCTGGAAACCGCGCACCAAGCCCGGAGGCTTCGAAGGCGTCGGCGAACCGGGACTCGCCTGGCTGCAACGCGTGAAACAGGAGACGGGCATGTACGTCACCACCGAAGTCGCCACCGCCAAGCACGTCGAGGCAGCACTGAACGCCGGCATGGACATTCTGTGGATTGGCGCACGCACCTGTGCAAATCCTTTCGCCATGCAGGAGATTGCCGACGCCCTCGCGGGAGTGGACATCCCCGTCCTCGTGAAGAACCCCGTCAACCCCGACCTCGAACTTTGGATTGGAGGCATGGAACGGCTCAACAATGCAGGCGTGAAACGCATGGCAGCCATCCACCGCGGCTTCTCCTCCTACGACAAGAAGATATACCGCAACCTGCCGCAGTGGCACATCCCCATCGAGCTGCGCCGACGCATCCCCAACCTGCCCATCTTCTGCGACCCCAGCCACATCGGCGGCAAACGCGAACTCATCGCCTCCCTCAGCCAGCAGGCAATGGACCTGGGCTTCGACGGACTCATCGTCGAGAGCCACTGCAACCCCGACTGCGCCTGGAGTGACGCCGCACAGCAGGTGACACCCGACGTGCTGGCATACATCCTCAACCTCCTGGTCATCCGCAAGGAGAAACAGTCCACCGAGAATCTCAACGAGCTGCGTACGCAAATCGACGAGTGCGACAACAACATCATCGAGATTCTCGCCAAGCGCATGCGCATCTGCCGCGAAATCGGAACCTTCAAGAAGGAGCACGCCATGACCATCCTCCAGACGGGACGCTACAACGAAATCCTGGAGAAGCGCGGCGCACAAGGCGAGCTCTGCGGCATGAGCGCCGACTTCGTGCGGACCATCTTCGAGGCAATCCACGGAGAATCCGTCCGTCAGCAGATGGAAATCATCAACAAGTGAAAACCAACCCTCACAACATACAACTGAACACCCTCTCACGGGACACACGGCACGGACGGCGCAACCTCGCGTCCCGTCCGCCTGCCGGTGCCCGCACCACAAAACAACCCACCACATGAGAATACTGATCCTCGGAGCCGGAAAAATGGGCTCCTTCTTTACCGACCTCCTCAGCTTCCAGCACGAAACAGCCGTCTTTGACATCGAACCCCGACGGATGCGCTTCATCTACAACACCTACCGCTTCACGACCGACGACGAAATCCGTGACTTCCGTCCCGAGCTGGTCATCAACGCCGCCACCGTGAAGTACACGCTCGACGCCTTCCGCCACGTGCTCCCCCTGCTGCCCAAGGAGTGCATCCTCAGCGACATCGCCTCCGTGAAGACCGGACTGAAGGAGTTCTACGAATCCAGCGGCTTCCGCTACGTCTCCACCCATCCCATGTTCGGACCGACCTTCGCCAGCTTCAACAACCTGAGCAACGAGAATGCCATCATCATCACCGAGGGCGACCACCTGGGACGCATCTTCTTCAAGGACCTCTACAGCTCGCTGAAGCTGAACATCTTCGAATACAGCTTCGAGGAGCACGACGAAACCGTCGCCTACTCGCTCTCCATCCCCTTCGTGTCCACCTTCGTCTTTGCAGCCATCATGAAGCACCAGGACGCGCCCGGCACCACCTTCAAGCGCCACATGGCAATCGCCCGGGGCGTGCTGAGCGAGGATGACTACCTCCTGCAGGAGATTCTCTTCAACCCACGCACGCCGGCACAGGTCGAGCGCATCCGCACGGAGCTCAACGAGCTGCTCACCATCATCAGCGACAAGGACGCCGACGCGATGAAGCGATACCTGACCAAAATCCGCGAACACATCAAGTGACCGTCCGCTGACACACCGACGGGCACGCCGGCCTCCCCGCACACTTGTCAAGATACGTTAAGAGAGGAAGGAAATAGATTTTTCTTGACTTCCTCTTTTTGCCGTTTGTCGTATATTCGCCGCCTCAACCAAATCCTGACTCACATGAAATACGGTGTATCCCGACAAACCCTGCTCCTCACCGCCGGACTGGTGTGGACCCTCGCCGGCGGCAAGGTGCTTGCCATCGGACTGGCGGCATGGCTCCATGAGCACACTCACGCCTGGTACTTCAAGACGGGGGAAGCGACGCTGGTCTTCCTCCTCTTCTTCTGCCTCGTTTTCCACCGGTTGTTCCGCAAATACACCGCCCGCATCCGCGGGAAGTCCGAGAAGAACTGCCCCTTCGCGTTCTTCGACACCCGCGGGTGGCTCATCATGGCGTTCATGATGACGCTGGGCATCGTCGTCCGCCTTTTCGAGCTGCTTCCTCCCCTGTTCATTGCCGTTTTCTACACGGGACTTGCGTTCGCGCTCATCGGCACGGGCATCCGCTTCCTGCTTCACTGGTACAGCTTCCGCCGCAGCTTGTAGTCCGTCCGTCATCCCCCGTCGGGTCTTTCACCGGACGCCCTTTGCCACGTCAACCGCCTTCACAGGTCCGGTTGGCGTTTTTTTCATGTCTTTTCCGTCCGTTTCTTTTCAACCGACGCCCGCCTTCCATCTACCTACACTGTATGCAGCACTAAGCAGAGTGGAAACACATAATATACACTGTATGTAGCACCAAACAGAACTGCAACATAAAATATACACTGTATGTAAGACTAAACAGAGCTACAACACAAAATATACACTGTATGTAAGATAAAACAGGACTGCAACACAAAATATACACTGTATGTAAGACTAAACAGAGCTTCAACGCGAAATATACACTGTATGTAAGATAAAACAGGGCTGCAACATGAAATATACACTGTATACAGGACCAAACCGGAAGACGGCTTGCTGGAAACGCGGTTTCCGGGAGTGTCCGCTTCCGTGTGAAAGGAAAGAAGGGCGAAGACGGACGGCGGAAAAACAACCGGGGCACAGAAACACCGGATTCCGGACTCCCGCAACGGACGGGAAACGGTATGCAGTGTTTTTGTGCCCCGGCAGAGGACGGTCCAACCCGGAAACGCCCTCACAAAGTGACTTCCGCTGAACAAAAGACGGAACGGCTCACGACGGGAGGGACAGGAGAAAATGCTTGAAGTCGGCAAAGTCCTTCGTCATCGGGACCGTCTGCTTCTCGCCCTGCATGAAGGCACGCAGACGCTCGGGAATGCGGACTTCCCGTCCGATGATGCGCTCGATGGTGTCGCGGAACTTTGCCGGATGGGCAGTTTCGAGGAACACGCCGTGCTCGCCCTCGCGGAGGTTCTCCTGCAGGGCGCGGTAGGCACAGGCGCCGTGGGGGTCAAGCAGGTAACCCGTTGCATCGTAGGCTTCCTGCACCGTCCGGGCTATCTGTTCGTCGGTGTACCACGCGCCGGAGATGTGGGCTCGCACCTCCTCCACCCGGTCGTGATACAGCTCGCGGATGCGGGCGAAGTTGCTCGGGTCGCCCACGTCCATGGCGTTGGCGATGGTCGCGACGGAGGGACGCGGCTCGTAGTGCCCCGTCTGCAGGTAACGGTAGAAGATGTCGTTGCGGTTGTTGACGGCGATGAAACGCTTGACGGGCAACCCCATCTGCTGGGCAAACAGTCCGGCGGTGATGTTGCCGAAATTCCCGCTGGGGACGCAGACGACCATCTCGTCCGCCTTGCCCAACTGCTTCAGCCGGGCGTACGCCTGGAAGTAGTAGAATGCCTGCGGCAGGAAGCGGGCGACGTTGATGGAGTTGGCGGACGTCAGGTTGAGGCGCGCGTTGAGGTCGGCGTCGAGGAATGCCTGCTTCACGAGCGCCTGGCAGTCGTCGAAGGTGCCGTCGACCTCCAGCGCGGTGATGTTGTGCCCGAGGGTGGTGAACTGCTTCTCCTGGATGTCGCTAACCTTCCCCTTGGGGTAGAGCACGTAGACGCGGATGCCCTCGACGCCGAGGAAGCCGTTTGCCACGGCGCTCCCGGTGTCACCGGACGTGGCGACGAGCACATGGACCGTGCGTCCGCCTTCGCGGCGGATGAAGTAGCCCAGCAGACGTGCCATGAAGCGTGCGCCGACGTCCTTGAATGCCAGCGTCGGTCCGTGATAAAGCTCGAGCGAGTAGATGCGGTCGGTGACCTCCACGAGCGGGATGTCGAAGTTGAGTGTGTCGTAGACGATGCGTTGCAGGTCGTCGGCGGGGATGTCGTCGCCGAAGAAGTTGCGCGCCACGCGGTACGCCATTTCCTGGAACGTCAGTCGGTCGATGTCGCGGAAGAAGTCTTCCGGCAACGGACGGATGTCTTCGGGCATGTAGAGTCCCCGGTCGGGGGCGAGCCCGCGCACCACGGCTTCCTCGAGGGAAACTTCGGGTGCTTGCTTATTGGTGCTGTAGTAGAACATGTTTCGTGTCTGTTTGGCTGGGCGGCAAGGGGTACACGGGAGGCGTGCCCGCCTGTCGTCCTAATCGTTCATGAATGCGTTGATAAACTCGTTGCCTTTCAGGTGTCCGTAGCTCCCCGCGCGGCAGGCCGCCTCGTCGTAGGTCTGCACCTCGTCCGGCTCGATGCCCGGACGGTAAATCAGGAAGGGCACGGGCTCGGCAGTGTGTGTGCGCAGCTTGCAGGGCGTCGGGTGGTCGGGCAGCACGGCGATGGCGACGGGTTCGTCCCAGTGCTGCACCGCCTCGCTGATGGGGCCGACGATGCGGCTGTCGAGATTCTCGATGGTCTTGATTTTCAGGCTGACGTCGCCTTCGTGTCCCGCCTCGTCGCTAGCCTCGACGTGCAGGTAGACGAAGTCGTCGGTGCGCAGGGCGTCCAGTGCGGCGGCAGCCTTCCCCTCGTAGTTGGTGTCATAGAGTCCCGTCGCCCCCTCGACCTCGATGTTGCGCAACCCGGCGTAGCGCCCGATGCCGCGTATCAGGTCGACCGCCGAAATCACCGCCCCGCGTTTCACCTGGGGGAAGCGTTCGGACAAAGGCTCCATCTGCGGACGGTAGCCGGGCGACCAGGGCCAGATGCTGTTTGCCGGGTCCTTGCCTTCGGCTGTGCGACGCCGGTTCAGCGGATGGGCGGCGAGCAGCTGTTGCGATTGCAGTATCAGCGTGTTGAGCAGGTCGGCGGTGTCCTGCGCTTCGGGCACTTCCGCCTGGACGAGCAGCGGACGGAAGGGCTTCAGGGGCACATCGTGCGGGGGTGTGCAGCGGACGCGCTTGTCCCCGCCGCGCACGACGAGCAGGTGGCGGTACTGCACGCCGGTGTAGAAGTGCACGCGGTCGTTGCCCAGGTGCGCCTGGAGGTATTCGATGAGTTCCGCCGCCTCAGCGGTGGTGATGTGTCCGGCGGAATGGTTCTTCAGCAGGTCGCCGTCGATGCAGACGAGGTTGCAGCGCATCGCCATGTCGCCCGGCTGCAGGTCGACGCCCATGCTGGCAGCTTCCAGCACGCCGCGTCCCTCGTAGATCCGGTTCAGGTCGTATCCCAGGACGGACATGTTTGCCACTTCGCTTCCGGGATGGAAGCCTTCGGGTACGGTTGTCAGGCATCCGCAACGTCCGTTGCGAGCCAGCCGGTCCATGTTCGGCGTGTGTGCATATTGCAGCAGCGTGCGGTTTCCGAGCTGTTCCACGGGCCAGTCCGCCATGCCGTCTCCTAAAATGATGATGTGTTTCATAAGGTTCTCCCTCTTTAAGTATGTCTTGAAATTTGTCAGATGTTTGCAATGCGCATGATGTCGGCGAATACTCCGGCGGCGGTGACTCCCGCTCCCGCTCCGTATCCCTGAATCATCATGGGGTATTCTTTGTATCGCTCCGTGGTGAGGAGGATGATGTTGTTGCTGCCTTCGAGTCCATAGAAGGGGTGTCCGGCGTCGACGGCGCGCAGTTCGACGGAAGCCTTTCCTTCGTCGAGCTTTGCCACGAAGCGCCAGTGTTTGTTCTCGCTCTCCAGCTGGCGGCGTCGCTGTTCGAAGTCCGCATCGAGGGACGGCAGTTCGCGCCAGAAGTCTTCCAGCGAACTCTGGAACAAGGAGTCGGGGATGAAGAGGTGTTTCTCGACATCCTCCTGTTCCAGTTCGTATCCCGCCTCGCGAGCCAGGATGACGAGCTTGCGCACGACGTCCTTTCCGCTCAAGTCGATGCGCGGGTCCGGTTCGGAGTATCCTTCCTCCTTTGCCAGGCGCACGGTCTCGCTGAAGGGGATGTCGGCACTGATTTTATTGAAGATATAGTTCAGCGTTCCGCTCAGCACGGCTTCGATTTTCAGAATCTTGTCGCCGCTGTTGATGAGGTCGTTGATGGTGTTGATGACGGGCAGTCCGGCTCCCACGTTGGTCTCAAACAGGAATTTGACCCCTCTCCGGCGTGCCGTCTCCTTGAGTTCCCTGTAATCCTTGAAGGCGGACGAGGCTGCGACCTTGTTGGCAGCCACCACCGAGATGTTGTGGGCGAGGAAGTCCTTGTAGAGCGATGCCACCTCGGGGCTTGCCGTGCAGTCCACGAAGACGGAGTTGAAGATGTTCATGCCGATGACCTCGTCGTGGAGGCGTTCGATGGAGCCGGGCGCACTGTGTTCCAGCTGTTCCCGGTAAGTGGCAAGGTCGATGCCCGCCCGTGAGAAGAGCGCGTGGTGTCCGTTTGCGATGCCCACGATGTTGAGCTTCAGCCCGCGTTGCTGCATGAGTTTCTCCTGCTGGCAGCGGATTTGCTGCAGGAGGCTTCCGCCGACGGTCCCGACGCCGCAGACAAAGAGGTTGAGCACCTGGTATTCCGAGAGGAAGAACGAGTCGTGAATCACGTTGAGCGTCTTGCGCAGCGATTTGCGGTCGACCACAAAGGAGATGTTCGTCTCGGAGGCACCCTGTGCGCAGGCGATGACGTTGATGCCGTTCCGCCCCAGCGTGCCGAAGAGTTTTCCGGCGATGCCCGGCGTCTGCTTCATGTTCTCGCCGACGATGGCAACGGTTGCGAGGTCACCGGTCGCCTCGATGGGGTTGATTTCGCCCATTTCAATCTCCTTGGCGAACTCTTCGTTGAGCACCTTGCAGGCGAGGGCGGCATCCTGGTTTCTCACACCGATGGAGGTACTGTTTTCCGACGAAGCCTGTGAGACGAGGAAGACGCTGATGCCACTTTCCGCCAACGTGCGGAAGATGCGATGGTTCACGCCGATGACTCCCACCATACCGAGGCCCTGCACGGTGATGAGGCTGGTGTCGTTGATGGACGAGATGCCCTTGATAGCCTTGCTGTGGGGGTCGTTCTGTGCACAGATGATGGTTCCCTTCGCTTCCGGCTTGAAGGTGTTCTTGATGAGGATGGGGATGTTCTTGTGGCACACCGGGTAGATGGTCGGCGGGTAGACCACCTTCGCTCCGAAGTTGCAGAGCTCCATCGCTTCGCCGTAGCTCAGTCGGTTGATGGTGTAGGCGGTCGAGATGACCCTGGGGTCGGCTGTCATGAAGCCGTCGACGTCGGTCCATATCTCAAGGCTGTCCGCATCGAGTGCCGCGGCGATGATTGCCGCCGTGTAGTCCGAGCCTCCGCGTCCGAGATTGGTCACCTCGCCACTGTCCTTGTCCGTGGAGATGAAGCCGGGGACCAGCGCCACCTGCGGCAGGTCGGCAAATGCCTCCTTGACGAGTCGGTTGGTCAGCTCGGAGTCCAGGATGTGACGGGCGTGCTTCTTCTCGGTCTTGATGAACTGACGGGAGTCGTACCAGCGTGCTCCGTCGATGAGTGTGGCGACGATGCGCGAGGATATCCGTTCGCCATAGCTGACGATGGCAGCCGAGGTCTTCGGCGAAAGGTCCTTGATGAGGTACAGTCCCTGGTAGATGTCCTTCAGCTCGTTGAGCAGGGCGGAGACGACGAGGTTGAGCTCCTCCTTGGGTGTTCCTTCGGGGATGACGGCATCGACCATCTCCATGTGTCTCCGCACGATTTCCTGGAATTCCTTCTCGTATGCCATGTCGCCTGACGCTGCCATCTGCGACGTGCGTATCAGCTTGTCGGTGATGCCTCCCAGTGCCGAGACAACCACTATGACCGGTTCGTGCTGTGATTCTACAATCTGTTTGACGCTCAATATGCTGTGGATGGAACCGACGGAGGTCCCCCCGAATTTCATTACTTTCATATCTGTATATAATATAAGGTAGAGGAAGGAATGGAGTCCATGCCCTTCCGATTGGAATTAAACAAGAAGAAAAAGAAAAGATTGTTTTGCCTACATCCGTAGGCGTGTATCACGTAGAAACACTATACTATTATCCTCAACCCCGAGGGGTCATCATCATGGATGTTGACATTCGTGTGATTGTCATTTCCATGCCTGTCGTGAACGGATAATAATACATAGTCATAATCTGGTGTCTTTTGTTTATAGAATGATGCAAATATACGGACTATTTTCTACAAACAAGATATTTCCGGTGTTTTTTTGATAAGAAAAATCCGTATAAATAAAAAATCCTGCATCGGACATTCCTTCCAGAACATCGGATGCAGGATTCTTCCGTCAGCGGGACCTTCCGGGCTTACGCGCCGTACATGCGGGCACGCATTTCCTTGATATGGTCGCTGGTGATGTAGTCGTCGTAAGGCATCATCTTGTCAATGATTCCGTTCGGCGTCAATTCGATGATGCGGTTTGCCACGGTCGAGATGAACTCGTGGTCGTGCGATGCAAAGAGGATGTTCCCCTTGTAGGTCTTGAGGTTGTTGTTGAATGCCTGAATGGATTCGAGGTCGAGGTGGTTCGTCGGGGTATCCAGGATGAGGCAGTTGGCGTTTTTCAACTGCATGCGGGCAATCATGCAGCGCATCTTTTCGCCTCCCGAGAGGACGTTGACCTTCTTCAGGACATCCTCGCCGGAGAAGAGCATGCGTCCCAGGAATCCCTTCATGTAGACTTCGTTCCCCTCGCCAAACTGGCTGAGCCAGTCCACCAGGTTCAGGTCGCAGTCGAAGAAGGCGGTATTGTCGAGCGGCAGGTACGCCGTCGTGATGGTGACTCCCCAGCTGTAGTGCCCAGCCTGTGCCTTGCGGTTCCCGTTGATGATTTCGAACAAGGCGGTCATCGCACGCGGGTTATGGCTCAGGAACACAATCTTGTCGCCTTTCTCCACGGTGAAGTTGACGTCGTTGAAGAGCACGGTTCCGTCCTCGGTCTCGGCACGGAGTCCCGACACTTCGAGTATCTGGTTGCCCGGCTCCCGGTCGGGTGTGAAAATAATGCCCGGGTACTTACGCGAGGAGGGCCGGATTTCTTCAATGTTGAGCTTCTCCAGCATCTTCTTGCGGCTGGTCGTCTGCTTGCTCTTCGCCACGTTGGCAGAGAAACGGCGGATGAATTCTTCCAGTTCCTTCTTCTTCTCTTCCGCCTTGGCACGCTGGTTCTGCTGCTGACGCAAAGCCAGCTGGCTGCTCTCATACCAGAAGCTGTAGTTTCCGGCAAAGAGGTTGACCTTCCCGAAGTCGATGTCCACCGTATGCGTGCAGACCGAGTCGAGGAAGTGGCGGTCGTGGCTGACCACCAATACGGTGTGTTCGAAGTTGCCCAGATATTCCTCCAGCCAGGTCACCGTGTCCATGTCCAGGTCGTTCGTCGGCTCGTCGAGCAACAGGTTGTCCGGTTCTCCAAACAACGCCTGCGCCAACATGACACGCACCTTCTCCTTACCGCTCAGCTCGCTCATCAGCAGGTAGTGCTTGTCCTCCGAGATGCCCAGTCCGCTCAGCAAGGCGGCAGCATCGCTCTCGGCATTCCATCCATCCAGCTCGGCAAACTTCTCTTCCAGCTCCGAGACTTTCATGCCATCCTCGTCCGTAAAGTCCGTCTTGGCATACAGCGCATCCCGTTGCTGCATGATGTCCCACAGCACGGTGTGCCCCATCAGTACGGTATTGAGTACCGTGAACTGGTCCCATTTGAAGTGGTCCTGCGACAAGACGGAGAGCCGTTCCCCGGGTCCCAGGGTCACCGAACCTTTCGTCGGCTCCAGTTCTCCGGAGATGGCACGCAGAAACGTGGACTTCCCGGCACCGTTTGCCCCGATGATTCCGTAAATGTTGCCGTTGGTGAATTTTAAATTGACGTCGTTATACAATACCTTTTTACCAAATTGGATAGCCAAGTCTGAAACTGTTATCATAGTCTTTATACCTTATTATATTATAGTAGCTCATTTAACCGGCTGCAAAGGTACACAAAAAAACAGTGTCAAACTGACAGCCTCCCCGACAAATTTATCTACCTTTGCAACTTCGATAAGAAGTTTTTACCGGTTGGCAAACATTTTGTAGGGAGCATTCGTGTTCTTTGAGAACAACCATCCACCCTATTTCAGCATAATAATAAAATCATATAGACATGAATTCAACAACAAACGAAAACATGGACCAAGAGAAAGTGAACACTCAGGAAACAGCAGAAGCACAACAGACAGAGCAACAAGCCGAGCAAGCAGCACCTGAACTTTCTCCGGAAGAAAAGCTGCAACAAAGTCTGGACGAGGCAGAAGCACGCATTACTGACCTGCAGGACAAGTACCTGCGCCTGTCCGCTGAATTTGACAACTATCGGAAACGTACCATAAAAGAGAAGTCGGAAATCATCAAGACTGCCGCTGAAAAGACCATCACTGCCATCTTGCCCGTACTGGACGACATGGAACGTGCCCTCCTCAACATGCAAAAATCGGACGATGCACAGGCTTTGCGTGAAGGAATGGAGCTGATTAACGCCAAATTCCTGAAAATCCTGTCGCAAGAAGGACTGAACAAGATTGAGACCGAAGGCGCAGACTTCAACACCGACTTTCATGAGGCAATCGCCATGATTCCTGCTCCGAGCGAAGATCAGAAAGGCAAGGTGCTCGACTGCGTACAGACCGGCTACAAGCTGAACGACAAAGTCATCCGTCATGCAAAGGTTGCCGTGGCGCAATGACCGGTGATGCAACATCTAAAAGAAACTGACTATGGCAAAAAGAGATTATTATGAAGTGCTCGGCGTAGACAAAAGCGCCAGCGCAGATGAAATAAAGAAGGCGTACCGCAAGAAGGCCATCCAATATCACCCGGACAAGAACCCGGGCGACAAGGAAGCCGAAGAAAAATTCAAAGAAGCTGCCGAAGCCTATGAAGTGCTCAGCAATCCTGACAAGCGCGCCCGTTATGACCAGTTCGGTCATGAAGGGATGAGCGGTGCCGGAGGATTCGGCGGTGGATTCGGTGGAGGCCAGGGCATGTCCATGGACGACATCTTCTCCATGTTCGGTGACATTTTCGGCGGACATGGCGGATTCGGAGGCTTCAGCGGATTCGGCGGAGGAGGCAGTTCACAAGCCCAACGCAAGTTCCGTGGCTCCGACCTGCGCGTGAAGGTAAAGCTCTCGCTGAAAGACATTGCCAACGGTACGACCAAGAAGTTCAAGCTGAAGAAATATGTGCCCTGTAGCCATTGCCACGGGACAGGTGCCGAGGGCAACAGCGGGACAGAGACCTGTCCGACGTGTAAGGGTAGCGGACACATCCTGCGCACCCAGCAGAGCATCTTCGGCATGATGCAGACACAGACTGTCTGTCCGCAATGTAATGGAGAAGGCAAAATCATCAAGAACAAATGTAAGGAGTGCGGCGGCGAAGGCATCGTCTATGGCGAAGAAGTAGTCGAAGTAAAGATTCCCGCCGGTGTAGCCGAAGGCATGCAATTGTCCATGAGCGGCAAAGGCAATGCCGGACGTCACAACGGTATACCCGGAGACTTGCTGATTCAAATCGAAGAGGAACCGCATCCCGAACTTATCCGCGATGAGAATGACTTGGTCTACAACCTGTTGCTGAGCATCCCGATGGCTGCCCTCGGCAGTACGGTAGAAATACCGACCATCGACGGGAAAGCAAAGGTGAAAATCGAGCCGGGAACCCAACCGGGAAAAGTACTCCGCCTGCGTGGCAAAGGTCTGCCCAATGTGAACGGATATGGCAACGGTGACCTGCTGGTCAATGTGAGCGTCTATATCCCGGAAACACTCTCGAAAGACGAAAAGAACGCCTTGGAGAAAATGCAGGATTCCGAGAACTTCAAACCCAGCTCCAGCATCAAGGAAAAGATTTTCCGCCGCTTCCGTAACTTCTTTGACTAAGACTTATACTCACAAACCGAATCAAGGGTGTGTTCCAGACAAGGGCACACCCTTTTTTCGTTATCAGCTATCAGATTGTCATTCCGTAGCCTATCAGGTCAACTGCTACAATTCGTCACTTCCAACCCCTCTTCTACCCCACATTTCCTTCTTGTCAGTAGCAAAACATAATCAAAATAATATGTATCTTTGTCAGCGACTATCTATTAGTTTTGAATTATGACCTACCAAGAGACATTGAACTACCTCTTTGACAGCGCTCCGATGTTCCAGCAAGTGGGCAAAGCCGCTTATAAAGAGGGACTGGAAAATACCAATCTGCTAGACGAGCATTTCGGACATCCGCACCGGAAGTTCCGCACCATTCATATCGCCGGGACCAATGGCAAAGGTTCCTGCTCCCACACACTGGCAGCCATCCTGCAAAGCGCCGGCTACAAGACCGGACTTTACACCTCCCCCCACTTGATTGACTTCCGGGAACGCATCCGCATCAACGGGAAACCGATACCGGAGGAAGAAGTCATTCGTTTTGTCGAGAAGGAACGTTCTTTCTTCGAACCGCTCCATCCTTCCTTCTTTGAACTGACGACAGCGATGGCCTTCAACTACTTTGCCGAACAACAGGTCGACATCGCCGTCATCGAAGTCGGACTGGGCGGTCGCCTGGACTGCACCAACATCATCGTCCCCGAGCTCAGCATCATCACCAACATCAGCATGGACCACATGCAATTCCTGGGCAATACACTGGACAAGATTGCCGCAGAGAAAGCCGGCATCATCAAGCCAGGCATCCCGGTTGTCATCGGAGAGACCACACCGGAGACACGTCCGGTCTTCCTTGCCAAAGCTCGTGAGGAAAACGCTCCCATCCATTTTGCCGAAGACATACATCCCTTGCTGTCCGCCCTTCCCCAAGCCGGGGGAGGTTTTCTATACCAGACTTCCGATTATCCCAACTTACAGGGACAACTCGGCGGATTCTGCCAGGAGAAGAACACCAATACCCTCCTGACCGCCTTGCCTGTCCTGCATGAACGTGACATCCGGTTCACGGAATCCGATGTGCGAAAGGGATTTGCCCACGTCTGCGAACTGACCGGACTCATGGGACGCTGGCAACGTCTCGCCGAGCATCCTACACTCATCTGCGACACCGGGCATAATGTGGGAGGAATCCAATACATTGTCGAGCAGCTCAGACAGCAACCGTGTGACACTCTGCGCATCGTGTTCGGCATGGTGAATGACAAGGATATCAACGGTGTCCTTGAGTTGCTGCCCCGACAGGCTGTCTACTATTTCACGCAAGCCAGCGTCAAGCGTGCCATGCCTGCCCATGACCTGCAGGCATTAGCTGCCAGCCACGGACTGGACGGACGTTGTTACGACAGCGTGGAAACGGCATTGAGACAAGCTCAGGAAGAAGCCGGCGCCAACGACTGCCTCTTCGTCGGCGGAAGCAGCTTCATTGTTGCAGACCTCCTGACGGTACTTCAAGGCAACCGGGCTTTTTCCGAATGAAGTTTGTTTAAGAAAAAGAAGTTACATACATTTGCGACTATTAATATTACCTACAAAATAAGTTTATTATGAGTACCTCAGTAAATCGTTCGTGCCTGAAGCGCGAAGATTTCCAATCCACCATCGACGGGAAAAACACCGACCTTTACATCCTCAGCAATCAGGGAGGCATGGAAATGGCTGTCACCAACTACGGAGCCGCCATCCTGTCTCTGTTTGCCCCGGACAAGGAAGGTCGTTTTGCAAACGTCATCCAAGGGCATGACTCCCTGGAACATTTGATCAACAGTCCGGTAGATTGCCTCAGCACGACCATCGGACGATACGGCAACCGCATTGCCAACGGAAAGTTTGTTCTTGACGGAAAAGAATATACGCTGGCCATCAACAATGGTCCGAATTCTCTCCACGGAGGACCCACCGGATTCCATAAACGTGTATGGGACGTTGTGGCACATGACAATTCGCACATCGTCTTCCATTATCTGTCTGCCGACGGAGAAGAAGGATTCCCCGGCAATGTAAATGTGGAAATGACCTACACGCTCACTGACGACAACGAACTCCGCATCGACTACCGTGCCACCACTGACAAAAAGACACTGGTCAACCTCACCAATCATGCGTTCTTCAGCCTTTCAGGCATCGGCAATCCGACACCGGATGTTTATGACAACCTGGTGACCATCCATGCCGACTTCTATTTACCGACGGACGCCACCTCGATTCCGACCGGAGAAGTGGCACCGGTGGCAGGTACTCCCATGGATTTCCGTACGCCTCATACCGTCGGCGAACGGATTAACGACGACTTCATCCAGCTGAAACAGGCGAACGGATACGACCATTGCTACGTATTGAATAAAAAGGAGGCCGGCGAACTCAGCTTTGCAGCCCGCTGCATCGAACCGGAAAGCGGACGTACGCTGGAAGTGTACACCACCGAACCGGGACTCCAGTTCTACACTGCCAACTGGAATCATGGTATGGAGGGTGCACATGGCGCTACCTTCCCCGACCGGAGTGCCGTCTGCTTCGAAGCCCAACACTTCCCCGACACTCCCAACAAGGCACATTTCCCCACGGCTGTATTGATGCCGGGAGAACAGTACCGGCAAACCACCATTTACAAATTCGGCGTACAAGCCTAAACCGCATCATCAACCTGTTTTGTTAACAACTGAATTTGAACATACTATGGATATCGAACATGTAAGAAGCCGTTTCATCAAACACTTTGACGGCACTACCGGAACACTGTATACCTCTCCCGGACGTATCAACCTCATCGGTGAGCATACCGACTACAATGGCGGATTCGTATTCCCGGGAGCCATCGACAAAGGCATGATGGCAGAGCTCAAACCCAATGGGACCGACAAGGTACGCGCCTACTCCATCGACTTGAAAGATTACGTGGAGTTTGGATTGAACGAGGAAGACGCTCCACGCGCCAGCTGGGCACGCTACATCTTTGGCGTATGCCGCGAGATGATTAAGCGTGGCGTCGATGTGAAAGGATTCAATACGGCTTTTGCCGGAGACGTTCCTCTGGGAGCCGGCATGTCATCATCGGCAGCTCTGGAAAGCACCTATGCATACGCCCTGAATGACCTGTTCGGCGACAACAAACTCGACAAGTTCACACTGGCACAGGTGGGCCAAGCCACTGAGCACAATTACTGTGGCGTGAAGTGTGGCATCATGGACCAGTTTGCCTCCGTATTCGGCAAGCGTGACCATCTGATCCGCCTGGATTGCCGCAGCCTGGAGTATCAGTATTATCCGTTCAAACCGGAAGGCTACAAGCTTGTCCTGCTCGACTCGGTCGTCAAGCATGAGCTGGCATCGTCGGCCTATAACAAACGTCGGCAAAGCTGTGAGGCGGCTGTCGCTGCCATCCGGAAACACCATCCGGAAGTGGAATTCCTGCGCGATGCGAACATGGATATGCTCAACGAGGCCAGACCGGACATCAGCGAGGAAGACTACATGCGCGCCGAATACGTCATCGAAGAAATCCAGCGCGTGCTTGATGTCTGCGAAGCTCTGGAGCGCGGAGACTATGAGACAGTCGGACAAAAAATGTATGAGACCCACGAAGGCATGAGCAAGCTCTATGAAGTCAGCTGCGAGGAGCTGGACTTCCTCAACGAATGCGCCCGCCAACACGGTGTCACCGGTTCGCGCGTCATGGGCGGAGGCTTTGGAGGCTGTACCATCAACCTCGTCAAAGAAGAGCTTTATGAGGCATTCATTCGAGAGGCCAAAGCCAGCTTTACCCAAAGATTCAACCGTACTCCCAAGGTCTATGATGTAATTATAGGTGACGGTGCACGACGAGTCGAATAACAAAAGTGAAGATTTTACACTTGAATGTTCAAGAACATACGAAATTCTTTCGTTGTCTTGAACATTCGTCTTAATTTTGTGCGTTTTATTCGAGAAGAATTTACTAATTATCCTATACGAGATGAAAACTTTAAGTAAACTTTTATTTGCGGGCGCATGCATGGCAACCTTTGCATGTACACCCCAGCAAGAAGCCCTCACCCAGTCAGGGCTTAATCCGAAAAACTTCCAGGCTGAAGTAAACGGGAAACAAACACAATTGTACACCTTGACCAACGCCAACGGCATGGAGGTATGCATCACCAACTTTGGCGGACGCATCGTATCCATCATGGTACCGGACAAGAACGGTGAAATGAAGGACGTGGTACTCGGCTTTGACAGCATTGCCGACTACATCAATGTCCCCAGCGACTTCGGTGCTGCCATCGGACGTTATGCCAACCGCATCAATCAGGGCAAGCTGGTCCTCGACGGCGACACGATTCAATTGCCGCAGAACAACTACGGACACTGCCTCCACGGTGGTCCCACCGGATGGCAATATCAGGTCTACGCCGGACAACAGGTCAATGACAGCACGCTGCAACTGACCATGCAATCTCCTGACGGAGACAACAACTTCCCCGGAAACGTAACCGCCCACGTAACCTATACGCTCAAAGGTGATAACAGCATCGATATCAAATACGATGCAACGACCGACAAGAAGACGGTTATCAACATGACCAACCACTCCTATTTCAACCTGTCCGGCAATCCGCAGAACACAATCACCGACAATATCCTGTATGTCAATGCAGACAGCATCACCCCGGTCGACAGCACCTTCATGACTACCGGTGAAATGCTCGCCCTGGAAGACAACAGCATGAACTTCAAAAATGCAAAATCCATCAATGAAGGCATTGACATGACCAACGAACAAGTCAAATTCGGCATGGGTATCGACCACAACTATGTGCTCAACACGAAAGGAAACATGGAGGAAGTAGCTGCACGCGTTGTCTGCCCCTCAACCGGCATTACCTTGGAAGTTTACACCGATGAACCGGGTATCCAGGTTTATACCGGCAACTTCCTTGACGGTACAGTGACTGGAAAGAAAGGCATCGTCTATCAGCAGCGTGTAGGTCTCTGCCTGGAGTCCCAACACTATCCCGACAGCCCCAACAAGCCCCAGTGGCCGTCCGTTATCCTTGAACCGGGCCAAACCTACCAAAGCCATTGCATCTTCAAATTTGGCGTAGAAAAGTAAACTTCCCTAACTCTTAAAACCAATAACTTAAAAAAAACATAAGTAATCTACTATGGAAATACTAGAAGCTCTAAAAAACAATGGCTTTGCTACTGCGGATTACCTCGTATTTGCAGCCTACATTGTCCTCCTCGTCGGATTGGGAATTTTCCTCTCCCGTGGAAAGAAAGGAGAAGAAAAATCGTCCAGCGACTACTTTCTGGCGGGAAACACACTGACATGGTGGGCTGTGGGTGCCTCCTTGATTGCCGCCAACATCTCTGCCGAACAATTTATCGGAATGTCCGGTTCAGCTTTCAAATCAGGTATTGCCATGGCAGCCTACGAGTTGATGGCTGCAGCAACCCTGATTGTCGTAGCAAAGTTCCTGTTGCCGGTGATGATTAAACGCAAGATATTCACCATTCCCCAGTTCCTGAGTGAACGTTACAACTGGGGCGTGGGTCTGGCTTTCTCCATCTTCTGGCTCTTCCTCTATGTATTCATCAACCTGACCTCCGTGGCTTGGTTGGGTGCATTGGCCATCAAACAGATTCTGGGCTTGCCCGCCACTCCCGCAGTCTTGCTGGGCATGCAGGTCGACATGACATTGCTGGTCATCATCCTCCTGCTCTTTCTCATCGCGGGTGCTTACTCCATCTACGGTGGTCTGGCTTCCGTGGCTTGGACCGATGTGATGCAGGTGACCTTCCTCGTCGGCGGTGGTCTGGTAACTGCCTATGCTGCCCTTGACGTCATCTCTACCAAACTCGAACTGAATGGTGCCTTGGATGCCTTGAGCTACATCATGGGACACTTGTCAAGCATACCGGGAGACACCCACTTCAATCTGGTTGTCGAACGTAATGCCGACTTGTATCCGGTGCTCGAAGGTACGGCAACCCAACCCTCTGACCCCTATTTCGACATTCCGGGTATCACCGTCATCGTTGGTGCATTGTGGTTGACCAACTTGGGTTACTGGGGCTTCAACCAGTACATCATCCAGAAAGGTCTGGCAGCCAAGAGCCTTGCAGAGGCCAAGAAAGGTATGATTTTCGCAGCCTTCCTGAAGATTCTGATCCCCTTCATCGTATGTATCCCGGGCGTTTGTGCCTTCTACATCGTGAACTACCAGCCTGAACTGACCCAGACTCTTGCCGGCGCCATCGAGCGTTCCGACGATGCTTATCCGTTCCTCATCCGCAACTTCACTCCGACGGTTGTCAAAGGTCTGTCGTTTGCGGCATTGGCTGCGGCAGTCATCTCCTCACTGGCCTCCATGTTCAACTCGACCTCGACCATCTTCACGATGGATATCTACAAGAAGTTCATCAACAAGACTGCTTCTGAAAAGAAACTGGTCAATGTCGGTCGTCTGACTTCATTGGCATCACTTGTAATCGCACTGTTGGCTGTATATCCCATCATGGGTGGTGCTGACCAGGCATTCCAGATTATCCAGGAATACTCTGGCTTCGTTTATCCGGGTGTCGTAGTCATCTTCGGTCTGGGCTTGCTGTGGAAACGTGCCTCCGGTGTAGCTGCTGTTGTAACAGCCATCGGTACGTTCGTCTTCAGTATTGCCTTCAAGTTCATGATGCCGGGCACTCCGTTCCTGCTCCGCATGGGCTATGTGTTCATGGTGCTGGTGGTACTCTTCTTCACCCTGTCCTACATGAGCAACAAGACCGTGAAAGCCGAGCAGCTTGACGCACACACCACGAAGACGCAGCTCTTCTGGGGCAATGTAATGCTGGTGCTCGCCATCATCTGCTTCCTCATCGGCTGCATCGTCTTCTTCAGCGACATCACCCTGTTGAAGAATTACGGATTCGAAGCCATCTTCTTCCTGGGAACCTTCTTCTTGTCGTTGTGGATTTACCTACGTTCGAACGCACTCGACACCGTTCAGGACGGCAAAGCCGTGGCAATCGACCTGTCACTCTTCCGTTCCGACCGCAGCTTCACCATTGGCTCAGCCTTGGTGGTCATCATTCTGGCTATCCTTTATATTGCACTTTGGTAATCAACCTCTAAAACCCATTTTGCAATATGGCCACCTATTATGATATACATCCGAAGTTTCACGTTGCAGTAGACTGCATCATTTTTGGATTTAACAAAGACGGGCTCAGCCTGCTTCTTCTCAAACGGAACATGGAGCCCTTCTTTGGAGCTTGGTCTTTAATGGGTGGATTTGTACAAAACGATGAAAGCGTCGACAATGCCGCAAAACGGGTATTACGCGAATACACAGGGCTGAACGAAGTCTACATGGAACAGGTAGGCACGTTCGGCGCTGTGCATCGCGAACCCGAAGAGCGGGTTATCTCCGTTGCCTACTATGCACTTATCAACATCCAGGATTACGATAAGAAATGCGTAGAAGAACACAACGGATATTGGGCAAGAATCGATGAACTCCCTCACCTGCTGTTCGACCATGAAGAAATGATTGAGAAAGCACGGGAACAAATGAGACGGAAAGCATCGTCCGCCCCCATAAGCTTTAATCTATTACCTGAACTTTTCACATTGACTCAGTTGCAAAGTCTCTATGAAGCGATTTATGACTGTCCCATCGACAAACGGAACTTCCGCAAGAAAGTGGCAGACATGGATTTCATCGAACAGACGGAACTGATTGATAAAAAAAGCTCTCGTAGAGGAGCGCGTTTGTATAGGTTCAACAACCACATCTATTCCAAATCTCTTAAATTCAAATTATAAGAAACTTTATAAAAGCAATATAACCATGTTAGAAGCATTAAAAGAAAAAGTATTCCAAGCAAATCTCGACTTGGTGAAGCATGGCTTGGTCATATTCACTTGGGGCAACGTCTCAGGCATTGACCGTGAAAGTGGCCTGGTCGTCATCAAACCAAGCGGCGTAAGCTATGACATTATGAAAGCCAGCGACATGGTCGTTGTAGACTTGGACGGCAAGGTGGTTGAAGGCGACCTCAATCCGTCGTCGGATACTCCCACCCACCTGGTGCTCTACAAGGCTTTCCCCGAGATTGGCGGAGTGGTCCACACCCACTCTACCTACGCCACCGCATGGGCACAAGCCGGCATAGACATCCCCAACATCGGCACGACACATGCAGACTATTTCTATAAGGCAATCCCCTGCACGGCTGACATGACACGCGAAGAAGTGGAAGGCAACTATGAGCTGGAAACAGGCAATGTCATCGTGAAGCGCTTTGAAGGCATGAACCCCGTACACACACCGGGCGTATTGGTGAAGAACCACGGTCCGTTTGCCTGGGGAAAAGATGCTCACGAAGCCGTTCACAATGCAGTCGTCATGGAACAAGTGGCCAAGATGGCAAGCATCGCCTACAGTGTCAACCCCAACCTCACCATGAACCAGCTGCTGGTAGAAAAGCATTTCAGCCGCAAACACGGTCCGAATGCCTACTACGGACAAAAGAAAAAATAACGACCAACTGTTCATGATACAACCTGACGCCGTGGTAATTTCCCCAAATTGCCACGGCGTTTTTCTGTATAGGGTCCGCGAAAACATTCAACCCCAATCGGTCGACTTCAGGGTAAAAGGCAATCATCAAAAGGAAACCTATACCGATGGTCCGGCTAACAAAATCAAACAAAAGGAAGGTTTCCGCAAACAAACGTTTGAAGGTACTTAAGCATCAGGAGTATTCAACTGCTAATCTGATTTAACATTCGGCTTGAATGGAGGAGTTTATTTCAGAAAACTTAGCACTATACCTCGCGGAAACAGGGAAAATCCCACCGGGAAACATGCAATTCGTCGCATCGAAATACAAAAGCGATGCCGGAAAATCGAAGTTTCACGGCAGGAAACCTGTAAAAACAACGGGAGAAGTCTGAATTTAGCCGTTCGGGAATCTGATTTTTGCAGTTTCCTTCCCAAAATTCCAAAAGGAAGCTATCCGTGACTACTGGCAAAAAGATAGAAAAGCACAAAAGAGCACTCAAACAACTGACAGAGTATCCATCTGCATGCTGCTCATCACCTGGAAAGATTTGCTCCAATCACACCCTGATTTCAGGAATAAAATACAGCCGAATGGAAAGCTGCATTTGACATTTTGATAAAATGACAGGGACCGACTCGCACTGAAAAATACAAGAAGAATATGAACTCCGATGCAGACGGAACCACACCTGTAAGGACCTTCGCGTCCACTGAAAGATGCCGCACAACATATAATGGGCACTTTTACACTTCTTATCCTTTAAAAATTATGAATAAACAGCAAATATCCCGACACTTTTTCGAAAATCTAAATATTACTACGTACTTTTAAACACTGAAAACAAAGAATTATCAATCAATATAACCAATAAAATACAATACTATGGCTTTCGAAAATTATGAAGTATGGTTCGTCACCGGAGCACAGCTCCTTTATGGAGGTGACGCTGTTGTTGCTGTTGACGCACATTCCAATGAAATGGTTGCAGGCTTGAACAATTCCGGGAAATTGCCTGTCAAAGTTGTATATAAAGGCACAGTAAACTCCTCTAAAGAAGTGGAGACCGTATTCAAGGCTGCCAACAATGATGACAAATGTATCGGTGTCATCACTTGGATGCATACTTTCTCTCCGGCAAAGATGTGGATTCATGGCTTGCAACAATTCAAGAAACCCCTGCTTCACCTGCATACCCAGTTCAACAAGGAAATACCTTGGGATACCATGGATATGGATTTCATGAACCTCAACCAATCTGCTCACGGCGACCGCGAGTTCGGGCATATCTGCACCCGTATGCGTATCCGTCGCAAAGTGGTTGTAGGCTATTGGAAGGATGAGAATACACTGCACAAGATTGCTGTCTGGATGCGTGTCTGCGCCGGATGGGCTGATTCTCAGGATATGCTGATCCTCCGCTTTGGCGACCAGATGAACAATGTAGCCGTAACCGACGGCGATAAAGTGGAAGCCGAACAACGCTTGGGTTACCACGTAGACTATTGTCCGGTGAACGACTTGATGGAATATTACAAGAAAGCTACGGACGAAGAAGTGAAGGCACTCGTAGACACCTACTTCAAACTCTACGAACATGATGCTGCACTGGAAGACACCAAGAGCGAAGCATATACGAAAATCTGGAACGCAGCCAAGGCTGAAATCGCCCTGCGTGGTATCCTGAAAGATAAAGGTGCCAAAGGATTCACAACCAACTTTGACGACCTCGGTCTGTTTGACCAAATCCCCGGCCTCGCTTCTCAACGACTGATGGCTGAAGGCTACGGCTTCGGCGCTGAAGGTGACTGGAAGTCTGCCGCTCTCTACCGCACCGTGTGGTTCATGAGTCAGGGCATGGAGAAGGGTTGCTCGTTCCTGGAAGACTATACCCTCAACTTCGACGGCGAAAACAGCTCCATCCTTCAAGCACACATGCTCGAAGTTTGCCCGCTCATCGCAGAACATCGTCCCAAGCTGGAAGTACACCGTCTGGCAATCGGCATTGACAGCCAGACAGCCCGTCTGGTATTCACCTCCAAGCAAGGACAAGGTGTAACGGCTACCATTGTTGATCTCGGCAACCGTTTCCGCATGATCGTCAACGACGTAGAGTGCATCAAATCAAAACCGCTGCCTAAGCTCCCCGTGGCTTCCGCCCTTTGGATTCCGATGCCAAACTTCGAGATTGGCGCAGGTGCATGGATTCTCGCCGGTGGAACTCACCACTCCTGCTTCTCCTATGACCTGACAGTCGAATATTGGGAAGACTATGCAGAAATCGCAGGCATTGAAATGGTTCACATCAACAAAGACACCACCATCAGCAGCTTCAAGAAAGAGTTGCGCATGAACGAAATCTACTACATGCTCAACAAAGCTCTTTGCTGATAATTGATAATGAATTGGTTTGCGGCTGGAACAAACAGGCATCTGCAACACACGATGACACCGGTTCCTTCGCAAACCAATTCTACTTTTTCCATATCCATTCATTATAGCACCTTAAATTACAGGTTTTACGTATGAAACTAGATGCAAAGTCAACCATCGAAACAGGAAAAGCCATGCTCGGAATCGAACTGGGCTCAACACGTATCAAAGCTGTTTTGATTGACCAAGACAACAAACCTATCGCTCAAGGAAGCCATAGTTGGGAAAACCAACTCGTCGATGGTCTGTGGACCTACAGTCTGGACGCTATCTGGAACGGTCTGCAAGATTGCTATGCCGACCTCCGCGCAAATGTCAAGGAACAATATGGCATTGAAATAGAGACTTTGGCTGCCTTAGGCGTCAGCGCCATGATGCACGGTTACATGCCTTTCGACAAAGAAGGGAACCTGCTTGCAGAATTCCGCACCTGGAGAAATACCAACACCGGAGAAGCTGCCGCAGCCTTATCTGAACTGTTCGTATACAATATTCCGCTCCGCTGGAGCATCTCTCACCTCTATCAGGCAATCCTGAACAACGAGCCTCACGTCCGTAACATCCATTTCCTGACTACACTTGCCGGCTATGTGCATTGGCAACTGACCGGAGAGAAAGTATTGGGCATTGGTGATGCTTCCGGCATGCTTCCCATCGACCCGAAGACAAAGAACTATTCGGTACCGATGATTGAGAAGTTCAATCAACTTATTGCCCCCAAAGGATTCGGCTGGCAAGTGCAGGACATACTGCCTAAAGTATTACTGGCGGGCGAAGATGCCGGCAAACTGACTGCCGAAGGTGCACGACGACTGGATGTTTCCGGTCATCTGAAAGCAGGCATTCCGGTCTGCCCGCCTGAAGGAGATGCCGGCACAGGCATGGTAGCGACCAATGCAGTCAAACAACGCACAGGCAACGTGTCTGCCGGAACTTCCTCCTTCTCCATGATTGTCCTGGAGAAAGACCTGTCAAAGCCCTACGAGATGATTGATATGGTAACCACTCCTGACGGCAGTCTCGTGGCCATGGTTCACTGCAACAACTGTACCTCCGACCTTAATGCATGGGTCAATCTCTTCAAAGAGTATCAGGAGTTACTGGGTATCCCCGTAGACATGAACGAGATTTTCGGCAAGCTCTACAACCATGCCCTCCAAGGTGATGCCGATTGTGGCGGACTCTTGTCCTATAATTACATTTCAGGTGAACCCGTCACCGGACTGGCGGAAGGTCGTCCCCTCTTTGTGCGCTCCGCCAATGATAAGTTCAACCTTGCCAATTTCATGCGTGCCCACCTTTATGCATCAGTCGGTGTGCTGAAGATTGGCAACGATATCCTCTTCAAACAAGAGAAAGTCAAAGTCGACCGCATCACGGGACATGGAGGTCTGTTCAAGACCAAAGGCGTGGGTCAGCGCGTGCTGGCAGCAGCCATCGATTCACCGATCTCCGTGATGGAAACTGCAGGAGAAGGAGGTGCATGGGGTATCGCTCTGCTCGCCTCATTCCTGGTAAACAATACAGCCGGACAGACCTTGGCTGATTTCCTGGAAGAAAAAGTGTTTGCCGGTAATGCAGGTGTTGAGATAGCACCCACGGCTGAAGATGTTGCCGGATTCAATGCTTACATTGAGAACTACAAAGCAGGACTTCCCATTGAAGAGACAGCCACAAAATGCAAACGATGACTAATTGAAACAAAATATTATTCTTATGAACGACGTAAAATTGATGAACCGCGCAGCCGACAACATCCGTATTCTGGCTGCTTCTATGGTAGAAAAAGCTAAATCAGGACACCCCGGAGGTGCCATGGGTGGTGCCGACTTCGTGAACGTATTGTTCTCGGAGTTCTTGGTCTATGATCCTGAAAATCCCCGTTGGGAAGGACGTGACCGCTTCTTCCTCGACCCGGGCCACATGTCTCCGATGCTCTATTCCGTACTTTCACTTACCGGCAAATTTACCATGGACGAGTTGGCACAATTCCGTCAATGGGGCAGCCCGACTCCCGGCCATCCGGAAGTGGATGTCATGCGTGGCATCGAGAATACCTCTGGTCCTCTCGGACAAGGACATACCTTTGCCGTAGGTGCTGCCATCGCTGCCAAATTCCTGAAAGCTCGCTTTGGTGAGGTCATGAATCAGACCATCTACGCTTATATCTCTGACGGTGGAGTACAAGAGGAAATCTCGCAAGGTGCAGGCCGTCTTGCCGGTCACCTCGGTCTGGACAACCTCATCATGTTCTATGATTCCAACGATATCCAGCTTTCGACTCCCTGTAGCTCTGTAACCAGCGAGAACGTGGCTCAAAAGTATGCTGCATGGAACTGGAAGGTTATTGAAATCAATGGTAACGACGTAGAACAGATTCGTCAGGCCCTGCGTGAGGCAAAGGCAGAGACGGAACGTCCGACCATCATCATCGGAAAGACCATCATGGGTAAAGGTGCCCGTAAGGCTGACAACTCCAGCTACGAAGCAAACTGCGCGACCCACGGTGCTCCCCTTGGCGGAGATGCCTACATCAATACCATCAAGAACCTGGGTGGAAATCCCGAAGACCCGTTCCACATCTTCCCGGAAGTAGCCGAGCTCTATGCCAAACGTGCTGAAGAGTTAAAAGGCATCGTTGCTGAACGCTATGCCGCCAAAGCTGCATGGGCCAAAGCCAATCCGGAACAGGCTGCCAAAATGGAGAAATGGTTCAGCAACGCTGTTCCCGCAGTTGACTGGTCAGGAATCCAACAAAAGCCCAATTCAGCAACCCGTGGTGCATCGGCAACCGTATTGGGCGCACTCGCCACTCAGGTAGAAAACATGATTGTATCTTCTGCTGACCTCTCCAACTCAGACAAGACGGATGGTTTCCTGAAGAAAACACACGCTTTCACGAAGGGCGATTTCAGCGGAGCATTCCTGCAAGCCGGTGTATCCGAGCTGACTATGGCATGCTGCTGCCTCGGTATGGCTCTCCACGGAGGTGTGATTCCGGCATGTGCTACCTTCTTCGTATTCTCCGACTATATGAAACCTGCAGTACGTATGGCTGCCTTGATGGAGCTTCCGGTTAAATTCATCTGGACCCACGATGCCTTCCGTGTAGGTGAAGATGGACCTACTCATGAACCTGTAGAACAGGAAGCACAAATCCGTCTGATGGAAAAACTGAAGAACCATAAGGGTCATAACTCCATGCTGGTACTCCGCCCCGCAGATGCAGAAGAGACAACCGTCGCATGGCGTCTGGCCATGGAGAACATGTCCACTCCGACAGCTCTCATCTTCTCTCGTCAGGATATCAAGAACCTGCCGGAGGGCAATGACTACAACCAGGCTGGTAAGGGTGCCTATATCGTTGCCGGTTCGGATGAGAATCCGGATGTCATTCTGGTTGCTTCCGGTTCTGAGGTATCCACTCTTCTTGCAGGTACTGAGTTGCTCCGCAAGGACGGTGTAAAGGTACGTGTCGTTTCCGTTCCGTCTGAAGGATTGTTCCGTAGCCAAAGCAAGGAATATCAGGATGCTGTATTGCCGAAGGGTGCCAAGATATTCGGTCTGACAGCCGGCCTCCCTGTGAACCTGGAAGGTCTGGTAGGTGCCAACGGTAAAGTGTTCGGATTGGAGTCGTTCGGTTTCTCCGCCCCGTATAAGGTTCTTGACGAGAAACTAGGCTTCACTGCCGAAAATGTATACAACCAAGTGAAAGCAATGCTTTGACATGCATTCAGGGCGCCCCGCTATCATACCTGACAGGAGACGTCCTTGAATAAGCATCGTTCCAATACATGACTAAAGAAGGAGTAAGAATCGGACTGAGACCCAACAGTCCCATTTGAACTCCTTCTTTCATTTCACAACGATGCATACCGACATTTGCATTTCATTATTTGCCCAAACAAAGATTAATTCCGAAATTTGCGTGAATTTTCAAAACAAACAACGACAATGGATACAAAAATCATAGGATTAGCCTCCGATCATGCAGGCTTTGAACTGAAACAATACGTCAAGCAATGGTTGGACGAACACCATATGCCCTACAAAGATTATGGAACCTATACGACTGACAGTTGTGATTATCCCGACTTCGGACACGCCTTGGCACAGGGCATCGAGTCCGGAGAATGTTATCCGGGCATAGCCATCTGCGGAAGTGGTGAAGGCATCAACATGACACTCAACAAGCATCAAGGCATCCGCGCCGGATTATGCTGGATTCCGGAAATAGCTCATCTCTGCCGCCAGCATAACAACGCCAATGTACTGGTCATGCCGGGGCGCTTCATTGATACACAAACGGCCGCTGCCATCATGGAAGAATTCTTCCACACCGAATTTGAAGGCGGACGCCACCAGAAACGCATCGACAAGATACCTGTGAAATAATCGGAACACAAGCAATCAGCTCGACTGAATAGATACCTTACTATATACTAACCTAAATAACATAAAACAATACAATAATGGCAACGCATAATTGGTTTGAATGCAAAATACGCTACGAAAAGACTTTAGAAAACGGGATGAACAAAAAAGTAACCGAACCTTATCTGGTGGATGCACTCAGCTTCACAGAAGCAGAAGCACGCATCATAGAGGAAATGACCCCTTTCATCAGCGGAGAATTTACAGTATCAGATATCAAACGCGCAAACTATAGCGAGTTATTCCCATCTGATGAAGAGGCTGCCGACCGCTGGTTCAAGTGCAAACTTTACTTCATCACACTGGATGAGAAAAGCGGCGCTGAAAAGAAAACGGCGACACAGATACTGGTACAAGCAGCCGATTTGCGCGATGCCGTCAAGAAGCTCGACGAAGGCATGAAAGGCACCATGGCAGACTATACCATCGCCTCCATTGCCGAGACTGCCATTATGGACGTTTACCCCTATTCAGCCGAACCCGATGTCAAGCCGGAGTTCCCCGATGCTGACAAACGATAGGCAGCATATGAAATGCTGACAAATACATTCACCGCAGAGACACAAAGTGACAGAGTACCCTTTTCACCCCGATTCCAAAATGGAAAGCTTATCTGTCCTTGGTGTCTCTGTGTTGAATGCCTACTGACGGAAAGTGCAAACTCCACGCCCGATAGATTCAATCTTTTTCATCTATAACTTGTGTAATTTTATCATCATGTGTAGTATTCAGAGAAATCTCAAAGAGGTCTTGAATGACCTGCCTTCCGGTGTACGCTTGGTTGCTGTTTCCAAGTTCCATCCCAATGAAGCCATCATGCAGGCTTATGAAGCCGGACAACGCATTTTCGGTGAAAGCAAGGTACAAGAGATGACAGAGAAGCAAGCAGCGCTACCCAAAGATATCGAATGGCACTTCATCGGACATCTCCAGACCAATAAAATCAAGTATATGGCTCCCTATGTAGCCATGATACACGGTGTAGACTCCTACAAACTGCTTGCTGAAATCAACAAACAGGCTGCAAAATGCGGACGGACTATTCCTTGCCTTCTGCAACTGCATATTGCACAGGAAGAAACAAAATTTGGATTCAGCTTCGATGAATGTACCGCAATGTTGGCATCCGGCGAATGGAAAAGCCTCACACATGTCTCGCTATGCGGGCTGATGGGGATGGCCAGCAATACAGACGACATGCAGCAAGTAAGACAAGAATTCCATTCGCTGCATGAGTACTTCCTGCAAACCCGCGAACACTTCTTCAGCGATTCGTCCACTTTCCGTGAACTATCCATGGGAATGAGTCACGACTATCCCCTGGCCATCCAGGAAGGCGCGACACTCGTACGCGTAGGAAGCAAGATTTTTGGAGAAAGATTGTATATTTAATTGACAAACAAACGGGTTTACGCCAGTTTGCCCGCCAACCCGTCAGCCATTAAGTTTTCCTCAATATTGTTGCCAATGCGCGTTTATTGTTATACATTTGCACATACAACTATTAAATGTGCAAATTATGAACCAAAGTTTTATAGCCCTCATCGAACGTGCTATTAAGGAATATTGGGATCAAGATGCCCTGACTGACTACAAAGGTGCCACCTTGCAATATAAAGATGTAGCACGCAAAATCGAGAAACTACACATCATCTTCGAAGAAAGTGGAGTGAAAAAGGGTGACCGCATTGCTATTTGCGGACGCAACAGTGCCCAATGGGGAGCTGCATTTCTCGCGACCCTGACCTATGGAGCAGTAGCAGTGCCCGTACTGCATGAATTCAAAGCAGAAAACATACATTATATTGTCAATCATTCCGATGCCCGTCTGCTCCTGGTGGGCGATATGGTCTGGCCTGAGCTGGATGAAAAGGAAATGCCATCGCTGGAGGGTATCATCATGCTCAACGACTATTCTCTGCTTGTCTCACGTTCTGAACAGCTGACGTATGCACGAGAGCACTTAAACGAAATGTTCGGCAAGAAGTTCCCTAAGAATTTCCGCATTGAACATGTTCACTATGATCTCGATGAGCCCGAGCAACTTGCCATGATCAACTACACTTCCGGGACTACCAGCCTCTCAAAAGGTGTCATGATTCCCTATCGTGCCTTATGGTCCAATACCCAGTTTGCCTATGAAGTGCTGACGTTGAAACGGAATGACCGGCTAGTCTCCATGCTTCCCATGGCCCACATGTATGGGTTGGCATTTGAATTTATCTATGAATTCTGCGTCGGTTGCCACATTTACTACCTCAACCGGGTCCCCAGTCCAAAAATCATTTTTGAAGCCTTTGAGGAAATCAAACCCAGCATTGTTATTTCCGTTCCCCTCATTATTGAAAAGATTATCAAGAAGAAGGTACTCCCCAGACTCCAGACACCTGCCATGCAGATACTCCTGAGAGTCCCCATCATCAATGATAAAATCAAGAACACTGTTCGTGAGCAGGTGATACAGGCTTTTGGCGGTAAGTTCTATGAAGTCATCATCGGTGGAGCAGCATTCAACCAGGACGTTGAACATTTCTTGAAGATGATCAATTTCCCCTATACCGTAGGATATGGCATGACCGAGTGTGCCCCCATCATCTGCTATGAGGACTGGAAACGGTTTGTGCCAGGCTCCTGTGGAAAGGCTGCTCCCCGTATGGAAGTGAAGATTGACAGCCCTGACCCCCATCATGTCGTAGGAGAAATTCTCTGCCGGGGCATGAACGTCATGCTGGGATACTATAAGAACGAAGAGGCTACACGCGAAGTCCTTGAACCGGACGGATGGTTGCATACCGGAGACCTGGGCATCATTGATGAAGAAGGAAATGTCTTCATCAAGGGACGCAGCAAGAACATGCTTCTAGGACCTTCCGGACAAAACATCTATCCTGAAGAAATAGAAGAGAAACTGAACAACCTGCCTTATGTTACCGAATCCATTGTCATACAAAAGGATGACAAACTGGTCGCACTGATTTATCCGGATTTTGAAGAAGCAGCTGCACAAGGTATCGTCAGTGAAGAAGATATCGCCCGGGTAATGGAAGAAAATCGTACCACACTCAACACGCTAATCCCGGGTTACTGCCAGGTATCACGCATCAAAATATTCCATGAAGAATTTGAAAAGACTCCTAAACGGAGTATCAAACGCTTCCTCTATCAGAATGCCGCAGACTAAGGCATCTGAACTAGTTTGATCTGCATAACGATAAAAGGGGATACATTCGGCGATGTATCCCCTTTTATCGTTATTATGCAGGTAATGGTCCATCAACAACCTTTGTGCGTCATGATGTCCAGTACGACACGATCAGTCTCATTCATGCCAACTGAACCAATGCGTGTCATGTTGCGAATGCATTTGTCCACATCGTCATCAATGATACCTTCCACAGATGTCACATAACGCTGTTGCATCGCCATCATGGCTGACAAGACTGCCGTAGAAACTCCCGTTGACAGCTTCATGGCACAACTGGGCTTGGCTCCATCGCACAACATACCGGTCAGGTTGGCCACCATGTTCTTCACCGCATAAACGGCTTGTTGGTAAGTACCTCCCATCAGATAGGTAATACCACAAGCAGACCCTGTCGCTGCGACTACACAGCCACACAAAGCAGACAAACGACCCAGGCTTTGCTTGATATAAATAACAGTCAAGTGACTGAGTGCCAAAGCACGTACAAGCTCCTCATGGCTTTTATGGTTCTCCTGAGCAAATACCACAACCGGCAATGTTGCAGTAATTCCCTGATTGCCACTACCGGAGTTGCTCATCACCGGAATCATGGCACCTCCCATACGAGCATCACAAGCAGCCGAAGTATAGGACAAAATGCGGGAATAAACGCTGTCGCCCATAATCTCATTCTCTTGCTTGCTACACATCATACGTCCAATGCCATGACCGTAATCACCTTTCAAAGAGAATTCCGCAGCTGCCATGTTCAAGCGTTTTGCCTCCAGAATAAACTCCAGTTCTTCCAACGGAGTCGTCGTCGCAAACTCGTAGACCTTTTTGAAAGAGAGCTGCACATCCTTCGCCTCACCTTCCGTCTGAGTTGCAGACTGCTTATCCAGCAAGACCGTATCATCCTTCGCCACATAGACGAAATTCGTGTGGCCACCGGCAATGATAGCTTTTGCCGTATGACCGGCAGCTTCACAAATTGCCTCAATATAAAGCTTCTCTGTGATATTCTCCTTCAACAGGATGGTGATGCGTTTCTCTGCAATGTATTGCTTTCCTTTTTCAACGACACCTGGGTTGGAGTCCTTCAACACCTCAAGCTGGTAATCCGACTTACCAACCAATGCACCCAAGGCTGTTGCAATAGGCAGACCAATCATTCCGGTACCGGGGATGCCTACCCCCATCGCATTCTTCAGAATATTGGCACTTAAATATAAAGTAATATGTTCCGGCAAACAGCCCAGCGTCTCAGTAGCCTTAGCAACACACAAGGCTACTGCTACAGGCTCCGTGCAGCCGATAGCGGGAACCACCTCGCGCTGCATCAGAGCTATAATCTGTTTTCTTTCTGTTGAATCTAACATGGTAGTATTTAAGTAAGGTAAAGAAACTTATTCAGATCATTTGTTTTTCTTGTAGTTTTCCAAACCAGTCTGCAAGAACTTCACATACTTGTCAACATCCTCATCGTGAGAGTAAGAACCGTTCAACGGCTTCCCTTCATTGTCCAACAGCACATAGAAAGGCTGTGCATTCGCACCAAACTTCACACGTTGCAAGTAGCTCCACTTGTCACCTACCGTACGCAGAATACGTGTCTGACCATTTTCTTCTACCGTGATTCTTTCAGGCAACTTTTCCTTTTCGTCGACATAGAGAGAAATCAGCACATAATCTTCAGTCAGAAGTTCACGAACCTTCGGGTCAATCCAAACTTTGGATTCCATCTCGCGGCAGTTGACGCATCCCCATCCGGTGAAATCCACCATGACAGGCTTGCCTACCTGCTTTGCATAAGCCATACCTTCATCATAATCGGTAAATTTGGCATGTACCTCGTCTTCCTTGTAAAGATTGAAATCCTGTGTACTGCTGGGAGGAGCAAAAGCACTGATGGCTTTCAACGGCGCACCGAACAGACCGGGGACCATATAGATAGTGAAGGCCAACGAAATCAGTCCCAAGAAGAAGCGCGGAACGCTGACTTTACGTTCATCGTCGTCATGCGGAAACTTGATGCCGCCCAACAGATAAATGCCCAACAGACCAAAAATAGCAATCCACAAAGCCAGGAAGGTTTCACGATCAAGCAAACGCCAACCGTATGCCATATCGGCAACAGAAAGGAACTTCAGGGCAAAAGCCAATTCCAGGAAACCCAATACGACCTTGATGACATTCATCCATCCACCTGACTTAGGCATGGATTTCAGCCAAGACGGGAACATGGCAAACAAGGTGAACGGAAGAGCCAGAGCAATGGCAAAGCCCAACATTCCAATGGCAGGAGCCACGATGCTGCCTGTCGTCGAAACTTCTACCAAAAGGAAACCGATGATAGGACCTGTACAGGAGAACGACACCAGTGACAGAGTGAATGCCATCAGGAAGATGCTCAACAAGCCACCGGCCTTTTCGGCCTTACTGTCAACTGCCGTACTCCAGGAAGAAGGCAAAGTGATTTCAAAAGCACCAAAGAAAGAGGCAGCAAACACAACCAACATCAGGAAGAAGAAGATGTTGAAGATTGCATTTGTCGAGAGTGAGTTCAGTGCACTTGCTCCAAATATCAGCGTGATAGCCAAACCCAAGGCTACATAGATCACAACAATGGATGCGCCATAGGTCCATGCATCGCGGATACCCTTCTTCTTATCACTGGTACGCTTCAGGAAGAAGCTGACCGTCATCGGGATAATGGGCCACACACACGGAGTAAACAAGGCAATCAGACCACCGACGAATCCGGCAAAGAAAATATACAGCCAGGAATTGTTTGAAGACTCGGTATGATTATCGAATACATTCAGTTCCTTGATAACCGGAGTCCACAGGTCGGAATCTCCTGATACTGCTGCATGAGCACCTGCCGCTACTGAATCATTGGCAGCTGTAGCATCTGCGGCAAGTGTATCGGCTTCTTGAGCTTCAGAAGTTTCCGTTGCTACAGCTTCATCTTTTTTTGATGGTGCGGGAGTTGCCGCTGCTGCCTTTGCATCCCCTTTGCCTTTGAATGAAAAGTTTACATCCGTCGGCGGCAAGCAGTTCTGGTCGTTGCAGGCACCATATTGCATATAGCCTTCAATGGAGAATGTGGCACCCGTAATCTTCAACTTTTGCACAAACTTGGCATTATGCTCGAAGAAACGAACCTGCATCTGGAACATCTGGTCAAACTTGTTTTCCTCCTTGCCGACCGGAGTCAACTTGCCAACCAATTCCGCTCCTTCAATTTTATCCACATTAAATGTCGCTGAAATCGGACCTCCATCAGGAAGGTCGGTAGAGTACACATGCCACCCATCATCAATGGTTGCCGTGAATACGATCTCAGCCTCCGTACCGGAGATTTGTTTAAGTTCCGATTTAAAGTGAACCGGATCTTGCATTTGTGCCATCGCAGTCACAGCACAAACAAAGAAGAGCAATAGGCTCAGAAAAGTTGTTTTTCTCATCCTGTAGATCTATTTAATTGATTAAAACTTTATGTCGCAAAAGTACGTATTCTTAACGAAGAATGATACAAAAAATCTATAAATTACGGAGAGTACCGGCAAATTTAATGTTTTTTTGATAGGTTTACAGATGTAACCGGTTCTAATAACAGGGCTGTTTCGCCAAGCTTTTATTAAAAACGATTTACCAATCCTATCTCTTAACAATTGTAAAAAAAATTGCCGAAATTGCTTCCTGTCATCAAACCGCCGGCAAACGTCTCTTTAAATGCCTACAAAATGCTTGCCATTTGCCTTTGGCAGATTGAGCCAAAGCATCCTTGAAAGACTCTTTTCAAATCATCGCACAATAAATTAAAGGCTGACATGCCAAACAGAATGAATAGAGAAAGGTGACTGACTATGCAGCAGAAACGAAAGGACATAAAAAAAGGGTCAACGCTTTGACCCAACCTTTACTTAACCTTAAATCTAATACTATGAAAAACACATTGCAAATGTAAGGGGAAAAACTCATCCGCACAAGCATTGCCCCCTGCAACTTTCACATTTAAACATTATTTAACTAGAAGCTATTAAACCTTTCAGAACTTGCTTTATAAGATTTAGTTATATCCTATAATAAAAAGACAATTGGACGGCCTTGGCATAAACTGTACCTTTGCCGACGTAAAACAAAAAAATACTAATTCATAAACTGACAACCACTATGTTTTCAGAAAAACGAGCCAGCACCCTGCACGGTGTATTGCTGATTGTACTTTTCTCCTGCTCGGCTTTCTACATCGCCGAAATCCCCTTCGTCCAACAATTGTCATTCAGTCCACTCATTGTGGGAATCATCCTGGGTATGCTTTATGCCAACAGCCTTCGGAACCAACTGCCCGAAACCTGGGTACCGGGTATTAAACTGTGTACCAAACAGATTCTACGCACGGGTATCGTGCTCTACGGTTTCCGACTAACCTTCCAACAAGTCATGGAAATCGGATTGCCCGCAGTTGTCATCGATGCCATTGTCATTTTCATTACTCTTGCACTGGGAATGATTGTCGGACGCATCCTGAAGATGGACGAAAAAACCGCCCTGATGACTTCCACCGGTAGTGCCATTTGTGGCGCAGCAGCAGTTCTGGGTGCTGAACCGGTAGTCAAATGTGCGCCTTATAAAACAGCCATCGCCGTCTCCACGGTGGTCATCTTCGGCACCATCTCCATGTTCCTCTACCCTATCATGTATCGTACCGGCATCGTTGACCTTGATCCTCAGAGCATGGCCATCTATACCGGTTCGACCCTGCACGAAGTAGCGCATGTCGTAGGTGCCGGGAATGCCATGGATGCCACCGGTGCACTCCATCTTGCCGACCAGGCTACCATTACCAAAATGATCCGTGTGATGATGCTGGCTCCCGTGCTGCTCATTATGAGTTATATCATCGCCCGGGTACGGCATCACCGCCATACGGATGTCTCAAAGGACGGGAAAAGCAAAATCACCATTCCCTGGTTTGCCTTTGGATTTATCCTCGTCATCGGTCTCAACTCATTACTTCAGGCATGCAGTTTCATCCCGACGGAGGCACTGCACAGCGGACTGAAAGCCATTACGACACTGGACAACTTCTTGCTCACCATGGCAATGACAGCACTGGGTGCCGAAACAAGCTTCGACAAGTTCAAACAGGCGGGAGCCAAACCGTTCATCCTGGCTTTCGTCATTTACATCTGGCTGTTGGGCGGTGGATACATCATGGCAAAGTATCTGGCACCAGCCTTAGCATAAACAAGTAAAGCACGCAGACCTCATACATGTAGCCTTCGTGCTTCACTGAAGTGGCGGACAGACGGACCTAAGTATAATACTTAGCCTGCCTAAGTATTATACTTAGGGTATCAAAGTATTATACTTAGGTCCATCTAAGCCGTACTTGTATCCAAACGAACCGGCACCTGTCAGCGCAATAAAGCCGGCCTATTCATTCCGTTCATACCGACGGATAAAGACGACAAACACCAGAGTGCCGACCAAGGCGAATAAAGAGCCTATCAATGCAGAATAGCGGACGCCCCATCCGGCATCAATCGGTAATCCGCCGAAGAAGGCTCCCAATGCATTGCCCAGGTTAAAAGCCAGCTGGACCATGGCGCCGCCCATCAGTTCTCCACCCGGCGAATGACGCAAAAGCAACAGTTGCTGAGGAGATGAAAGCGCAAACAGACAACCGGTCGTAATACACATCAACAGCAAAGACAACCAGGCATACGAAGCCATCAAGAAGATGGACAGCAATGACAGGCAGGCAACCAACTGAGTAAGCATGGAGACACGTGCCGGAGTAAACCGGTCGGAAAGGACGCCTCCCAGGTAATTACCCACACACATGCTTCCACCTGCCAACAACATCAGAATCGGCATAACTCCCACTGGATACCCCGACACATCGGTCATCAAGGGATTGATGTAACTATACCAACAGAAGATGCCCCCGTTTCCCAATACAGTCGCTGCAGCCAGCAGCCAGGGTTGCGGCTTTTTCAGAAAGCGGAACTGACCTTTCATATTCGTCTTCGGCATGGCCGGCAAGACCGGTATCCACCGACAGATGAACCATACCGTGACCAATCCCCATACGGTGGCAAAAGCAAACACGACTCGCCACGACAGATAATGCCCGAGAAGGTTGCCCAAGGGCACTCCCATCAGATTGGCTACTGTCATGCCCATGACCATGGTGGCAACAGCCGACGTACTTTTACCTTTCTCTGCCAGATGATTGGCTATGATAACGCCGGTTCCGAAATAAGCCCCATGAGGCATTCCGGAAACAAAACGGGCGCAAAGCGTCAACCAATAATTCGGTGAGAGCGTGGTCACCAGATTACCCACAATGAATAATGTCATCAAGGCATACAGAATGGTTTTCAGCGGCCAATTCCGGGTTACAATTACCAGTAAGGGTGCTCCGACACAGACTCCTAACGCATAGGCGGAAATCAGATGCCCGGTCTCAGGCAATGAGACACCGAAGTCTGCTGCCACATCGGGCAAGATACTCATCATGATGTATTCAGCAATGCCTAAGCCGAAGGTCCCGAAGGACAACGCGTAAAGTCCTTTTTTCATAAACCGATAGTTTAGTTTGTAGTTCGCAAACGGACAGTAAAAAGAGGTTGCCCTTCCTTTGCAAGCAACCTCTCCGATATCCTGTTCAAATCATATCTCTTATTGAATACCTCTTTCACGCAGTTTCAACTGCCAGTTCCAGGCAGAGCGAAGCGTATCTTCGATGCTGGTTTCAGCTTTCCATCCCAACACCTTGTTTGCTTTCTCCGGATTTGCCCAAACCTGCTCGATATCGCCCGCACGGCGTCCTGTAATCTGATAGTTCAGCTTTACGCCAGTAGCTGTCTCGAAAGCATGAATCAACTCCAGCACGGACAATCCGCGTCCGGTACCGATATTGAAGACTTCAACCTTCTCGTCCTGCTTGTCTTCCAGCATACGGGCAATGGCATGGACGTGTGCTTTCGCCAGGTCAACCACATTGATATAATCGCGGATGCAGGAACCGTCCGGAGTATGGTAATCATCTCCAAAGACGCTCAGCTTTTCGCGGATTCCGATGGCAGTCTGAGTCAGGAAAGGAATCAGGTTCATGGGCACCCCGTTCGGCAGCTCACCGATAAGTCCGCTGGGATGCGCACCAATCGGATTGAAGTAACGCAACAAAATGGCACGAATCGGAGAACCGGACTTCACCGTGTCTTGAATAATCTCTTCATTGATTTGCTTGGTATTGCCGTATGGCGATTCCGCTTTCTTGATAGGAGCATCTTCGGTGACCGGCAACACGTCCGGCTGTCCGTAAACGGTGCACGAAGAAGAGAAGACAATGCCTTTTACCGCATAGTTGGGCATCAGCTCCAGCAAATTGATGAGCGATACCAGATTGTTCCGGTAATACAACAAAGGCTTCTGAACCGACTCCCCGACCGCCTTGCTGGCTGCAAAGTGAATGATGGCACAAATGCCTTCATGCTTGCGGAATACCTCTTCCAGTGCAGCATAATCCAGGCAGTCCACCTGTTCAAATGCCGGTCGAACACCGGTAATCTGCTCTATATTGTCCACAACATCGGCACGCGAGTTGGACAAGTTGTCCACAATAACCACTTCATAACCGCTATTTTGAAGCTCTACGACCGTATGCGAACCAATATAACCGGTTCCTCCGGTCACCAAAATTTTTCCTTTCATACTAATTTCATATTTAGTTGTGTCACATTTCATGCTGTTCTTCTGCAAACAACCGCAAAGGATATACCCCTTTACGAATCATCTCATTCATACGTAACAAGGTCTGGCTCTTATCATCCGGTGAGACCAGCGCCATCCATCGTGCGGCAGTCGGCAAGTGGCGGACCCGAGCCCCCTCATCAATCCACTCATTCACGAACTCCGGCAAGATGTAAGCCTGTTTCGTGTCCGTGCCATGCTGCCTGACAAACCGGTCGAAGCCCCGGTCCAACGCATCAAAGACACGTGGTGTAAATCCCCACATGTTCATGGACACACATGCCTGCTCATCCAGATTGACCCACACGTTTCCGGCATCCTTGTACATGGGATGTCCTCCGACCCGCTCCACACCGGCCAGTTCGTCCACATGCAACAGATATCCGTCATCGTCGAGCTGACAGATTCCCCGGTTGGCTCCTCCCGATTCCGGCAAGACATTTGCCAGTTTGTAACCGACAAAGAATGCGTCATAGGAGGCACTTTCCAACGGCTGCAGACCATGATAAAGCAGTTCGAAGCTCTCCCGTTGATAGAAGTTCACCGCATTGATTACAGCAAACGGACCGCCCTCCAGCAGGCTGCGTCCGCGTAACAACGCATGTGCAGAGCCCCACAATGCAGTCCGCTTCGGATTCCTCCAGGCCTCCGGGACATCGGTCACATCCTGGTAGACGTAGTCAACATCTACCACAGACTTGTATTTGGAAGAAATAGTTTCCTTAAAGGCTTTTTCAAAAGAGGGGTTTATTACAAAAATGATGCGTTTAAACCCTGCTTGAATGGCATCATAAACCGAATAATCAAGGATAGTTTCACCATGTGGCCCGATACCGTCAAGGTACTTCAGACCGCCATAACGGTTTCCCATCGTTGCAGCTAAAATCACAAGTGGTGCTATCATTCTTTTCCTGATTTTAATCTCTCGCAAAGGTAAAAAAATCATTGTACAAAAAACGGTGCATCCGGATATATTTTCAAGACATCAGCCGCCCCAAAAGTAAAATCACAAGAGGAACAGACTGAAAAGGAACGAGTGGACAAGCATGCAGGGAATGTCCCCTCACCCGCTTGTCCACCCGTTCCCTTCTTATACAGAACAGATGCAACGTATCTGCCAATCAATCCAAACCAAACAAGGTCGAAAGTCCCTTATCCACCCCGGAGAATCCCATAAAGGCCATAGCCAGGAGACCGGCTGTCACCAGTGCGATGGACATGCCCCGCATCCCTTTGGGAATATTGACCAAGGCCAGTTGCTCCCGAATACCGGCAAACACGATAAGAGCCAAGGCAAAGCCAAGTGCCGTAGAGAAGGCATAAACAACTCCCGTCAGCAAGTCAAAATCCTTTTGAATCACCAAGATGGTAACACCCAGAATGCAACAGTTGGTCGTAATCAAAGGCAGGAAAACGCCCAAAGCCTGATAGAGAGCCGGAGAAACCTTTTTCAGAATAATCTCCACCATCTGTACCAAGGCGGCAATCACCAGGATGAAGGCTATCGTCTGCAAGTAGGCTATACCGAACGCATCCAGTACAAACTTCTGGATGACATAAGTCACAATAGTAGCAATTGTCAGTACAAATGCTACGGCAGCTCCCATACCACAGGCCGTTTCTATCTTCTTTGACACCCCGAGGAAGGGACAAATTCCCAAGAATTGTGACAAAACAATGTTGTTCACAAATATGGCTGTAATAAATATCAATACGTATTCCATAAATCAACAGTTAGAGGTTATGCCTTCTTTAATCTATTCACAATGGCAATCAGGTAGCCAAGAGCGATGAAAGCTCCCGGTGCCAATACAAACACCAGCATCCCATAGTCCTCAGGCATTATGGTAATATTGAAAAGCTTGCCTGTACCCAGGAACTCACGGATTCCACCCAGGATGGTCAGGGCAATTGTAAAGCCAAGTCCCATGCCCAAGCCGTCGAAGAACGAAGCTACGGCACCATTCTTGGCAGCAAAAGCTTCGGCACGTCCCAGCAGGATGCAATTGACCACAATCAAAGGGATAAACAATCCCAAAGTTGCATAGAGGGCAGGAACGTATGCCTGCATCACCATCTGGAGCAAAGTCACAAACGAAGCGATGACCACGACAAAGGCCGGAATACGAACCATATCCGGAATGAGATTCTTTATCAACGATATCACCACATTGGAGCAAATGAGCACAAACGCCGTAGCCAGTCCCATGCCCATTCCGTTAATGGCAGAGGAAGTCGTACCCAAGGTCGGACACATTCCCAGCAGCAGGACGAACGTCGGATTCTCCTTGACGATACCGTTCATCAATACTTTAAAATTATTCATAGCCTCTCCTTTCTTAATTTTGTTCTACATGCGAGGTGGCGCCTGTCGTCCCATTCAGACCGGCCGCCTCATTTCCATTCTGCTTGGCATAAGCGGCATAGGCGGCATTGACTGCATTCAGGAATGCACGCGACGTAATGGTCGATGCCGTAATGGCATCAATCTCTCCACCGTCTTTACTTACCGTCAGAGGTTTATCACCGGGGTTCTTTCCGGTAATGTCTCCCTTGCCTCCTTTCTTAAACCAGTCGGCAGCCTTGGAACCCAGTCCCGGAGTCTCGGCATGACTCAACAGGGAATAGTCGATAATCTTGCCGTCGGCGTCAAATCCTACCAGCACCGTCAAAGCTCCGCCAAAACCATTTGCCGATGATTCGACGGCCGCCCCGATGAACTTGTCTCCTTTCGTAGCCTTATATATTTTATAGGTCACACCGTCCACCTCAATAGTGTCAGGGTTTGCTGCCGGCTCATTGTCAAAACCGGGAACGACCAACGCAATGGCGTCACTCAACGCTTTTGCATTCGCCTGTGCAATCGGCTCAGCCGTCAGCTTGTTCACATAGCCCAGCAACAAGCCTGCTACGACAGCGACTACGGTCAACACGATGACCATATTCTTAAATGAAGATTCCAGCTTTTTCATTTCTTCTTGACCTCCCCGAATCTTTTAGGTTTACAATAGTTATTAATCAGCGGAGTGAATGCATTCATAATCAGAATGGCAAAAGACATGCCTTCCGGATAAGCACCGAAGTTGCGGATAACCACAGTCAAGAAGCCGATAGCCACGCCGTAGATAATCATGCCCTTGTGCGTCATCGGAGAAGTGACATAATCCGTCGCCATGAAAATCGCTCCCAGCATCAGACCTCCGGTAAACAGATGTACGGCCGGAGAAGCATAGAGTGTAGGATTAGCCAAATGCATCAAACCGGAAAAGACAAAGACCGTCGCCAGAATAGACACCGGAATATGCCAGGTGATAATCTTCTTCCAAAGCATATAAAGCAAACCGATGAGCAGCGCCAACGCACTGACCTCACCCAACGAACCTCCGGTAGCTCCGATAAACAAGTCAAAAAAGGACGGAAGCTGCTCCAATGCCGAAGCATCCCCATGAACAGCCATCTTCATCAGCACAAGCGGAGTCGCTCCGGTCTCAGCATCCAAATAAGAAGTGACCTGACCGATCTTAGGCCAGCTGGTCATCTGAACCGGGAATGAGATGAGCAGGAACACACGCCCCACCAAAGCCGGATTGAACGGGTTACATCCCAAACCGCCAAATGTCATCTTACCAATTCCAATAGCAACCAGAGCGCCAATGACAATAATCCAAACTGGAAGATTGGACGGGACATTGAATGCCAGCAGCACGCCCGTTATGATTGCCGAACCATCCAGAATCGTCGTTTTCTCCCGCTTGAGAATGAACTTGGTAATGGCCCATTCAAAGAACAAACAAGACACAACCGAAGTCAATGTGACCACAGCTGCCCCCACACCGAAATAAATCAGCGAGACCAGCAATGCCGGAATAAGGGCGATAAGCACGCCATACATATTCTTCTGAACACTGTCGCCGCTATGAACGTGCGGGGATAAAGACACTATCAATTTATTTGCCATACGTGTTATCTCCTTTACTTTTTAGCGTTACGTGCACGAATGATTCCACCGACCGTTCCCTTACCCAGACGGATATAATCCAACATGGGGCGATGCGAGGGACAAGTGAACTGACAGGAACCACATTCGATGCATGACATGATATCTTCTTTCTCTACGCGTTCCCACTCCTTGTGCATGGACAATGTTGCCAGGAGGAACGGTTCAAGTCCCATCGGGCAGGCACTCACACATTTCGCACAACGGATACAAGGTTGAGCTTCGCCGCGGGATGCCTCTTTCCCGTTCATCAACAGGACACCTGAGCTACCCTTGCAGATGGGGACTTCCGTATTGACCAATGCCTTGCCCATCATCGGACCGCCGCCAATCACTTTGCCCGTATCTTCAGGCATGCCGCCGGCAGCTTCAATCAGCTGACTCATCGGCGTTCCCATACGGGTCAGGAAGTTCGACGGGTTCTTCAATGACTTGCCAGTCACCGTCACGACGCGTTCAAACAAAGGTTTGTTCTTCATCACGGCTTCATACACGGCATAAGCCGTTCCGACATTCTGAACGACAGCTCCCACGCTGATAGGAATTGCAGGCGGTGCAGGCACCTGGCGATTGATAATGGCATCAATCAGCTGTTTCTCTCCACCCTGCGGATACTTCACTTGCAGGGGAACGATTTCAATGCCCGGATAGCCTTCAGCCTTTTCTGTCATGACACGGATCGCATCCGGCTTATTGTTTTCTATACCAATATATGCCTGGTCCACTTTCGCTGCCTTCATCAGCAAGGAGACTCCAACCAACACTTCGTCCGTCTTTTCCAGCATCAGACGATGGTCTGCCGTGAGATAAGGCTCACATTCCACTCCGTTGATGATGACGCATTCAGCTTTCGCTCCCGGAGGAGGACAAAGCTTCACATGGGTAGGGAAGCAGGCACCTCCCATACCAACGACACCGGCCTCCTTGATTTTTGCAACAATTTCCTCGGGAGACAATGAGCATTCACGCACCAGTTCGGCACTCCGATCGATGCTTTCCTCCCATTCATCTCCTTCCACATCTATATAAATAGCCGGCTTACGATAACCACTGGCATCCACTACCGTATCAATCTTGCTCACTTTGCCTGACACGGAAGAGAAGACAGGAGCAGACACGAAGCCTCCTGCTTCAGCTATTTTTGTACCGACTTTCACCAAGTCACCTCGCTTGACAACGGGAACCGCCGGGGCACCGATGTGTTGCGACAAAGGGAACACGGCCTGTTTGGGCAGTGCAAGTGCTTGAATGGCTTTGCCGGCGGACAATTTATTTTCTGCTGGATGAACTCCACCAATTCTAAATGTCTTCACGTTCGTATCTTTTAAAATCCATTATTCATTCACGTTCTCTTTGGCTTCAGCCTTTGCCGGTTGCACCGTCTGAGCCGGTTTCTCCTCAACTGAAGTTTCTACCTTTGGCTTACGGGGAGGAAAATTCACAGCCAGAATCGCTCCCTGCGGACATTCAGCCTCACACTTGCGGCACAGTTTACATTTGGCCGGGTCAATATAAGCCAGGTTGTTCTCCAGGGTGATTGCTTCAAACGGACAGACCTTCACACATTTTCCACAACCGATACAACCGACGGAACAAGCCTTACGGGTCTGTGCCCCCTTGTCCTTGTTGACACACGAAACATAAACACGGCGATTGTTCTTACCCTTAGGACGCAGTTCGATGATGCGACGAGGACATGCCTTCACACAAGCTCCACAAGCCGTGCAAGCATTCTCATCCACCTCCGGCAACCCGGTCTCCGGGTTCATGTGGATGGCATCAAACTGACACGCATCTACACAATCGCCACAGCCCAGACATCCGAATGTACAATCGGTCTCACCCCCATAAGTAGCATTTGCCACAGCACAAGAAGACACACCGTCATACCGTGTCGTACGCGGACGATGTTCACAACTACCATTACAACGGACAACTGCCACTTTGAGCTCTGCCGATGCAGCTTCCAGCCCCAGGATGGCAGCAACTCGTGCCATCACCGGCTGACCTCCCACCGGGCACAACTTACCTTCCAAAGAGCCGGCTTTCACACAAGCCTCTGCAAAGCCGGCACATCCGGGGTAACCGCACCCTCCACAATTGGCCTGAGGCAACACTTCTGCAACCTCACCAATCCGGGGATCTTCATACACTGCGAATTTCTTGGAAGCAACAAACAGTACGATAGCTGAAATCAGACCGATGGCTCCCAACGAAATCACAGCAACCAGAATTAAATCCATAATAAGTTAGTTAATTTATAATTAATCATTTATCTGTTGTTTCTATTTGGAAAGAGAAACGTCGTTTGATACGTCCACGCAATACATAAAGCACGGCGTAATAAGGCAATAAGGTCAGCAAAGCTCCCAACGCAGAAACGGCTTCGTCGCCTCCAGTCAACCGATAGAGAACAAACAAAGCCGCAACCATCACCAAAAAAGGTACACCAAAAGCCAGCCCTACAGCACGCATTCCCATGGAAGTCGTACCATAGACCACTACCTCCTGGCCCAAATGCAGCGAAGAGGTATCAGCATCATATATATCAATGAGTTTTTCCTTGCTCTCTGACGATGAGCAAAAGGACTTGGCAGAACACGATGAGCACGCCGAAGTCTGTACTATCCGTACCTTTACATGAGTGCCCACAATGTTTTCCACAGTACCTTGATGTTTGATTAAGTCGGTCATTTTGTAAAATCCACTTTACAATTTGACTGCAAAAATAATAGAAATATTTTAGGAGTCATCTGATAAGCCTACATTTTTTATCGTATCCGTTGAGTTTCTTTCACGTCTTCATCTCATGGCAATACAAGCCCGAACTTCAGAGACATGTATGTCAAACTGCCCTGCCGGCTTGTCAAAGTTGGGAAACATGCCTTGGACCACCATGATTCCTCTCTGGTTGCAACCGCAGCACCCCTCGTTGCCTGAAAACAATGCGATTCACAAACTATCAAAACGTCCGCAGGAAACGTCAAAATCAGATTCTCATGTAAAAAATAATAGCAAAAGATAGGGATAAACCGTAAATTTCGATAATTTTGTCTTCCATGAATGCGCTTAATCATTAACAAACGTACTACTAATAGATTTACAGAAATGAAACAAGACGAAGAGAAGAAAACAGGCTTGCCTGAGAACGCGTTCAGGCCGCTAAAGAAAGGAGAGACCTACGAACCGGTGATGTCACCGAAAAAGAACTATCCGGAAGTAAACCTATGGTCCGTTTTATGGGGTATTGGCATGGCAATTCTATTTTCCGCCGCAGCAGCCTACCTCGGTCTGAAAGTCGGACAGGTATTTGAAGCTGCCATTCCGATTGCTATCCTCGCTGTCGGTATCTCCGGAGCAGCCAAACGCAAGAATGCACTGGGAGAAAATGTCATCATACAGTCTATCGGTGCTTGCTCGGGTGTCATTGTAGCAGGAGCTATCTTCACTCTTCCAGCCTTGTATATTCTGCAAGCCAAGTACCCTGAAATGACCGTCAACTTCCTGCAAGTATTCATCAGTTCCTTACTTGGTGGCGTACTGGGTATTCTGTTCTTGATTCCTTTCCGTAAATATTTTGTAAAAGACATGCACGGTGAATATCCTTTCCCGGAAGCGACAGCAACCACACAAGTGCTGGTTTCCGGAGAAAAAGGAGGCAGTCAGGCAAAGCCATTGCTGCTTGCCGGACTCATTGGCGGTCTTTATGATTTCATTGTAGCCACATTCGGATGGTGGAACGAGAACTTCACGACCCGTGTGTGCGGTTGGGGTGAGATGCTGGCAGAAAAGGCCAAACTTGTGTTCAAGGTCAACACCGGTGCAGCCGTACTGGGCCTGGGATATATCGTTGGACTGAAATATGCAGCCATCATCTGTTTCGGCTCACTCAGCGTATGGCTGATTATCATCCCGGGCATTGCACTTATCTGGGGCGATCAGGTGCTGAACATGTGGGACCCTAACATCACCTTGACAGTAAGCCAGATGAGTCCAGAGCAGATATTCACATCTTATGGCAAAAGCATCGGTATCGGCGGTATTGCCATGGCGGGTATTATCGGTATTGTGAAATCATGGGGACTGATCAAAGGTGCCGTCGGACTTGCCGCTAAGGAGATGAAAGGCAAAGGTACTGCGAACGTAGAGGTAGAACGTACTCAGAAAGATTTGTCCATGAAAATCATCGCCATAGGTTCCATTCTGACACTGATTCTGGTAACCCTGTTCTTCTACTTTGATGTCATGCAAGGTAACCTCCTCCACACGATTGTAGGTATTCTTGTGGTGGCAGTCATTGCCTTCCTTTTCACAACTGTAGCAGCCAACGCCATTGCCATTGTCGGCACCAATCCTGTATCAGGAATGACACTGATGACATTGATTCTTGCTTCTGTCATCATGGTAGCTGTCGGACTGAAAGGCACAGGAGGCATGGTAGCAGCCCTGGTGATGGGTGGTGTGGTATGTACGGCTTTGTCCATGGCCGGCGGCTTCATCACCGACCTGAAGATTGGCTATTGGCTAGGTACCACTCCGAAGAAGCAGGAAAGTTGGAAGTTCCTCGGAACATTGGTCTCAGCAGCCACAGTAGGCGGCGTCATCATGATTCTGAACCAGACCTACGGGTTTACCAGCGGACAACTGGCTGCCCCGCAAGCCAATGCGATGGCTGCCGTCATTGAACCGTTGATGAGTGGTGTCGGTGCTCCGTGGCTACTCTATGCCATTGGCGCAATCATTGCCTTGGTGCTCACTTACTTCAAAGTACCGGCTTTGGCCTTTGCCCTGGGTATGTTTATTCCTTTGGAACTGAATATTCCTCTTGTTGTCGGTGGCGCCATCAACTGGTACGTTACGACTCGAAGCAAGGATGCAGCAGTCAATGCCGCACGAGGAGAGAAAGGCACTCTGTTGGCATCAGGATTCATTGCCGGTGGTGCATTGATGGGTGTAGTCAGTGCCGCCATGCGCTTTGGAGGAATCAACCTTGTACACGCAGAATGGCTCGCTAACCCGATGAGCGAGGTCGTATCTATTATAATGTACGCGATCCTTATTATATTCCTGGTAAAGGCCAGCATGAAATTACAAAAATAAACGATTGCCTTATTAACCAACCAACGCAGACTGATGCTTCCGGTGAACAGAAGCATCAGTCTGCATTCCTTTTAAACTAAAACCTACCGTTATGAAAAAAAGAATTTTCCTGATGGGACTGCTTCTGTCTTTCCTCACCGGACTACAGGCACAAAAGCCCATCATCCTCCCTGTATGGGAACAAGGCGCCCCCGAATCGAACGGGTTGACAACAAACAGTAACGAGAAGGATGCCGGACGCACCCAACATACAAACGAAGCACAGCTATATGTCTATCCGGCAGCCCACCCGAACGGTATGACCATTGTATGCTGTCCGGGCGGAGGCTATGCTCATTTGGCCATGCAGCATGAAGGTACCGACATGGCAGCCTGGATGAATAGTCAAGGCATCACGCTGGCCGTATTACAGTACCGCATGCCTAACGGACACAAGAATGTACCTTCCTCCGATGCCTACCAGGCCATTCGCCTCCTGAAACAGCATGCAGAGGAGTGGCATATCGACTCAAACAAAATAGGCATCATGGGTGCTTCAGCCGGAGGTCACCTGGCAGCGACCGTTGCCAATCTGGCTCCGGCAGATGTTCGCCCGGCTTTCCAGATTCTCCTCTACCCCGTCATCACCATGGGCGAAGGAACACATCAAGGTTCACGAGAGAACCTGCTGGGCAAACAGGCTGCAGAAACCGATGTTCATGACTTCTCCATGGAATTACGAGTGAACGAACAAACTCCGAAAGCGTTTATCGCATTGTCCAGCGACGACCGCGCCGTACCTCCCGGCAACAGCCTCAATTATGCGACATCTTTAGGTAAAGCGGGTATTCCATACAGCCTTCACGTTTATCCCATTGGAGGACATGGATGGGGCTTCCGTGACAGCTTTCCCTACAAACGTCAATGGACAGGTGAGTTGGAAAAATGGCTTCGGGAGATAAATCAATAAAAACAAACCGTCTGTAGTTGATAATTAGAATAAAAGCACTATCTTTGCAGCCGCTAATACGGGTTATTAGCATCATTCAAATCAATTATTAAACAAAAAAACAGTTAGTAAGAATGGCAACTAAAATCAGATTGCAAAGAAGAGGACGCAAAGGCTATGCGTTCTACTCAATTGTTATTGCAGACGTAAGAGCACCACGTGATGGTAGATTTACTGAAAAAATTGGTACTTACAATCCGAACACCAATCCTGCCACAGTAGATTTGAATTTCGAGCGCGCTTTGTATTGGGTGAACTGTGGTGCACAACCCACAGACACCGTACGCAACATCTTGTCCAGAGAAGGTGTTTATTTGATGAAACACTTGCAAGGTGGTGTGAAGAAGGGCGCATTTGACGAGGCTCAGGCTCAAGCTAAATTTGAAGCTTGGAAAGCTGACAAACAAAATGGTCTGGCTGCTTTCAAGGCTAAACAAGAAGAAGAAAAGAAGGCTGCTGCCAAGGCCCGTCTGGATGCTGAGAAGAAGGTTAATGAAGAAATTGCCAAGAAAGTAGCTGAGAAGAAGGCTGCTGAAGCTGCTGCTAAGGCTGAAGCCGAGGCTGCTGCAAATGCAGAAGCTGCTGAGGCTCCTGCCGCAGAAGAGGCTCCCGCAGAGGCATAATTCTCTTCTTCAACAAATGGTATTAAATCAACAAGAGGGTGTGTCGCAACGAGCGACGCACCCTCTTTGTATATAAGAAGGAAGGTATGCTTTTAACGCCCCTTCAGGTATTTGCGTTTGACTGGACAAACACAAGTCTTCGACTTGCCCAACACAAGAGTTTGACCTGTCAAACCAATTAGTTTGATAGGGCTAAGTATTATACTTAGACCACCTAAGTATTATACTTAGCCTGCCAAAGTATAATACTTAGGTCTGTCAAACTACTATGTTTATCAAGTCAAACTCTTGTGTTTGATGAGTCAAACCAATGTGTTTGGCAAATCAAATACTTATGTTCCATCCGTTGGACAATCTGACCTATTTGGACAGTTGCATGATACGGCTGATGTATTTTCCCAAAATATCAAATTCGATATTCACAACACTACCCACATGAATGGTGTGGAAGTTCGTATGCTCATAGGTATAGGGAATGATAGCAACCTGAAATGTATCCTCAGTAGGATTGCACACAGTCAGACTGACTCCATTAACAGTCACTGAACCTTTATCTACCGTCAGGTATCCCCGCTTTGCCATCTCACGGTCAAACGCATATTTAAACGTATAATACCAACTGCCATCAGCATCCTGCACATCCACACATGCGGCAGTCATGTCAACATGTCCCTGGACAATATGCCCGTCAAGACGGCCGTTCATCAACATACTACGCTCCACATTTACTTTATCGCCAACTTTCAGCATACCTATATTTGAACGTTCAATGGTCTCACGCATGGCTGTCACAGTATAAGTCCCGTCTTGAATCTTCACAACTGTCAGACATACTCCATTATGGGAGATGCTTTGGTCAATCTTCAGTTCATCCACAAACGAACAACGGAGGGTGAGATGCAGGTTTTCCTGGTCTTTCTCGATGCGAACCACTTCTGCATATTCTTCTACAATTCCTGAGAACATAATTATTCCTTTCTTATTAAGGTTAATATTCAAATCCGGAGACAAAGGTACGTAATGTTCCTGACGCAAAGAAACACTGAAAGAGACTATGCGACAATTTTATCGAGAAAATGCAACGATTAAACGACAAAAATGAAGGATAAATCTATTTTAATTGCATCGCATCATATTCCCTACTACCTTTGTATAGAGAAAATCTTAAAAGACAAACAGAATGAAACAAGGAATCGTATATGCAATCGCCGCCTTTGCCATCACTTCACCATGGGGCGTCTTTGCCCAAGAGGTAAAGACATGGACATTGAACGACTGCATCCGCTATGCTTTGGAACAGAACATCCAACTGCAACAGAACAGGCTCTCACTGGAAGAAAGCAAAGTGGATGTAAAGACTGCCAAGGCAGCACTCTTCCCCAGCTTATCGTTCAGCACCGGACACAACATGACGAACCGTCCTTATCAGGAGACCAGCAGCATGGTCAGCGGAACTGAAATTATCAGCAGTTCCAACAAGACTTCCTACACCGGCAGCTATGGTCTCAATGCCCAATGGACCGTATGGAATGGTGGACAGCGTCTGAACACCATCAAGCAACAGAAGCTGAATAAAGAGACCGCCGAGCTGACCGTTAACGAACAAGAGAACACCTTGCAGGAAGAAATCACCAAGCTCTATGTGCAAATACTCTATGCAGACGAATCTGTTCGCATCAATGAAGGGACACTGGAGCTGAGCAAGGCACAATACGAGCGTGGCAAGGAATTGCTGGCTGCCGGCGATATCTCCAAGAGTGAACTCGCCCAACTGGAATCCCAAGTAAGCAATGACAACTACCAACTTGTAACCGCACAGACTTCGCTGGAGAACTACAAACTTCAGCTGAAACAATTACTGGAGCTGGACGGTGACAGGGATTTTACACTTGCCATCCCGGAACTGGACGAAACAAACGTGCTCTCCCCGCTTCCTGCCAAGGCTGACATCTACAACACCGCCTTGGCGCTCCGTCCGGAAATACAAAGCAGCCGTCTCAACATCCAGTCGGCAGATTTGAGCATCAGCATGGCGAAAGCAGGATACCTGCCCAACGTCAGCCTGACAGCCGGTATCGGCACCAATCACACCACAGGAAGCGACTTTACCTTCTCCGAACAGGTGAAACGCGGATGGAACAACTCCATTGGACTGTCCGTCAGCTTACCCATCTTCAGCAACCGGGAAACAAAAAGTGCTGTGGAGAAAGCCAAGATACAACGCGAAAGCCGGCAACTCGACCTGACCAATGCACAAAAGGAACTCTACCGCACCATCGAGACCATGTGGCTCGATGCCTCAAGTGCCCAACAACAGTTTGTAGCAGCTGATGCAAAGCTGAAGAGTAGCCAAAGCAGCTATGAACTGGTGAACGAACAATTCAAGCTCGGCATGAAGAACACGGTAGAACTACTCACCGAGAAGAACAACCTGATGAGCGCCCAACAAGAACGTGTACAGGCTAAGTATATGGCTATCCTGAACCGTGTATTGCTGGAGTTCTATGCAGGCAACCAAATTGAAATCTAAACAAAACAACCTCACAAGCGATATGAACAACAAACAAAAGCTCATTGCCGGAATCATTGCCGTGGCAGTCGTTGCCGGAGGCGGATACTGGCTCTTTGGAGGATCCAAAAAGAAAACCATGGTTACGTTCGCCACCACCCAGGTGAAAAAAGGCGACATCAGCAGTTCCATCACCGCTACGGGAAACATTGAACCTGTAACTGAAGTGGAAGTAGGTACGCAAGTATCAGGAATCATCGACAAAATCTATGTAGACTACAACTCTGTAGTAAAGGAAGGGCAAGTCATTGCCGAAATGGATAAAGTCACCTTGCAAAACGAACTGGAGTCCGCCAAAGGTTCTTACGACGGAGCCAAAGCTGAATTCGAATACCAGGAACGTAACTATAAACGCAACCTGCAACTCCATGAAAAAGGCCTTATCAGCGACAAAGAGTACGAAGAGAACCTCTACAACTACCAACGTGCCAAAAGCAGCTATGAGAGTAGCCGTGCTGCCTACAATAAAGCACAACGTAACTTGTCGTATGCCATCATTACTTCACCCATCAATGGCGTAGTGACCAGCCGTGACGTAGAAGAAGGTCAGACTGTGGCATCCGGCTTCGAAACTCCTACCCTCTTTACCATTGCTGCCGACTTGACCAAGATGCAGGTCGTCGCTGATGTCGACGAAGCTGACATAGGCGGAGTGCAGAATGGTCAACGCGTAAGCTTCACGGTGGATGCCTATCCCGAAGACACGTTTGAAGGACGAGTGGCACAAATCCGTTTGGGTAGCAGTAAAAGCAGTTCCAGCTCCAGTGCAGCCAGCACGAGCGAAACAGTGGTAACGTATGAAGTCGTCATCACCGCCGACAATCCGGATCTGAAACTGAAACCGCGCCTGACAGCCAATGTCACCATCTATACACTCGACAAAAAAGGGGTTCTCTGCGTGCCGAGCAAGGCCTTGCGCTTCACCCCTGAACCACCGATGCTGGGAGAAGAAGATGTTGTGAACGACTGCGAAGGAGAACATAAGGTATGGACCTACGAGAACCATGTCTTCCAGGCACATCCCGTAACCATCGGACTGAGTAACGGCATCAATACGGAAATTCTGGGAGGCATCAGCGAAGGGACTACCATCGTCAGTGAAGCTGAGACCGGTTCACTGATGGGTGGAGAAGCAGTATCCGGGGAACAAGGCGAGAGAAGCCCGTTCATGCCGGGACCGCCTGACAGAAATAAAAAGAAAAACGAGAAAAAGTAATTATGGGTAAAACTGTCATCAGCATAGAAAATATCAAACGGAACTTCCAAGTGGGAGACGAGACTGTTCACGCATTGCGCGGTGTCTCGTTCTCCATCGAAGAAGGAGAGTTTGTCACCATCATGGGAACGTCGGGGTCCGGAAAGTCTACGTTGCTGAACACACTGGGCTGCCTGGATACCCCCACCAGCGGTGAATATTACCTTGACGGCATCTCTGTCCGACAAATGAGCAAAGCCGAACGAGCAATTCTGCGCAACCGGAAAATCGGATTTGTCTTTCAGAACTACAACCTGCTCCCGAAAACCACTGCTGTGGAGAATGTAGAACTCCCCCTGATGTACAATCCGGCCGTAAGTGCAACAGAACGCCGCAAACGTGCCATCGAAGCCCTGCAGCGTGTAGGTCTGGGCGACCGACTGGAACATAAATCCAATCAGATGTCAGGAGGACAAATGCAACGTGTGGCAATCGCTCGGGCATTGGTCAACAATCCGGCAGTGATTTTGGCAGACGAGGCAACCGGAAACCTGGATACCCGCACCTCCTTCGAAATTCTGGTATTGTTTCAGGAATTGCATGCGGCAGGACGTACCATCATCTTCGTCACTCACAACCCTGAAATAGCCCAGTACAGCAGTCGGAATATCCGTCTGCGAGACGGACACATCATTGAAGACGTGGTGAATGCCAATGTCCTCTCAGCTAAACAGGCGTTGGCAGCATTGCCCCGGAATGATGAAGACTGACAAACTCATAAACAACAAAACATAGTATGAATGTTAGCAACTTATTTAAGATAGCCCTGCGAGCCTTGGCCAACAACAAGCTCCGAGCCTTCCTGACCATGCTTGGCATCATCATCGGCGTGGCATCCGTCATCACAATGATTGCCATCGGTCAAGGTTCAAAGAAGAGCATCCAGGCACAAATCTCCGAAATGGGCTCAAATATGATTATGATTCATCCGGGAGGTGAGATGCGTGGCGGTGTCCGTCGCGACGCTTCAGAAATGCAGACGTTAAAGCTGGAGAACTATGAGACTCTGCGCAATGAGTGCACCTATCTCTCCGCCATCAGCCCGAACGTGTCAGCTTCCGGACAACTCATTCATGGTTCAGAGAACTATCCCTCCTCCGTCAACGGTGCCAGCATCGACTACCTGAAGATACGCCAGCTCACCGTAGAGCAGGGAGAGATGTTCACAGAAAATGACATACGCACCTCCGCCAAAGTGTGCATCATTGGAAAAACCATTGTCGACAATCTGTTCCCTGACGGAAGCGATCCCGTGGGACAAGTCATACGTTTCAACCAGGTTCCCTTCCGGGTGGTCGGAGTCTTGAAGTCAAAAGGCTACAACTCGATGGGTATGGACCAGGATGATATCGTCATCGCTCCCTATACCACTGTGATGAAGCGATTGCTTGCCGTCACCTACCTGCAAGGCATCTATGCTTCAGCACTGACAGAGGACATGACCGAGTATGCCACCGATGAAATCGGAAAGATTTTACGTCGGGAACACAAACTGCGCGATACGGATGAAGATGACTTTACCATCCGAACTCAGCAGGAACTCAGCCAGATGCTCAACACGACCACTGACTTGATGACAACCCTGCTGGCTTGCATCGCCGGAATCTCACTTATCGTAGGTGGTATCGGCATCATGAACATCATGTACGTCTCGGTAACCGAACGTACCCGGGAAATCGGCTTGCGCATGTCAGTCGGAGCACGGGGAGTTGACATTCTGAGCCAATTCCTTATCGAAGCCATCCTGATCAGCATTACAGGCGGACTCATCGGCGTCATCATCGGATGTGGTGCCAGCTGGGTTGTCAAGTTCGTGGCACATTGGCCCGTCTTCATCCAGCCTTGGAGCGTCCTGCTGAGCTTTGCAGTCTGCACCATAACAGGCATTTTCTTCGGATGGTATCCTGCACAGAAGGCTGCCAATCTGGACCCGATCGAGGCTTTACGGTACGAATAAAACTCCCGGATCAAGAAAGCACAGTATCTCCAGTCCGGTACTTCTCCCAAAGTACCGGACTGGTTAAACGGAAAGAGTAACAATACACTATGAAACACGATTCTACTCCCAAAACAGCCCACTTGGCTATCTACATACATATCATCGCATGGGTGTTGCTTTTCACCTTTCCGCTACTGATGGAAGACCATTCGGAGGGTATACGGTGGAATGAATATTTCCGTCGCCTCTCCATCCCAGTCTCATTCTTCATCATCTTCTATGCAAATTATTGGCTGCTGGTACCCAAGTTCCTTCTGAAAAAAGAACGGTCACGCTACCTGCTCTACAATGTTTTGCTCATTGCTGTGTTACTGGTATTCTTCCATCTGTTCTATTTCCCTTATCTTCAGGATTGTTTCTTTGGGAAAGATACAAAGGTTGAGCCATTTGTCAGCTTTCACCATCCACCTCGTTGGGCTTTTCTCATCAAAGACTGTGTCATGTACATCTTCATGGCAGGACTGGGCACGGTCATCCGCCTGAGCATGCAGTGGCAAAAAGCGGAAACGGCACGGCAAGAGGCAGAGCAAAGCCGCATGGAAGCCGAGCTCAACAACTTGCGTAACCAGCTGAATCCTCACTTCCTGCTCAACACACTGAACAACATCTATGCCCTCATTGCATTCGATACTGACAAGGCACAGCAAGCCGTTCAGGATTTGTCTCAACTTTTGAGACATGTACTCTATGAAAACCGGGGAACCTTTGTACCTTTGTGTAAAGAGATAGACTTTATACACAACTACATCGAGCTGATGCGTATCCGTCTGGTGAAAGGAGTCAGTCTGGTCATTAACATCGAAGTGGCGAAAGACAGCCAGACACCCATAGCCCCGCTCATCTTCATCTCACTCATCGAAAATGCCTTCAAGCATGGAATCAGTCCGACTGAACCGAGTTTCATCAGCATCACCATCAGTGAACGGGAAGGACAAGTGGTCTGTGAGATTGCCAACAGCAACCATCCGAAAAACCGTTCGGACAAAAGCGGAAGTGGCATCGGGCTCGAACAGGTGAAAAAACGTCTGGAGTTGCTTTATCCGGGACGCTATGAATGGCGGAAAGGTGTCAACGCGGACGGAAGTGTCTATACCTCTCTGCTGGCCATTAATACATATCCCAATAAAACCATGTAAACTATGAATCTATCGTGTGCAATTGTCGATGATGAACCGTTGGCTCTGGACCTGCTGGAAACCTATGTCAACAAAACTCCGTTTCTGCAACTCCAGGGTAAATATTCCAGTGCAGTGGTTGCAATGAAAGGACTGCAAGAGAATCCGGTAGACCTGCTGTTTCTGGACATACAGATGCCCGACCTGAACGGACTGGAATTCTCACAGATGGTAGTGCCCGAAACACGCATCATCTTCACAACGGCATTCAGCCAGTATGCGCTGGACAGCTACCGGGTCAATGCGTTGGATTACTTGCTGAAGCCTATCAGCTACAAAGAGTTTCTCGAAGCGTCCAACAAGGCATTGGCATGGTTTGAGATGAAAGAGGCGTCGCAGAATGCCGCAAACGGACATGGAGAAGGCACGGATAACGGCGATGTATTCATTTACGTGAAGAGTGACTACAAGCTCATACAGATTCGTCTGGACGACATTCTCTACATCGAAGGACTGAAAGACTACGTAAAGATTTACCTGGAGCATGAACCTCGTCCTATCTTATCCCTCATGAGCCTGAAATCGGTAGAAGAGCATCTTCCCTCTTCCCGTTTCTTACGTGTACATCGTTCCTACATCGTGCAGAAAAGTAAAATCCGCCTCATTGACCGCGGACGAATCGTATTTGGAAAGGAATACATCCCCATCTCGGACAGCTACAAACAAGAACTGCAAAGCTACCTGAACAACAAGACAATCCAATAACGCAACCATACACTCTCTCTATATTTAAGAAGGAAGGGGCTCGTGTCATACAGCGGTATGACCAACGAGCCCCATTTCATGATGATTACATGTCCGGGTACAAGCACGACAACTCATATTGACATTCCGGACCAATTGCCCTATCTTTGCAACCTGAACCAACCGAAGAATCCAATGAAAACCGTATTATTGGTCGTAGGAAAGACTGTAGAAAAGCATTACATTGCTGCCATTAACGACTATGTAGAACGTACCAAACACTATATATCGTTTGACATGGAAGTAATTCCGGAACTGAAAAACACCAAGAAGCTTTCCATGGAACAACAAAAAGAAAAAGAAGGCGAACTCATCCTGAAAGCCCTCCAGCCGGGTGATGTCATCGTATTACTCGATGAGGGTGGAAAGGAATTCCGCTCCGTAGAGTTCGCATCATGGATGGAACGGAAGCTGAATACGGTCAACAGACGGCTGGTATTCATTATCGGTGGTCCTTACGGCTTTTCATCCGATGTTTATCAGGCAGCTCATGAGAAAGTTTCCCTCTCGAAGATGACCTTCTCCCATCAGATGGTACGCCTGGTCTTTGTCGAACAGCTTTATCGCGCCATGAATATTCTCAACGGAGGTCCTTATCATCACGAGTAACCGGACAGACATAAAACAAGGGCACTCCTTGTGACTATTCACAAATCATGCCCTCGCTTTACAAATTCTATTTCATGCCTCATGCCTTGAGCGGGATACGCTGGAGGACAGCCAACAGATGGCGCCAGAACTTATCTACCGTCGGGATGAGCATCCGCTCATCAGGTGAGTGAACCCCTCTCAAAGTCGGACCGAACGAAACCATATCCAGAGACGGATATTTCTCCAGGAACAGGCCGCATTCCAATCCGGCATGGATTGCCTTCACCTTTGGCTCTACACCAAACAGTTCCTTATAGGTATCTACGGCAATCTGGAGAATTTCGGACTGTGTATTCGGTTTCCAACCCGGATATCCCTCACCGACATCTACACGCGCACCAGCCAGTTCAAACACGGACTGAATACTGTCTGCCACATTTTTGCGAGCTGACAGGATGGAACTACGCTGGCTACTCGTCACAATGACTTTATGATCACGCACCTTGATGGAAGCCAGATTCGAAGATGTTTCTACCAGTCCCGGAATATCCTGACTCATGGCAAAGACTCCATTGAACACTCCTTGCACAGCTGCCAGGAACCTTGTCACTACCTGGCGCTCGATAGCCTCAGCATGATAAGTCTCCGAATCCAACTTGAATTTCATGTTTTTCTCCGTAGCGGCATATTCCTCCTCTACTTCGGCTGCAAAAATATTCCAATCTACCCGGATATCTTCCTTGTGCTCCATCGGTATGGCGCAAAGGGCATGGGCCTCACGTGGAATGGCATTGTGGAGGTTGCCACCGTCAATATCCAACAAATAGAAATCATACTTACGGTTAGTCTGATAAAGGAAGCGACCCAGCAGCTTGTTGGCATTCGCACGCATCTTATTGATGTCATCTCCGGAATGTCCACCGGTCAGCCCCTCAACAGCCAGCCGGAAGCAAAAGAAATCAGCGGGAACAGTTACGGGTTGATAATCAAACTCAACCAATGTACGTACGCCACCGGCACAACCAATAAACAGTTCACCTTCGTCTTCTGAGTCAAGATTCAGCAGGATGTCACCGTCCATGAAACCTTTCTCCAATGCAAAAGCGCCAGTCAATCCAGTCTCTTCATCTACGGTAAACAGGCATTCAATCGGTCCATGCTTCACATCATCGGCTGCCAGAATAGCCAGTTCCGTAGCTACTCCAATGCCGTTGTCTGCTCCCAAAGTAGTCCCCTTGGCACGCAACCATTCTCCATCCACGTAAGTTTCGATAGGATCCTTTTCAAAATCATGCTGTGTCTCCTTATTCTTCTCACACACCATATCAATGTGCGATTGGAGAATCACCGTTTTACGGTTCTCAAACCCCGGAGTAGCCGGTTTCTTTATCAACACATTACCAGCCTTATCGACTTTTGTTTCCAACCCATGCTTTTCCCCGAAATCCTTCAGGAAAGCAATCATCTTCTCTTCTTTCTTTGACGGACGAGGTATCTTACAAACCTCTGCAAAGTAATGGAATACACATTCCGGTTGTAGTTTCGTTTGATGTTCCATCGTTAAAGTCTCCTTTTTATCGTGTATAATTAGTCTATCTCCGCTAATTTTGGTTAAATCAAAATATCCTTTCCGAGCCCTCTCTCATTTTTTAAGTAAAAAGAGCTGTGAGAGTGAGCGCAAAACTATATCTTTGCAGCACAAATTTAGAAGAAATGCTTGAAACAATCCTCATATCCGTGTTAATAGTTGCTATTTGCATCGCGTTGCTGGCTTTGCAAATCATCGTGAAAAAGAACGGGAAATTTCCCAATACACACGTCAGTGGCAATCCGGCAATGAGAAAAAGAGGTGTACACTGTGTGCAATCTCAGGACCGTGAAGCCAGACTCAACCGCCCCGGCATACGCGAAAGCCTGCACACGTCGGCATCCAGCAATGAATAATCGTTTTATAAACTGTATAGAAACAGATAAGTATGAAAAAAAGAAACTTTATCGTGAGTGGGCTTTCAGCTTTGGCCATCATGGTTGCTTTTACACAATGTGATGGGAACAAAGCTGCCAACACGACAAGCGACAACTCGACTCCCGCGGGAAGCGTATCTGACTTAAAAATAGCCTATGTTGAAATCGACAGCTTGCTGAACAACTACAATCTTTGTAAGGACCTGAATGAGGCTATGATAAAGAAGCAGGAGAATGTAGAGGTAACCCTGAAAGAGAAAATGAAGAGCCTTGACAACGAAATGCGCGATTTTGAACGTAAATATCAAAATCATGTATTCACTCCGGAAAGAGCACAACAGGAGCAGAACCGTCTGATTAAGAAACGTCAGGACCTCGAAGCACTCCATCAGCGTCTGATGGGAGAGCTCCAACAGGAAAGCGACAAGAACAATATCCAATTGCGCGATTCCATCAATGCTTATCTGAAAGAATACAACAAGACCAAAGGATATAATCTGATTATCAATAATGCCGGCTTCAATAACCTGCTGTATGCAGATCCAGCCCTGAATATCACACAGGAAGTCATTGACGGATTGAACAAGCGTTATACTCCGGCAAAAGCAGAGTAATCACATCCAAATTCTTACTGTGTGACGCTGTTCAAAATTTTGTGTAAATGGAAACAGGATTCAGCTGTAAGTTTTTTCTTATATCTGGATTCTGTTTTCAAACATAAGCATAAATTGATTCATAATCAATTCACAGTTTGATATAGGCATTGTCCAATTCTTTTTAAAATATCGAACTTTTCTTTTGTAATTGACGGAAAAAAGAAGGTGCATCACTTATTACGACACACCTTCCTCATCATTGCAACTCGTGCGCCCTATCGCAACAGGTAGCGCACGGCATAGCTGTCGATACTCTCAAGTATCTCCTTGTGGTTGTGGCTCGTGTTCGTCTCCAACAGCGACGTCCGTTGAAGCTCTCTCCACTCAGTCCGTCAAGAGCCTTATAGAACCGATGGCTGAGGTCGAAGGCTGCATCGTGCCCGCCCTCTGTCCAGTCGGTCACCAGGTAGATGGTGACGACGCCTCTGCCGCGTTGGCTGCCGCCCTGGAACGGAGCCCACTCTATCTTCCCGAACTCTAATTGTACTTTTGAGCTATCAGAGACAGCCATCAACAAGCGTTTCGCCCTGTTCAACTGTTGTGATTTGCTTCTAAATTACTACCTTTGAGCTATCAGAGACAGCCTTCTTGCGTATCTTGGCATCCTGGATGTGTTGTGATTTGCTTCTAAATTACTACCTTTGAGCCATCAGAGACAGCAGTTCCCCTCCGGCTCGCGCATCCTCATCAGTTGTGATTTGCTTCTAAATTACTACCTTTGAGCCATCAGAGACAGCACATCGGAAAATCAACATTGGGCGGTGGCAGTTGTGATTTGCTTCTAAATTACTACCTTTGAGCCATCAGAGACAGCTACTGGAAGAATGCGATTCAGCAGGAGACAGTTGTGATTTGCTTCTAAATTACTACCTTTGAGCCATCAGAGACAGCAGAATCAGCAGAGGCGACACTCAAACGCTAGTTGTGATTTGCTTCTAAATTACTACCTTTGAGCCATCAGAGACAGCTTTCACGCAAATTTTCCAGAGAATACGACTGTTGTGATTTGCTTCTAAATTACTACCTTTGAGCCATCAGAGACAGCTGAACAACAGTCGGACCTTCTGGCTGAAGAGTTGTGATTTGCTTCTAAATTACTACCTTTGAGCCATCAGAGACAGCGTCGGGCGTTTCTTTCATTGCAAACAGAGCGTTGTGATTTGCTTCTAAATTACTACCTTTGAGCCATCAGAGACAGCAGGTTATATGTTATTCTCTGAATATAAACAAGTTAAAGGCTCTATTAGGAAAATAAAAAAAGGCTGTTTCAAAACAATAAATCCCACTCTGAAGTGGGATTTATTGTTTCTAGAAGAGTTCTAATTGCTGCTCTGCCGGTTTGACATCTTGTATCTTCTTTCCATAAAAGATCTCAATATCACCAAATTGCTTATCTGTGATGCACATTATACCTACTTTGCCATAATCTGGCAAGAAAGATTTAACACGCTTTATGTGAACTTGGGCATTCTCCTGACTGGCACAATGACGCACATAAATTGAAAATTGAAACATCGTAAACCCGTCACGTTGCAGATTCTTTCTAAAGTCCACATACGCTTTCTTATCCTTCTTTGTCTCTGTCGGAAGGTCAAACAAAACCAATACCCACATGATTCGATATTCGTTAAAACGTTCTGCAATATTCATAATTCAGGATATGATATACGTCGTGATTCTCCAGAAAAGCATTTATATAAGGATGCAGTGGTTTGTCCAACAGCTATCATCAAAGGACTCCGCTTGCCAGATATTTGCACATCTAGCGTAGGGATAGACAGCAACTCCGCTTTTTGACTTTTCGTGAGTTCTACTTTGCTCATATCATATCGTCCAGACATTTGAAAGACCAACCTATCAACATATGGACGATAAGGTTCCATAATATCATCAGCCAAACAATATGCATTGTAACGATTATGATGATGGATGCCAAGAGTAGGCAGCAGTTTGATTCGCAATTTTTGCCTGAATCGTTTGCTGCCACAATTGTTTTTTTTTTAAGACAAAGAAGCTTCAAGTTGTTTCCGAAAACGCTCATTTTGGGCAGGGATATTCAGCAAATTTCCCTAAATAGGCCGGAGAACTAAAATAAAGGGTACGCTTTATCATAAGGCTATATTTTAGAAGGTAGATATTTCGATAATCTGCCCTAGCCGATCAATTTTTAGCGGTAGGCATATTTCTTTAATCATTTCACCGGTAAGAGCACGTCCAATTTTGTTCATAGAAGAGTACTCATACCTGTCTACAATAGGTACTGCTGTATTCGCAGGGATAAAGAAGCAGTCTTTTCCCGTACAACTCACCATCTTATAAATACGAGACTTATCTATCGGCATAGCTATCTCGCGTCGCTTCAGTTCCTTTTCCGTCGGAAGATAAACCAGGTCATTGGGAGAAAGCACGTATTTGGGAGCATTTCCTTCTTCATCTTCCGGAACTGAAGGCAGTCCTTGTTTCAACCGTTCAACAGCGACATTAAGTGGAATGCTGCTGAAAGTCCGTGACGTCTGTCTATTGCCATTCCCATCTACTTGAGATATTTCATAAATAGCAAAGAACAAGTTGGTACCTTTAGCCGCCTCGACAAACTTAGTCGACTTATTTCCCCTTCGTCCGACTGCAAACTTCGTGGCTTCTTCATAGACTCTGACCTTATAGATCGGTTGATGCGAACGTCCGCCATTCAGCTGTCGAATATTCCGGTTCATGGTATCAATCCCTTCAGGGGAAAAAGCCTGTTCAGCATCGTTACCATAAGCCTCCAAGTGTTGCAACAGAATTTTCTGAATTGCCGTATCAGCAATCTTATTCTCAATCTTATCCTTATTGAAAGATGTATCAAGTTCCGTCCGAGCTGCAAAATAACGTTTGTTTTTCTGCTTCGTAAAATAATATGCCTTTATTTTTGACAAGTTCACATCCGACCATTCCTCCTTGTGTTCCTCGAAATAGCCTTTTATCCGTTTGGCATTATAACCCAAGCTAAGCAATTCACTTAACTTCTTTCTTAAATCTCTTTCCACAATATCAGGAATACGTTCCAATGCCTTGTTTAGAGAAAGGGTCTCAATCCGGCGCAAGTTAATTTCCCCATAAAAAGTCTCTTTATGGAGAGGTTTGCGTATAGCCCAATTATCACCTTTCGTCTGAAGGACTCTTCGCTTCTTGCCATCTTCAAACCGCAAGTAATAGTTCTTCGTTTTATTGATGATTCGCAGAGTTCTCTGAAAGCTGACAATCATATCTTCCAAAACTTTACAGGTATCTTGCGTGAAAGTCTTCCAAGGCTTGTCTATCAATTTTCTATTTGCCGTACATAGCAACCTTTGCAAATCCATCCGGCTGGTCTTGGCATCATGCCGGGCAGATTCATTATTAAGATAATTGACTATATTCCGTGTGGCACACGCTATCACGATGGCATCCATGGCGTGATGCCGGTGATCGATCCGTTTCTTGCTGAAGCCCCGTTGAAACTCCAACGGCATGGAGGGAATAGGATGACGGTGCGTATTCAAGGTAATGTATGTATGCGAGCTATCCATTTCATCCAAACGCTTAAAGCGTGGAAAGATGATGTCATTCCATACGTCATGAGTTCCCCAATCTTTCTTCAGACGATCGGTGATACCTCCTGTACACACAATCAGATTCTTGGAAATAGCTTCTTTCTCACCCTCTTCACGAACCAAGTTAGATAATATGGATTTCATAAGCTTGCTGATGTAGCGACTGTCATTTAGCTGACGTGAAATAAATGAGTCGGGGACATCATCCATCAGCAGCTTTTTCATCTTGCCCCTATTATGAGCATAGTGCTCCTTGACGAAGTTCTCATAAGCCTCTACAGAAAAGATAGAAGCTGTACCTCCCCTATTCAAGGTAATGGAAGCTCCATGATACGACTTGATAAATTCATACCCCAACATGGCACCTTTCTTCTTATTCACTTCCGACTCACAAATGACTTTATTGCTAAAGGAGTCATCGAAATAGCGTTGCTTTGGGATAATATGTTCTATTTCATAAGCGGAAGTAAACAGTTTGCTCAACGGAATTGTACGTCCCGTATAGGGTGAACGGTATTTCTGTTCCAACCAGCACTTGTAGCGTAAGACTTCCGCAGAAGTCGGCGGATTGAGTCCATTGAACTTCTTCAATATGGCACTGATGTCATCCGGGCATTCATTGGCACCCAGTACAGCCTCTTCGTAGATGCGTAGCTGGTCCTGCTGATAGGGCGAATAGGGACGTACATTCTCTATGTCATACCCCGGTCTGGCAAATTCCAGCAACAATGCTTTGATGCGTAAGTTCGTCTGTTCGTTTTTCCACGCCTGTTCGGTCATCTGCCGACGTTTGTCTGCCGGAAGCTTCATATTACGTCCCAACTCGATATGTATTTCATCGATATGGTCTACCTGTTTCCAAATATCCCTCACGGTACGTAGAGTTTCCAAGACCACACGTTCCACAATGGGATTGTGTAACGAATGCTGCTTGAATTGTGCCAAATAGGAATCGATGTCAGACGGAGAAGTCCATCTTTCTATATCCCTCCCTTCTGAATGACGGTCATAAACCACATAGCAAGCCAACCAGCCAGGGAGCCCACGATATTGTGACACCTCAGTCAAACTCTCTAATTTTTCATAAGTGCGCTTATCAATCGAATCATCATACTCCCCATTAATGAATTTCTCCATACGCTGACGGGTAGAAGGAATAAAGGAAGCTTCCTGCCAATGATGGCCCATGCGCATCAATGGCAACAGCTTCTTAAGTGCTTTTGCCGAATAGCTTCCATAATCCTTTTTAAAAGGCGGAAATTTGCTGAAGACAGTTACAAACCTTTCATTCAATCCATGCTTGACAGCAAATTTACCCAAAGCGCTCTTTAATTCTCCCTTGTCGGATATAGAGTACAGGATATGCCATAGAGCTTCTTCCCGTTCACGAGTGAGGAAGGACGAGTCTGTTTGAGCCTCTCTCAGATATTTCAAGAGACTTGCACGTGTCTCATTGCAAGGATATCCCTTTGTGTCGTCATCCATATAGTTCCACCGGTAAGCCTTGATTTGTTTTTTATTAGCCTTGCCTCCCAGTAGAAATGCGACCAACTCCGGCTGTTTCACACTCTCTTTGTCATTCAGCCAATCGAACAATGCAGTCTTGTCCTCCTCCGTCTGCAACAATTCATTGGTAACTTCCCAGTCAATCATCAAATTTCCATCGATACGTGCTTCTCTATAATAGATACGCAGGTTCTGGATGAACTGCCACAACCGGTATTCCTGATAGAGAGGATGAGAGACTGCGATACATTTTACAGGAACCGATATACGCTCTCCTGTTTCCTTATCCGTATAGAAGTGTTCTTCATAAGGACAGTCACTGATCTGTGACTTCTTGCTTTTAAGGGGACGTTGATAAAAGAGTATATCATCCAAAAATAAATAAGTAAAATCACGATTCACCAATGTATTCCGGAATGCCACGTTGGAGGGATAAAGCTCCTGCAAACATGCATAATACAATTCACGGTCCCGCAACTCGGGATGGAACTGAATCTGCCTATCCAAGATACGTCTCAGTTCATCTTTATAATATTTACGTTCGACCGTGCCTATAAGCTTTCCTCTGATCTTCTGTGATGGATCTTTTAATAAAGCATGATAGATATATTGCCCTATGGTTTCTTGCGAACGGTCGATATCCCTCTCCGTCTTTTTCTTTATCAAGGTCCAGTCATCATCTTTAGGCATACGGAAGGAACGTTTCACTTCGCCCGCCTTGTCTGTTTTAGGAGTACCATCCGGATTGAGCGTTGTCGTAACAATAAATTCCTTTACTTGCCCCACCCAGTCGGGATAAATACGGGCTGCATACCGATATACCCATCCGTTTTCAAGCGTTATGTCATAGTAGACATTTTTCCCTTTCCGTTCGCCTGTATCATCCACACGAACCACTTTTCCGGCATAATATTCTTCCAGCTTGTTCGTGGTTACTTCGTCCTCTTCATCCCGTGCCTGATAGTATCCTCGTTTTTGGTTAAAACTTAGCAGAATCCAAGCCAATTCCTCCTTGCTTATTTTACGGGACAAAGCTTTACAGCGTAGGTAATAGAGTGTCCAGTCATAGGGCACCTTCTTTCCGTCGGCGACCCATTGGGGAGCTAACTGACGGAAGTCTTCGCACATTTCATGAAATGCGTCCTGAAAAAGGAAATGATATTTCCCATCCGATTCATCTTTCACCCAAGGCAACTTGCATTCCCTGTTGTCTGCAAACTCACCATATCGCGTCAATGCGTTGGCATAGTGTTGCGGCAGGAATCCCAACAGCATCAACACCCGATGCAAACGTTCGCGACGTAACAGCTGCCGTTCCCGACGACGACGCATGCTTCTGAAACTTGTACGCTCTGCTGTCCCGGACCTGGCATTACCTTTGTCAAAATCAGTCAGTGTCGCGGCATCCATCGGAATAATCCGGCTTCCGGCAGCCAGGATATCTTGCAATGTGGTATGCCCGTCAGCATCTTGATGGGCTCTGATAACTGCCCAACCAATACTATTTGTCCCTAAATCAAGGCCTAGGATATGTTTCATCTCCATACTTTTTTATATTTTGTCCAAATATAGTGTATTTATCAGGTTTTCTTGCATGAACCACTATATATTGCATGGACTTCTCGAAGATTCTCTTTTGTCAAAGCGATGAGATTAGTAAACACCAAATAAAAAAGGGCATATGAAGGATTGAAAACAACCTCTTCACATGCCCTCTACACTTTTTAGGGACTTTTACTGAGTGTCCTTAGTAATCTGACGGAGAGCCTTGCATAATTGGTCCGGACAGGATGTTGTGCGATGCCCGCATTTTATTCCTTCCAAACGAGCCAATACATCTTCGACTCTCATGCCTCGTATCAAACTGCATATACCTTTCAGATTACCATTGCACCCACCCCAGAAACAGACATCCTTAATACAGCCGTCTTCCACCGAAAGGTCAATGTGGGTGCTACAAGTTCCTTGTGTCTTATACAGGATCTTCATGAAAGGAATGGGATACTGACTTATTCTTCCTCCGCCGGTTTCATGTTGGTGTACACAGTCTGCACATCGTCGAACTCTTCCAGGCGTTCGATCATCTTATCGATTGTCTCACGTTGCTCGGGAGTTACGTCTTTCAAGTCATTGGGAATATAGGTAAAGTCACCACCGACATCCTCAAATCCGCATTCTTCCAAGTGCTTTTGAATGGCTGCATAGCTCTTTGGGTCACCATAAATCGTGATGGTACCTTCTTCCGGGTCCTCATCAAATTCGTCCTCCACGTTGTAATCAATCAGGTCGAGTATCAACTCTTCCATATCAATACCCTCCTTCTTCTTGAACGTAAAGACACATTTATGGTCAAACAAGAAAGCCAATGATCCCGTAGTGCCCAGATTACCGCCAAACTTATTGAATACGGAACGTACGTCGGCAACAGTACGAGTCGTGTTGTCAGTCAGTGTATCGACAAAGATGGCAACTCCGTGAGGACCATATCCTTCATAAGTCATTCCTTTATAGTCGCTCTGGTCTTTGCCCATTGCATTCTTGATGGCACGCTCGATATTGTCCTTCGGCATGTTTTCACGCTTGCAGGTAGCAATGACTGAACGCAGGGTAGGATTGTTCTCCGGTTCAGGACCTCCAGCTTTCACTGCAATAGCAATTTGTTTACCGAGTCTTGTAAATGTCTTGGCCATGTGACCCCATCTTTTCAGCTTTGTAGCTTTTCTATATTCAAACGCTCTTCCCATTGGATTAATGTTTTTAGAATCTATAGATTAGTTTTATTGATTATCTTTTCCAGGTTATCTCAGCTTGGCTCCCAACTTGTTTTCCAAGTTAGTAATCAGTTTCTGCATGATCTTATCAATCTGCTTGTCGTTGAGTGTCGCATTCTCATCTTGCAGCAGGAAGCTGACTGCATAGCTCTTCTTTCCCGCTTCGAGGTTCTTCCCCTCATAAACATCAAACAACTCTACGGCTTTCAGCAACTTGCGCTCACTTTCATAGGCAATCTTTTCAATTTCCACGAACTGTACGTTCTTGTCAATGAGCAATGCCAGGTCACGCTTTACAGCAGGGAACTTACTGATTTCCGTATAGCCGACTTTCACATTCTTTACGGCTTTCATCAGCTCATTCCAATTGATATCGGCATAATAGACTTCATTATCCAAATCAAATGCCTTCTGCAGTTTCCGGGTAAGGATACCATACGTAGCAATCAACTTACCTCCTCTGGTATGGATGCTGATAGCTGCCGAGTAAATGTCATTGGACAGATTACCGAAGACCAGTCCTCCCAGGTTCAACCCTAAACGGGTGAAGATATTTAATACGTATGCCTTCAGTTCATAAACGGAACTGTTCTCCTCCGGATGAGCCCAAGAGTTAGTCACACGCTTACCAGTTATCCAAAGACCCAGATGACAGCTTTCACTATAAGGTGCCAATGCCTTTTCTGCATTCTTCTTCTCACCATCGAACTGATAGCAATTGCCAAACTCAAAGAATTTCAAGTCCGCATTCTTACGGTTGGCATTGTGCTGGATACTTTCCAGTCCTCCAAACAGCAAAGTCTGGCGCATGCAGTTCAAGTCACTGCTGAGCGGATTCATCAACATGACCAGATGCTGTGAGGGATAACTTTCCAAATGATCGTAATAGGCAGACTTTGTCAATGAGTTATTCAGAATCTCATTAAAACCGCAGCCGACAAGCTGTTCAGACACCAGATTCTGCAGCTTTTGGGATTTATCCACTTCTCCTTTTGTCGTCAGACTGGACTTTAAGGTCAAGGGAATCTCTACATTATTATATCCGTAAATGCGGAGAATATCTTCCACGACGTCACACGGACGCTGTACATCCACACGATAAGGCGGTATCTTCAAGGTAATGCCTTCCGGTGTCTCTGCCACGATTTTCATCTCCAAGGCAGTAACGATTCGTTTGATATCTTCTACGGGAATCGTCTTGCCGACCAGGTCATGTACATAGCGGTAGTCCAATTCGACGGTGAAGTCTTCTATCGGTTGAGGATACAAATCCTTAATGTCCATAGAGATGGTTCCACCCGCCAGTTCCTGGATAAGCATCGCAGCCTGTTTCAGGCAGTAAATAACACCATTCGGATCAATGCCACGCTCAAAGCGGAAGGAAGAGTCCGTATTCAGACCATGACGACGCGCTGTCTTACGTACGGTTGTCGGATTGAAATAAGCACTCTCCAGGAATACGTTTTTGGTAGCTTCGGTTGAGCCGGAATCCAGTCCTCCGAATACGCCAGCCATACACATCGGCTCTTCCGCGTTGCATATCATCAAATCATGAGCATCAAGTTTACGCTCAACCTCATCCAGAGTTACAAACGGAGTACCTTGGGGCATGGTCTTCACAATCACCTTACCTCCTTTGATCTTATCAGCATCAAAGCAGTGGAGCGGTTGACCATAAGCATGCAGGATATAGTTGGTCACGTCGACCACATTATTGATGGGACGCAAACCAATCAGACGGAGTTTATCCTGAAGCCAGGCCGGACTTTCCTTTACCGTTACGCCTTTTACTGTCACACCTGCATAACGGGGACACGCCGTAGAATCTGTCACTTCGATGTCGATGGGTAATTCCTGGTTGTCTACATGGAATCCTTCTACGGAAGGACGGGTCAATGAAGTCTCTTTCCCCGCTTGAACCAGATAGGCGTATAAGTCGCGTGCTACACCATAATGAGAACAAGCATCAGCACGGTTCGGAGTGATATCTACCTCGATAACGTAGTCACTCTTTATATTGAAATAGTCCTTTGCAGGTGTTCCCGGTATGGCACTGTCGGGGAGAACCATAATGCCTTCATGGCTGGTTCCCAAACCAATCTCATCCTCCGCACAAATCATGCCAAGGGATTCCACACCGCGAAGTTTGGATTTCTTAATTGTGAAACATTCATCGCCATCATACAGCTTGGTGCCCAATGTTGCCACCACGACTTTTTGTCCGGCTGCAACGTTCGCAGCGCCACATACAATCTGTACGGGTTCACCGTTGCCCAGATTGACTGTCGTAATATGCATGTGGTCTGAATTGGGATGGGGCTCGCAGGTGAGTACTTCACCAATAACGATACCTTCAAGTCCACCTTTGATGGATTGTACTTCTTCCACAGCTCCGACTTCCAGTCCGATAGAAGTCAATGCCTCCGCCACTTCACCGGGAGTCAAGTCGAAACCGACATACTCTTTTAGCCAGTTATAAGAGATATTCATATCTTCAGTTTTTATACATTCGTCAAAAGATTTGCAAATTTACAAAGATTTCGTTTGCAAGGAACTATGATATTGAAAAAAGTTTGTACGGACGGGCTCTCGCTCCTATTCCCGGCAGAGACCACCGACAAGTACAGATACAAGCCTCCCCAAACAATACGCACGGAAACCGGATGACCGGATTCTTTACACACGACCGTTCTACAGACGTCATGCATACGCACCTATTGCTTGGGGAAGGTTGCTTCTACAGTTTTATCTTATGTGGTTTACAAAGCTGCCTTTTCTCCGTTAACCATTACATTATCCATAATGATACCTTCGCAATCCTGGAAGATATTGGGTTCCTTGCCATCTTTGATTTGAATGTCACGCAACACAATATCAGTGATGGGCGCCTCCTCCAGTCCGACGAACTTGATGGGAGTCTGAACACCGTTAACCGTCACACCGGAGATGTGAATGTTACGGAAGACGGGAGTACGGTCGCTCACGGGTTCCTGGGGCATCTTGCTATATTTCAAGTTGAAGACCAGGGCTTCCTTCTTGATATCCTTCATCACGATGTTGCTCACGCGGATGTCCTCGACCACACCACCACGTCCGCGGGTGGACTTCAGACGAATGCCACGGTCCGTTCCCTCAAAGACGCAGTTGCTGATAGTGACCCGACGTACGCCGCCACTCATCTCGCTGCCAATGACAACACCTCCGTGCCCGCTCAGCATCGTGCAGTTGGTGATGGTGATGTTTTCGCAGGCAGCACCCAGTTTACGTGCCTGAAGGTCACGACCGCTCTTAATCGTGATGCAGTCATCGCCGACGGAGATGTGACAGTTGCTGATATGCACGTTACGGCACGACTCAGGATTGATTCCATCCGTATTGGGGGAAGGGACATTGTGAATGGTTACTCCATCCACCGTCACATTGTCGCAAAACTCCGGATTAACGGTCCAGAAAGGCGAATTGATGATTTTCACCCCTTCGATGCGTACGTTCTTGCAACGGATCGGCTGGATGAAAGGCGGACGGAAGAAACGGCGGTCCAGCGTTCCATGCCAGTCTTCGTTTGTCTCGGCGGCAATCTGCGCCACATCATTTGCCTTCTCAAACATGGGCTGATATTTGTTGACGTCACGCTTGCCATTATCCCGCAAGTCAACCAGGACCTTGAAGAATTCGTCCCACCAGGCCTTGCCTTGTCCGTCAAGAGTTCCTTCTCCTTTGATGGTGATATTTTCGGCATCGACGGCATAGATAAGCGGACTGAAACTCTTCATCATCACTCCCTCGTGACGCACCTCCACAAAGGGCAGGTAGTCATCAAAATTCGTCGAAAAGAGCAAGGTCGCTCCAGCTTCCAGCTCCAACGTAATGTTGCTCTTCAGGTGAATCGGACCCGTCAGATACCGTCCGGCAGGAAAGAACAGCGTACCGCCTCCCTGCTTCTCCAGGCGTTCGATGGTACGGTTGATAAGTCGGGTGTTGATAGTCTTGCCATCCGTCTTGGCACCTGCCTGCTTCATGTCGACACGTTCGGCCCACGCCAAGGTCGACACCGCAAGCAACAGAATCACGGACAAAAAGTGTTTAAACATAGTTTGTATAAAATATAGGATTAAACAAAGTTCTGGTTGCAAAAGTAACGAGAACAGGCTGAACATTCAACTAAATGTCCGAGATTCTTTCAAAATCTCTACCAAAAGAATTATCTTTGCGCCGTCAACAACAAACAAGATCATTCATTATGTCATCGAATCTCAGATTTAAAGTTGTCGAGACGGCTTTCCACAAAAAACCGCTCGAAGTGGAACTGCCCAAAGAACGCCCCTCGGAATACTTTGCCAAATACGTCTTCAACAAGGAGAAGATGTTCAAGTATCTGCCCAGCAACGTTTACAACGCACTGATGGACGTCATCGAGAACGGCGCCAACCTCGACAGGAACATAGCCGATGCTGTGGCTGAAGGCATGAAACGTTGGGCCATGGAGTTGGGAGTGACCCACTACACACACTGGTTCCACCCGTTGACCGAAGGCACCGCCGAGAAGCACGACGCCTTTGTGGAACACGACGGCAAAGGCGGATTGGTGGAAGAATTCTCCGGCAAGCTGCTGGTACAACAGGAAACTGACGCTTCTTCATTCCCTAACGGAGGTATCCGCAACACATTCGAGGCGCGGGGCTATTCCGCATGGGACCCCTCCTCCCCCGCTTTCATCGTCGAAGACACTCTCTGCATCCCGACCATCTTCATCGCCTATACCGGCGAATCCCTTGACTATAAAACTCCCTTGCTGAAGGCTCTTCGTGCCGTCGACCAGGCAGCAACCGATGTCTGCCATTACTTCTACCCGGAAGTGAAACGTGTCCATACCAACCTCGGCTGGGAACAGGAATACTTCCTCGTAGATGAAGGACTGTATGCGGCACGCCCCGATTTGCTGCTGACCGGACGGACCCTGATGGGACACGAGTCGGCCAAGAACCAACAGCTGGAAGACCATTATTTCGGCGCCATACCGACCCGGGTGGCGGCCTTCATGAAGGAACTCGAAATCGAAGCCTGGAAACTGGGCATTCCCTGCAAGACACGCCACAACGAGGTTGCCCCCAACCAGTTTGAGTTGGCACCCATTTACGAGGAGTGCGACCTTGCCGTCGACCACAACATGCTCGTCATGGCACTCATGCGCAACATTGCCCGCAAACATGGCTTCCGGGTACTGCTCCACGAGAAGCCGTTCAAAGGCATCAATGGCTCCGGCAAGCACAACAACTGGTCGCTCAGCACCAATACTGGACGCCTGCTCATGGCTCCCGGCAAGACCCCGACCGACAACCTATGCTTCATCTCTTTCATTGTCAACACACTGAAGGCCGTATACCGCCACAACGGACTGCTGAAGGCAAGCATCATGTCTGCCACGAACGCACATCGTCTGGGTGGCAACGAAGCTCCCCCCGCCATCATCTCATCCTTCCTGGGCAGTCAGCTGACCCGTATGCTGGACCACCTGGAAGAGTCGGAAGACGAACAGCTCGACTTCAGCGACAAGCAGGGAAAGAGCCTCGGCATTCCACAGATTCCCGAAATCATGATTGACAATACGGACCGTAACCGGACATCGCCTTTCGCCTTTACCGGCAACCGTTTTGAATTCCGTGCCATCGGCTCCGAAGCCAACTGCGCCTCGGCAATGATAGCCCTCAATGCTGCCATGGCTGAGCAGCTCAAAGAGTTCAAAGCCGACGTGGATGCCCTCATCGAGAAAGGGGAACCCAAAGTACACGCCATTTTGAAGGTAGTGCGCCGGTATATCAAGGAGTCCAAACCGATTCGTTTTGACGGTAACGGCTACAGCGAAGAATGGCAGGAGGAAGCCAAACGACGCGGACTCGACTGCGAGACTTCATGCCCCGTCATCTTTGACAACTACCTCTCGGAATCAAGCGTCAAGATGTTCGAATCGACCGGAGTCATGACCCGCAAGGAACTGGCAGCACGCAACGAGGCAAAATGGGAAATGTACACCAAGAAGATTCAGATTGAAGCACGGGTCCTCGGTGACCTCGTGATGAATCACATCATCCCGACTGCCACCAAATACCAGAGCGAACTCATCGACAACGTGTACAAGATGCAACAGATTTTCAGCAAGGCTGAAGCGGAAGGGATGTCTGCCCGCAACGTGGAACTCATCCGCGACATTGCCAAGCACACCAGCATCCTCAAGGAGCAAGTGGACAAGCTCGTTGATGCACGCAAGGTGGCCAACCGCATCGAGCATGAACGTGAGAAAGCCATCGCTTACCACGACAATGTGGCTCCCATGTTGGAAACCATCCGTTATCACGTGGACAAACTGGAACTGATGGTTGACAACGAACTGTGGACCTTGCCGAAGTACCGCGAACTGCTCTTCATCCGATAATCGGAACCCTCCACATCAGAATAAACGCGAACGCTACGGACTCATTTCCTCTGCCCACAAGGCAGTGAATGAACATCCGTAGCGTTCGCGTTTATTGTATTTGTCCCAACCGGTCATCAAACCCGGGAGTAGACAACGTCAAACGTAGGGATAAGCATGAACTAAGCCGGGCTTATACAGACCAAAGTATTATACTTAGGTAGGCTAAGTATTATACTTAGGGTGCCTAAGTATAATACTTTGGTCCGTACATACGGCGGCTATTCGTCGTCTACCCCCTACCAACATGTCATTGAAAGCAGGCGAAGGTCAGCGTCAGAGTGGAGTATCACGATGCTCCGGCTTCTCCAACAGCTTCACATCGGCTTCTCCTTCCACCTCTTTCATCTCGGACGCCTCCGCTTCAGAGTGCTCTTCCGCTGACGGCCCTTCCTCGATAATCTCGACAGCCTCTATCGTCACTGCACGGAACTTGTAGGCGTTCAGCATGCTGGACAAGGCATAGATGATTGAGCTTACTCCCAGAATGATAAACGGAAGTTCCGCTGCACGAAAAGGATTCACCAGCACCAGGATTCCGCCGACAATCACCAGGACGGGTACCACATAGAAGCCCACAGCCACCGGTGCACGTTTCCTGATAGCGGACAGGTTGACCAGCATCCCCAAGCCCGCCAATACGAGTACCGCTCCGAGCACATACATCAGGATTCCGACAAAGAAAGCGGGAGTAATCAACAGCCACAAGCCGAACAGCAAACTGCCCAGTCCCATGAACGGGAACATACGTCCGTCAGCACGCCGCATCAGAAAGGCAGACAGTGAAACTGCCCCGGGAATGAAAAACAAGACACCGACAGCCATCACGAAATAGACACTCGCAGCCGACGGATACACCACCAATAACACACCGATGATGAGCGAGAAGATGCCTCTCACCCACGCATTGTTCAATTTGTTTGTCATACGTTATAAGTCTCTGGTTATTTATACACAATCCAGCTTCCGCAGACTCACACCGGAACGGGCAAGCGGACGTGGACGAGATGCCTGCCTGACAGGGTGAGCGTATGCGAAGCATAAACAGTAAACAAAAATAGGGCTTTTTATTGAACCTGCACTCATAAATATCGTACTTTTGCCGACAACTCATCAACTTGTCAACCCCACACCATTATGACCACACTCTATCTTGTACGACACGGAGAGACGGAAGAGAACGCCTCACAAATCCTCCAAGGGCATCTGCCCGGACACCTGTCCGAACGCGGACGGGAACAGTTGCACGCACTGCACGACGAACTACTCTCCATTCCTTTCGACGCCGTCCTCTGCAGCGACCTGCAACGTTGCGTCGACTCTGCAGCCATCCTACTGGAGGGGCGAAACATCCCCCTGACGTATACCCCACTCCTGCGTGAACGCGACTGGGGCAGTCTGACCGGCGCATCCATTCCGGTACTGAAGACGTCCCCTTTTCCTGCTGATGTGGAAACAGTAGAAGCCATGCTCCAACGGGCGCAACGTTTCCTCCGGCTAATGCATGAACAGCACGATGGACAGACCGTCCTGGTCGTGAGTCACGGCCTGTTCTGTCGGGCCTTGCGAGCAGCCTATTCCGGACGTCCCATGGCAGAAATCGACCGGATGCAGAACGCCACATTCCGCGTCATACAGGTATGAAACAAAAAATTCCCAAAAGAAAAAAGTGCAGAAAACATTTGGTCGTATCGCAAAAAGGTATACCTTTGCACCCAACGAACGAACAAAACATTCAAAGTAAGATGAAATTTAAGACTAATACATATTGGTGGTGGCGCCGCTTACAACTCCAACAGTCGTAAGGGAGCGAGCCTCGTATGCATTAAATTCCAACATACACATTTTATAAATTTGCTAAGCGGGCTGTCGTAGTGACTTACGACAGTCCGCTGTCTTTTTATACGTATCCATCAACAAACACCATAACCAATGAGAACTTACCAAATCAATTCCGAAGGCTACTACGGGGAGTTTGGCGGAGCCTACATCCCCGAGATACTTCACCGCTGTGTCGAAGAACTGCGCGCCAACTACCGGCGCGTGCTCGACAGCGACGATTTCAAGACTGAGTTCGACTCCCTCCTGCGCGACTACGTAGGCCGTCCCTCTCCCTTATATCTTGCCCGCCGGCTGTCTGAACGTTACGGCTGCACCCTCTATCTCAAGCGGGAAGACCTCAACCACACCGGAGCACACAAAATCAATAATGCCATCGGGCAAATCCTCCTTGCACGCCGCATGGGCAAACACCGTATCATCGCCGAGACAGGTGCCGGCCAGCACGGGGTTGCCACGGCTACCGTGTGTGCCCTGATGAACATGGAGTGCATCATCTACATGGGCAAGACCGATGTCGACCGTCAGCATGTCAATGTAGAACGGATGAAGATGCTGGGGGCAGAAGTGCGTCCTGTGACCGCCGGGAACATGACGCTCAAGGATGCCACCAACGAGGCCATACGCGACTGGTGCCGTCATCCGGCTGACACGTACTATGTCATCGGCTCTACGGTCGGTCCCCATCCCTATCCCGACATGGTGGCGCGGCTGCAATCGGTCATCAGCCGGGAAATCAAAGCGCAGCTGTTGGAGCACGAAGGACGGGATTATCCCGACTACCTCATGGCGTGCGTAGGTGGCGGAAGCAATGCAGCCGGAACCATCTTCCACTACCTTGATGATGAACGGGTTCATATTGTGCTTGCTGAAGCCGGAGGAAAGGGCACGGACACCGGACTCTCCGCAGCGACCATCCGTCTCGGACGCCCCGGCATCATTCATGGTGCACGGACTCTGGTCATGCAGGACGAAGACGGACAAATCACAGAGCCCTATTCCATCTCTGCCGGACTGGATTATCCGGGCGTCGGTCCTCTCCATGCCAACCTGGCGGCCACCCGGCGCGCACAGGTCCTCGCCGTCACTGATGACGAAGCCCTGCGGGCTGCCTACGAGCTGACAAGGCTGGAAGGCATCATCCCTGCACTGGAATCGGCACACGCACTGGGAGCCCTCTCCAAGGTACATTTCCGTCCTTCCGACATCGTCGTACTGACGGTCTCAGGACGTGGAGACAAAGACATTGAAACCTATCTGAACAATCTTCCAACTACTCTGCAAGCATGAAAACCTACCACTTTCAAACCGAGCACAAAGTCCTTTTGGGAGACTTGCACACACCTACGGGCACCTACCTGAAGGTACGCGACCTCTTCCCGCAAAGTATCCTGCTCGAAAGCTCCGACTACCACGGGACTGACAACAACCGTTCTTTCATCGGGCTGGACCCCATTGCACATATCAGTATCAACCACAATACGGCGACCGCTGTCTACCCTGACGGCACCATCGACCGGAAACCTCTCACACCGGACTTTACCATGGCGGATGCCTTCAACGGTTTCCTTGCCCATTTCCACATCGAAGGAGAGTATGCGCACTATTGCGGACTTTACGGATACACGGCCTTCAACGCCATCCGTTACCTCGAACCCGTCCAAGTCCCGGACAGCTGCGATCCCAAGAACGATGCTCCCGACGCCATCTACATCCTCTACCGTTACCTCATTGTTTTCCAAGGACATGAGAGCGAGATGGTCCTGGTCGGACTGAAGGGAGAGGGTGAAACCGGACACATCGGGGATGTCGAACGGGCAGTCAACAACCGCAACTATGCGACGTATGGATTCCGTACGGCAGGACCCGTCAGCAGTCCTCTCACGGACGACGAACACCGTGCCAACATCCGCCGGGGCATCGCACATTGTCTCAAGGGAGACGTCTTTCAGATAGTGCTCTCCCGGCGTTTCGTCCAACGCTATGAAGGCGACGACTTCGCCGTTTACCGTGCCCTGCGCAGCATCAATCCCTCCCCTTACCTGTTCTATTTTGACTTTGGAGGGTACCGCCTGTTCGGTTCCTCACCCGAAACACACTGCAAGGTCTGTGACGGCTATGCCACCATTGACCCGATAGCCGGAACGACCCGACGCACCGGAGACCCGGTCACCGACCGACGCCTCGCCGATGCACTCCTCGCCGATCCGAAAGAGAACGCCGAGCACACCATGCTCGTCGACCTTGCCCGCAATGACCTTGCCCGCAACTGTAAAGCGGTCGACGTAGAGACTTATAAGGAAGTCCAGTTCTACAGCCATGTCATCCATCTTGTCAGCCGTGTCAGCGGAAAGCTCCGTCCCGGTGCAGACCCGATACGCACCTTCCTGGACACCTTCCCCGCCGGTACACTCAGCGGTGCGCCCAAGGTCAGAGCCATGCAGCTCATCAGTGAAATCGAACCGCACAACCGGGGCGCTTATGGAGGATGCGTCGGGTTCATCGGTTTCAACGGATACATCAACCAGGCCATCATTATCCGTACGTTCGTCAGCCGGAACAGCGAACTGTGGTTTCAAGCCGGAGGAGGCATCGTTGCCAAAAGCGATGTCGAAGCCGAACTGCAGGAAGTAAACAACAAGCTGGGGGCCCTCCGACGTGCCATCGAACTGGCAGAAAGGCTCTGAAAAACGGATTATCAAACTCATACAAAAGCAATCACTACAATGAACACCCACATCTGTCTCATCGATAACTACGACTCATTCACTTATAACCTGCACCAACTTGCCACGGCTCTGGGTGCACGGGTTACTGTCATCCGCAATGACAAGTTCCAACCCGAAGAACTGTCAGACTTCGACAAGCTCCTCCTCTCCCCCGGTCCCGGTGTACCTGCCGAAGCCGGACGTCTCCTGGACACCATCCGCCTGTGGGCAGGACGCAAGCCAATTCTCGGCGTATGCCTTGGCGAACAAGCCATAGGCGAGGTATTCGGCGCCCGTCTGCGTAACCTGGAGGAAGTCTTTCACGGCGTACAAAGTCCCGTCCGTATCGTACACCCCGACGACTACCTCTTCAGAGGACTTCCCCAGGAGATTCATGTCGGCCGCTACCACTCATGGGTCGTGGACTCCGACGGACTGCCCGACTGCCTCGAGGTGACAGCGGTCAGCCGGGAAGGCTACATCATGGCCCTGCGCCACAAGGATTATGACGTGCGCGGCATCCAGTTCCATCCCGAATCCGTCCTTACCCCCGACGGACAACGCATCATTGCCAACTGGTTGTCTGCCGAAACCTCAACCAATGTACAACCCCTAAACGAGAATCAACAATGAAAGAAATACTCCAACGACTCTTCCGTCACGAAGAGCTTACCCGCAGCGAAGCCTGCCAGGTAATGAAAGACATTACCCGTGGCGACTGTCCCGATGTACAGATTGCCGCCCTCCTCACCGCCTTCAGCATGCGCAGTGTCGTTGTCGACGAATTGCTGGGCTTCCGCGATGCCCTGCTCGAACAGTGTATCCCTGTAGACTTGTCCGCCTACCACCCACTGGACATTGTCGGGACAGGAGGAGACGGCAAGAACACCTTCAACATCTCCACCTGTGCCTGTTTTGTCGTCGCCGGCGCGGGCTATCGTGTTGCCAAGCATGGCAACTACGGGGCAACATCCGTCAGCGGCGCCAGCAACGTCATGGAATGCCACGGCATAAAGTTCACGAATGACAATGCCCGTCTGCGCCGCTCCATCGAAGAATGCAACATGGCTTATCTACACGCCCCTCTTTTCCACCCGGCACTGAAGAACGTGGCCAACGTACGTAGACAGCTGGGAGTGCGTACCCTCTTCAACCTCCTCGGCCCGCTGGTCAATCCCTGCCACCCCTCCTATCAGCTGCTGGGTGTAGCCGACCTTGCACAGATGCGTCTCTACACCAACACCTTGCAACGACTGGGAATTGGTTTCGCCATTGTCAACAACCTCGACGGATACGATGAAATCTCACTGACCGACGAATTCAAAATCATGACCAACCGTTACGAAACAATCTACGAGCCCTCTTCCCTGGGCTTCAGCATAGCCCCTCGCGGGTCACTGAGCGGAGGCAGCAGTCCGCAGGAGGCAAAGGAAATCTTCGACAGTGTTCTGGAGAACCGCGCCACACAGGCACAACGCGAATGTGTCCTGATCAATGCCTCGTTCGCCATCCAGGCCATCGAACCGATGCGTCCCATCGAAGAATGTATTGCCGCTGCCCGTGAATCCTTGGAAAGCGGGAAGGCACTCCGGACTTTCCGCCACTTTGTCGAACTCAACAGCTGACCGCCATGACAACAGACATACTTACTGAAATCATTGCCCACAAGCGGGTTGAAATAGCCATTCAGGAAACGGCCGTTCCCCGTATGCATCTGGAAAAGATGCTCGACGACATCCATCCCTGCATCCGCATGAGCCATGCCCTCCGTACATCATCGACCGGTATCATTGCCGAGTTCAAACGCCGCTCTCCCTCCAAAGGTTGGCTGCATCCCGACGCCGATGCTGCGCTCACCGCAGGATATGAGCAGGCTGGTGCGGCAGCCCTCTCCATCCTTACCGACGAAAAGTTCTTTGGAGGAAACCTGGGCGATATCCGCAAGGCCCGTGAGCTGACCCGTCTGCCAATCCTACGCAAGGACTTCATTATCAGTCCCTACCAGCTCCTCCAGGCGAAGCTCGTCGGTGCAGATGCCGTCCTGCTCATTGCAGCCGTCCTGACACCTGCCGAATGTCGGGAACTGGCAAGACTGGCACACGAGCTGAAGCTGGAAGTGTTATTGGAAATCCATGATGAGAGCGAACTGGAGCATCTGAACGATGATATCGACCTCCTCGGCGTCAACAACCGTCACCTCGGCACGTTCCATACCGACACCATCCGGTCCTTCCTGCTCGCCGAGCGTCTGCCATCTCACCTGCCATGGGTCTCCGAAAGCGGCATTGCCCATCCCAAAACTTTGCGGCAACTCCGGAAGGCCGGCTACCAAGGCTTCCTCATCGGAGAAACGTTCATGAAGACTCCCCAGCCTCACACCACACTCGCCAACTTCATACGCTCCTGCCTATGATTATCAAAGTCTGTGGAATGCGCGAACCGGACAACATACGTGCAGTCGAACAGCTGGGAACCGACTGGATGGGGTTCATCCTCTACAACCGGTCTCCGCGCTTCGCCTCCCGTACCCCCGAGTATCTGCCTGTATCCTGCCGTCGTGTCGGAGTCTTCGTCAACGCAACTCCTGCATACCTATATAATAAGGTAAAGGAACTGCGGCTGGACATCGTTCAGCTCCACGGTCATGAGTCCCCCTCGCTCTGTGCGGAACTACGCCAATATGGACTGACCGTAGTCAAAGCCTTCCCCGTCGAGTCCGAAAAGGACCTGGAACTGACGGTCCCCTATAAGCACTGTTGCGACTATTTCCTTTTCGACAAACGGGTCTCCACGTTCGGAGGTTCCGGACAATCTTTCCCCTGGAACGTCCTGGATGCTTACCAGGCTTCCGTTCCTTTTCTGCTCAGCGGAGGTCTGTCGCCCGACAGCCTTGCAGCCCTGCGCATGTTTCACCATCCGCGATGGGCAGGCATCGACCTCAACAGCTGCTTCGAAACCGCTCCCGGTGTAAAAGATATTGAGGCCCTCAGACGCTTCATCCGCTCATTCCGGGATAGCACCCTGTAAGACGGCTATCCTGAACATCCAACAAAATCAGTCATAACCCATACAACTAAAGACAACTATGAACCGAATCAATCAACTCTTCAACATCAAACGAGACAATATTCTCTCCATCTATTTCTGTGCCGGTGACCCGTATGCCGGTCACACCGCCGATATGCTACAAGTTCTCGCCTCCCGAGGGGTCGATATGGTAGAGATAGGCATTCCCTTCAGCGATCCGATGGCGGACGGCCCCGTCATCCAGGATGCAGCCACCCGTGCCCTGCGACATGGCATGACACTGCGCAAGCTTTTTTCCGAATTACGCGACGTACGTACCCGTGTCGACATTCCCCTCATACTGATGGGCTACCTGAACCCCATCCTGCAATACGGCTTTGAACGGTTCTGCCAGGATTGCCGACAGTGTGGCATTGATGGCGTCATCATCCCCGACCTCCCTTTCCGGGAATATATGGACCACTTCCGTTCGACAGCCGAAGCCTGCGACCTGAAAGTCATCATGCTCATCACCCCTGAAACCGAACCACACCGTATCCGGGAAATCGATGCTCATACTGACGGGTTCATTTACCTTGTATCCTCTGCCGCCACGACCGGAGCACAAACCGGATTCGGGAACGAGCAACAAGCCTATTTCCGGCGCATTGCCGCCATGCAACTCCACAACCCGTGCCTCATCGGTTTCGGCATCTCCAACCGGCAAACCTATGAAGCAGCCTCGGAACATGCAGCCGGCTGTATCATCGGAAGCCGCTTTGTCAGTCTCCTCAAGGAATACGACGGACACGTCACAGAGGCCATCGACCGCTTGTTAGCAGATATTGGTCGAACCCTTCAGAGTAGCCAATCATGAACATTTTGTTATTTTTCTCCCTTTCATATTACGGCGACTAAGTATTTTTGCTATCTTTGTGCTAAAATTAAAACCGACGCCATGCTACAAAAGAAACAGCCATCCGTACTGCTCATATATACTGGAGGAACCATTGGAATGATTCAGAACCCTGACAATGGGGCATTGGAGACATTCAATTTCGACCACCTGCGCCGTCATGTGCCTGAACTCAACCAATTCAATTACCGGATTGATACCTACCAGTTCAACCCTCCTATTGACTCCTCAGACATGGAACCCGCCTTGTGGGCAAAGATAGTCCGCATCATCCATTACAACTATGAGCGTTACGACGGTTTTGTCATCCTCCACGGCACTGACACCATGTCGTTCACGGCGTCGGCTCTGAGCTTCATGCTGGAAAACCTTGCGAAGCCTGTCATTCTCACCGGTAGCCAACTTCCCATCGGAATGTTGCGTACCGATGCACGTGAGAACCTCATCACTGCCATTGAGATTGCTGCTGCCCAACACCCCGACGGTACGGCCATTGTTCCTGAGGTGTGCATTTTCTTTGAGAACCACTTGCTGCGCGGCAATCGCACGACGAAAATCAATGCCGAGCACTTCAATGCGTTCTGCTCCTTCAATTATCCCGAACTGGCCACCGCCGGTATTCATATCAATTTCAACGAGGAACGTATCCGCAAGGCTGATATGTCGCTACCACTCAAGCCGCATTATCTTTTTGACACCAATGTGCTAATCCTGACCCTGTTCCCGGGCATTCAGGAAAACATGGTCGCCAACATACTCAATATTCCGGGATTGAAGGCAGTGGTGCTGAAGACTTTCGGCTCCGGTAACGCTCCACAAAAGGAATGGTTCATCAAGTTGCTGAAGAATGCCGTTGCACGAGGTGTCATCATCGTCAACATCAGCCAATGCCTGGCTGGCACTGTCGAAATGGAACGCTATGAAACAGGCATTCACCTGCGCGAAGCGGGAGTTATCAGTGGTCATGACAGTACGGTCGAGTCGGCTTTGACCAAACTGATGTTCCTGCTCGGCCACGGCATGAGCGCCCATGAAGTGCGCTACCGCATGAATACCCCCATTTGTGGGGAAATCACCGTATAAGTTGCATGGAAAGGAAGATATTCACTCTCTATCAAACAATAGCGACTGCCACTATCAAGCTCATAGTGACAGTCGCTATTGTTTGGTTAACCCCCTAATCACATCCTTTCTCACAAAACCCGGAAGTTGACAAGTTTTGATTCACTCCGTCCTTTTAAGAAAGTAATCCAATCCAGACTCAGGCATCTCAAACCGGTCATTCAAAAGTGTCAGCGTCTGACCATCCTTACCGCACAGAAAGTTGAAGGCATCCTCTCCGTCGTCAGATACGAGCCTCCACACCGTAGCATCGTTATTGCTAGGCATGCCACGCTGAGTGTACCTCCTACCCAGATAGGTATAAACAGCATCTTTGCCGCCATCGGCTTCCAGGTAAGTGAGTTGCAAATAGAATTGTCCGTCTCCACTGTGTTCCCTGTGGCGCACATACAACTGATAGCTGATGCCCGGGCAATCAGCAGCAGGAAGTGTCCCTGCATAATGCACCTCAACCCAATTTCCCAAGTTCGCGTCATTATCATTTTGAGACTGTTTGAACAACAGTTTCCCCCTTTGGCTGACAGTCCAACACCCATCTGCGAAGCTCAGATTCCTGGTGTCATCATCCTCGATGTTCCACACATGCGCCCCAGTAGGCAACGTACGACGTTCCAGCCTTTCTTTTGTTCCGCTACCGGATTCGTACAAGTCGGCATACAGCGAGTCCTTACTGAAAAGGACATAAGTCGGATGTCTATCTCCACTGACAGATTCCGTCCGTATGCCTTCCCGGAACAACTGCAAATCCAAGTCACAGGGAGTCAGACTCTCACGTCCTCCACAAGCATACAACGCCGACACAAAGAGGCTTGCCACTAACAAATTTACTTTCTTCATAAATCTATTCCTTTTATCCGATTTATAAACATCACTACAAAGTTATCAATTTTATCTCGGGCCTTATACGTCTCCGTTTCTTGTTTTCATCAAAGAAAACGCATACTTTTGCAGTACCTCTATCAGCCATCGGTTGTCGCCATCCGGATGCCCTCTCCACCTCCTCAAACTACCGTCTTGAGCAAAACCCTGTAACCCTCCTGCGCATCTCCCCTGTAAGATTTTCTATAAACACCTGTTACTATTAGCGTAACTCCTGTTTTAGGGATGCTCATCTCACCACTACCGTTTCGCGCAAAGCGGTACCAAGGAGATGAGCTTCTCGTCACGTGGAGATGCGCATACACTCACCACCGATTTACTGAGGCGCCAGCAAGCTCTTAAGATGCCGGATGACCCGACATGGGTTTCCGACAGCTACGCAATTGGCAGGAATGGAACGAGTCACTACACTTCCAGCACCGATAACTGAATTCTTTCCGATAGTCACCCCCGGCAACAGTATCGCCCCACCACCTATCCATACACCGTTTTCAATTCTGACAGGGCGGGCTATGGTATAGCAGATGTCGTCACCTTCCTGCCAATCCCATACCATTCGTTCATGTACGTCCGTGGAATGTGTGGCAGTGTATATTTGCACATTGGACGCTATCAGCACATTATCCCCAATCTCAATGCGATGGTTATCCACGAAGGTGCAGTTCATATTGATTATCAATTTATTGCCTACAAAGATATTCTTTCCGTATTCGCAATGGAAATCGATATCTACATGAACTCCTTTTCCCACACTCCCCAGCATTTCACGCAGTAATTCCTGTTTCCGCCCGTTATCGGCATAATCTGTGGCATTGAACTGTGCCAACAGACGCCTTGTCCGTAAAATCATTTCTACTATTTTCGGGTCTTTCCCTCCGTTGAAAGGCTCACCCGCCATGCACTTCTCCAGTTCGGTTTTCATTATCAGTGTTATATTAGTGATTGATTATCTACAATTATAAAATAATTCTGTAACATGAACTGTTATGACAAACTTACAAAAAAACAGAATCCGCCTTTAAATGTGTGTCAGTTAAATAATGTGAGACATGGGAGCTGTAATTTGTTAAGGTTTATAAATCAAGGAATGCACAATCAGGAGGTTCCGGCTATGACTTTGGAAGCATCTATTTAAGAGTTTTATATGTTACCTGTTGGCAGAAAATTAATACTCATGCCGAGCATACAACAGAAAAAGGGAGACCCCTCAAACGGAAGCCTCCCTTTCTACAAATAAGGAAAGTATTATTATTTCTTGAAGTATCTGTTGTACAGTCCTTCGAAACCTCTACCATGACGAGCTTCGTCACGAGCCATTTCATGAACAGTATCATGGATAGCATCGAGGTTCAACTCCTTAGCACGCTTAGCGATACGGGTCTTGTCAGCGCAAGCACCGCTTTCAGCGTTCATACGTTTCTCCAAGTTGGTCTTGGTGTCCCATACGCAGTCACCCAGCAACTCAGCGAACTTGGAAGCGTGTTCAGCCTCTTCCCATGCAAAGCGCTTGAAAGCCTCAGCGATTTCAGGATAGCCTTCACGATCAGCCTGACGGCTCATAGCCAAATACATACCAACTTCTGTGCATTCACCCATGAAGTGAGCGTTCAAGTCCTTAATCATCTCTTCGTCGCAACCTTTAGCTACGCCTACAGTGTGCTCGGAAACAAATTCCAAAGCGGAATCATTCATTTCCTTGAACTTTGAAGCCGGAGCCTTACACATCGGACACTGAGCAGGAGCTGCATCACCTTCATAAATGTAACCACATACGGTGCAAATAAACTTTTTCATAATCAATTTGTTTTAATAAGTTAGTCAATAAAATATCTTAATTCAATAATTACCTACAATCCTTGCAAATACCTTTAAAGTATTGATGAACTTCCGTTATCTCATTTCCATCAACCTGGACACCCAACAAGGCATCCTCGTGATTTTGTAAGGGCATATCATAAATCTTGCCACACTTTTTGCAAAGGAAATGAGCATGAAGGCTCATATCACCATCGAAACACGCATTATGTTCGTCAATTGTCAGCATTCGCACGGCACCATGTTCTACAAAAAGCTTCAACGTGTTGTAGACCGTTGTGCGTGAGAGTGTCGGGAACTTCGGACTTAATGCATTATAGATTTCATCCACACTCGGGTGTGTGAAATGAGTCATCATATAATCCATGATTGCCATCCGCTGTACCGAAGGCTTCACCTCGTGCTTAATCAGATTGTCATAGACTACACTAGATTTCATCTTTCAAGTTTGTAATTGTTTCATTCTCGTTTTCGCTGCAAATGTAAAACTATTCGGCATTGCCTGCAAATAGTTCGGCCTTGTTTTTATCATCTTTAACCTTCTTTGATTTTTTGATGTACATGTAAACTTATTTGGACTCTTTTGCATCACCGAAACAGGGGATGAACCAAGCAAAATAAACAGAACGCTCCTGATCGGATTCCAGAACAAAAGATGGGACGAACCGCCTCACCTTTGCCAATTCGCTCAAAAGAGCGATTTTAGAAAAGGTAGATTAACTCCCCTTCAAACGAAACTTCTTATCTTTGCACCAACCAATATCAAGTATGAATATGAATTATGGATTTGTAAAAGTAGCAGCAGCCATACCTAGTGTCAAGGTTGCTGACTGCCATTATAATACACAACAAATTATCCAGCAATTGGAGGAAGCTGAAAAAGCCGGGGTCGAGGTTGTTATCTTTCCGGAGCTGTCAATTACCGCTTATACCTGTGCAGACCTGTTTGCACAACAACTTCTGTTGGAAGAAAGTATCAAAGCACTTCAACAGCTCGTAAACGTCAGTCGGGATAAAGAGGTGATATGCATGGTTGGATTGCCATTGGAGGTAAATGCATCCTTATTCAATTGCGCCGTCGTCCTGCGTCATGGTAAAATCCAGGGAGTGGTCCCCAAGATTTATTTACCGAACTATAAAGAGTTCTATGAGATGCGCTGGTTTGCGTCCGGACTGCATTGCGACAGTAACATCACCCTCTGCGGACAAGAAGGCATCCCGTTCAGCCCCTATCTCCTTTTTGATACACCTTCGTGCAGGTTTGGTATCGAAATTTGTGAAGATATGTGGGCAACGATTCCACCCAGCTCACAGCTAGCCTTGGAAGGCGCCGACATTATCTTCAACATGTCGGCAGATAATGAAGGAACAGGAAAACACAACTATGTGCGTTCGCTCATCTGCCAACAGTCAGCACGTTGTCTCGCCGGCTACGTGTTTGCTTCCTGTGGCTTTGGAGAATCGACAACCGACGTCGTATTCTGCGGCAACGGACTGATTTATGAAAATGGCTCCCTGCTGGCATCATCGCAGCGTTTCTCCTTGGAGTCTCAACTGGTTGTCAGCGAAATTGATGTGGAACGTTTGCGGAACGAACGCCGTGTGAACACCACATTTGCTGCTTGCCGTGCCGCCAATCACCTGCGGACATACCGTCACATAACCTTGGACGGACCTGCTCCCCGTCCGGTTTCTCTGACCCGCTTCGTAGAGCCGCACCCGTTTGTGCCCTCGGGAAAAGAGTTGGACGAACGCTGCGAAGAAATCTTTGCAATCCAAGTATCCGGTCTTGCCAAACGGTTGCTACACACCCATTGCCGGACAGCTGTTATCGGAATCTCCGGAGGGTTGGACTCTACATTGGCCCTGTTGGTTGCCACCCGCACATTCGACAAGCTTGGCTTTGACCGGAAAGGCATTATCGGAGTCACAATGCCCGGCTTCGGAACTACGGACCGCACCTACAACAACGCCATCCACCTGATGGAATCGTTGGGAGTGACCATCCGTGAAATCAGCATCAGAGAGGCATGCATCCAACACTTTCAGGACATCGGGCAGGATATAAACAACCACGATGTGACTTATGAAAACGGGCAAGCTCGTGAACGCACCCAGATCCTCATGGATGTAGCAAACCAGATGAACGGACTTGTTATCGGTACCGGAGACCTGTCTGAACTCGCTCTAGGCTGGGCAACCTATAATGGAGACCACATGTCCATGTATGCTGTCAATACCAGCATTCCCAAGACTCTGGTCAGACATCTGGTTGTATGGGTAGCGGAGCATGATGTTGATGCGACCTCACGCACAACCTTGTTGGATATTGCCGATACGCCTATCAGCCCCGAACTGATTCCTGCCGACGAACATGGCAACATCAAACAGAAGACCGAGGATCTGGTGGGTCCCTACGAACTGCATGACTTTTTCCTCTATCAGTTTTTCCGCTTCGGCTTCCGTCCTGCCAAAATCTACTATCTGGCACAAATAGCCTTCGGTACACATTATGACAATGAGACGATCAAAAAATGGCTGAAGACTTTCTGCCGACGCTTTTTCTCCCAACAATTCAAACGTTCCTGCCTGCCGGATGGTCCTAAAGTGGGTTCCGTCGTCTTGTCTCCACGCGGCGATTGGCGTATGCCCAGCGACGCATCATCTGCATTGTGGCTCGAAGAGTGTGAGAATCTCTAATCCTTATATACATTATATATTCTGTAAAACAAAAGAAACGTAAGTACTGATAACCTACGAAAGATTTCGTACTTTTGCAGCTATATGAAGAAAACAATCATTACCTGCTTCGTCTGTTGTCTGCTTGGACTCGTAAAGGGATGGGCTCACCCCTATCAGGTGAGCGAAATACCCATGGTGCATTTGCAGGACCGTACACGCTATGTATCCAATCCCGACCACATTTTGTCCGCTTCCACCGTTAGTTCCATTGACAACATCCTGTACGCCTTGGAGCAACGCACCGGCATTGAAACACTGGTTGTTGCTGTCAAGGAAATTGAAGGAGGAGACTGTTTTGAGTTTGCCCTGCAACTCGGCAAACAGAATGGCGTAGGAAAAAAGCAGACAGATAATGGGCTGGTCATCCTTCTGGTGACAGAAGAACGCTGCATCCAGTTTGTCACCGGTTACGGCCTGGAAGGGATTTTACCGGATGCTATCTGTAAACGCATCCAGAATCGCTTTATGAATACTCCTTTCAGTCAAGGCGAGTGGGACAACGGTATGCTGGCCGGCATCCAGGCGATTGATTCCTATCTGAAGGATTATCAGGACGGAACTGAGCAACGGGCAGAAACAGATTCGATGGCAGACCTCTACCCTCTCCTTTTTGCAGCCCTGGTCATACTGCTTTTCTGTTTCTTCGCTTATCGTCGCATGCGGCGCAAAAGCCAATGTCCACATTGCAAAAAGCATACCTTGTATCGGAGTGACTCACGTCTCATTTCCAATGTCCATGGCATACGCCGGGAAGAAGTGGTCTATACCTGTTCAAACTGCGGTTATACGGTCGTACGTGAAGAAGAATCACGGGACGACCGTCACGACGGTTTCGGAGGTGGACGCGGAGGAGGTCCCATCATCTTTGGTGGGGGTCTGTTCGGAGGTCGCGGAGGTGGCGGCTTCAGCGGTGGCAGCTTTGGTGGCGGAAACTTTGGCGGAGGAGGAGCCGGCTCCAAATTCTAGAAACAATAAACAGCAACAATCCATACATCTAAAATAAAGAAATCTATGAAACGTATCATGAGACTAGCATTGATTCTTATCTGTGCACTGACACTGAGCAGCTGTGGGTACAACAGCATGGTTGAAAAAGAAGAAGCCGTGAATACCGCATGGAGCAATGTGGAGAACCAGTATCAACGTCGTGCAGATTTGATCCCTAACCTGGTGAATACAGTAAAAGGCTATGCCTCCCACGAACAGGAAACCTTGGAATCTGTCGTCAACGCACGCTCCAAGGCTACTCAGATTACCCTGAATGCCGACGAACTGACACCGGAAAAGCTGAAAGCCTATCAAGCAGCCCAAGGGGAAGTTGGCAGTGCACTCAGCCGTCTGCTTGCTGTTACCGAGAATTATCCGGAATTGAAAGCCAACGAGAATTTTCAAGAACTACAGGCTCAGCTGGAAGGTACAGAAAATCGCATCAGCGTAGAGCGCCGTAACTTCAACCAGGTAACTCAGGATTACAACACCTATATCCGTAAGTTCCCGAACAACCTGTTTGCCGGAATGTTCGGTTTTGACAAGAAGCCTTATTTTGAAGCAGAAGCCGGTAGTCAAAAAGCACCGGAAGTAAAATTTTAAATGAAACAACTTAACTAACAATATCCGATATGAGTAACCAACGTTATATGATGAGAGGCGTATCTGCGTCCAAAGAAGACGTGCACAACGCCATTAAGAACATTGACAAAGGTATTTATCCGAAAGCTTTCTGTAAAATTATACCAGATATCTTGGGCGGAGACCCTGAATATTGCAACATCATGCATGCTGACGGTGCCGGGACCAAATCATCCCTGGCCTACCTCTATTGGAAAGAGACCGGTGACCTGAGTGTATGGAAAGGCATTGCACAGGACGCCTTGATCATGAACATCGACGATTTACTCTGTGTGGGTGCAGTCGACAACATCCTGGTATCATCTACCATCGGACGCAACAAGCTATTGGTTCCGGGAGAAGTTATCTCAGCCATTATCAATGGCACGGATGAGCTGCTTGCCGAATTGCGTGAAATGGGTGTCGGTGTATACGCCACCGGAGGCGAAACGGCTGACGTCGGGGACCTGGTGCGCACCATCATTGTTGACAGTACGGTTACCTGCCGTATGAAACGGAGCGATGTCATCAATAATGCGAACATCCGTCCGGGTGATGTCATTGTAGGCCTGGCTTCCTACGGACAAGCCACCTATGAGAAAGAATACAACGGTGGCATGGGCAGTAACGGATTGACGTCGGCACGGCACGATGTCTTTGCCAAATACCTGGCAGAGAAATATCCGGAAAGCTATGACAAGGCTGTTCCTGAAGACCTCGTCTATTCAGGGAAGCTGCGCCTCACAGACCCGGTAGAGGGAAGTCCGCTCGATGCCGGGAAACTGGTACTTTCTCCCACCCGCACGTATGCACCGGTCGTAAAAAAGCTGTTGGATGCACTGCGTCCGGAGATTCATGGCATGGTACACTGCTCAGGTGGAGCACAAACCAAGGTGCTGCACTTCGTGGAAAATGTACGCGTCGTGAAAGATAACCTCTTCCCGGTACCTCCTTTGTTCAAGACCATCCAGGAACAAAGCGGTACAGACTGGGCTGAAATGTATAAGGTCTTCAACATGGGACATCGTCTGGAGGTTTATCTTGCTCCGGAACACGCTGAAGAAGTCATTGCCATCAGCAAGAGCTTCAACATTGATGCACAAGTCATCGGACGCATCGAAGAAGGAAACGGTCAAACCGAATTGGTCATTAAGAGCGAATTCGGAGAGTTCAGATACTAACCAACAGACTTTCCGAAAAACAAGTTGATGGGGATATGGCCCGGGAACAGGCAAAACAAATCCTCATCAACTTAACGACTTGTAAACTCATAAATCCACCAACCTGCCTATGACTGATAACAACACTTTACTGGAAAAGTTAGATGGTTTAGTATCCCGCTTTGAGGAGGTCTCTATCTTGATCACAGACCCGTCTGTAATCGCGGATCAGAAACGCTATGTGAAGCTTACAAAGGAATACAAGGAACTGGGCGATCTGATGAAAGTGCGTAAAGACTATGTGCAATGTTTGAACACCCTGGACGAAGCCAAGCAGCTCCTGCTCACTGAGGATGACCCGGAGATGAAGGAGATGGCGCGTGAGGAAGCGTCCGCATGCGAAACCCGCATACCCCAATTGGAAGAGGAAATCAAACTTCTGCTGATTCCTGCCGACCCGCAAGACGACCGCAATGCCATCCTGGAAATACGTGGTGGCACGGGAGGCGACGAAGCAGCAATCTTTGCCGGAGACCTCTTCCGCATGTATGCCAAGTATTGCGAACGAAAAGGATGGAAGATGGAGATATCCAGCTTCACGGAGGGTTCTGCCGGTGGCTACAAGGAGATTATCTGTTCCATCTCGGGAGAGAAGGTCTATGGCACACTGAAGTATGAGTCGGGAGTTCACCGTGTACAACGGGTACCAGCTACAGAAACACAGGGACGCGTACATACATCGGCTGCTTCCGTGGCAGTGCTGCCCGAGGCCGAACCTTTTGACGTGGAAATCAACGAAGGGGAAATCAAATGGGATACTTTCCGCAGTGGCGGTGCCGGCGGACAGAATGTGAACAAGGTGGAGTCGGGCGTACGCCTCCGCTATAACTGGAAGAATCCCAATACGGGTGCGGTGGAAGAAATCCTGATTGAATGTACGGAAACGCGTGACCAACCTAAAAATAAGGAGCGGGCACTGGCTCGTCTGCGCACATTCATCTACGACCGCGAACACCAAAAGTACATTGATGACATCGCGTCCAAACGCAAGACCATGGTATCGACGGGCGACCGCTCTGCCAAGATACGTACCTACAACTATCCGCAAGGGCGTATTACCGACCATCGCATCAACTATACCATCTACAACCTCGCGGCTTTCATGGATGGCGACATACAAGACTGCATCGACCACCTGATTGTGGCAGAAAATGCGGAACGCCTGAAAGAGAGCGAGCTCTAACCCAGTCTTTAATCTACCCTTACCCCTCACCATGAGACTGTTTACATTCCTTTCGCACAACCTGGGAGATGCTTTTCGCAACTGTGTCACGCGTTTCCCGATCACGGTATGCTTTGCCTTGGCACTGACGGCATACCTGTGCCATCTTGTAGCCACAGAAGCCTGGATGACAGATGACCGGCTGGTTTTCATCTTGGGCTATTATCTGTCCGTAGGGACTCTCCTTTCACTCAGCCTTCATCTATGGGGAGAGGAGGTCCGTCGCACGGCGGTCCGTTATGGAGTGTTTGTTGCGATGCAGCTCTTATTGGTGGCGGATGCTTTCTTCCTCTATTACAAGGCGCATGAGGCAAACTCCATTGACATCGGCATCGCCCATGCTGCCGGTGTGTTGGCTATCAGCATATCCGTCTTCTTCCTGCCGTTCTTCCGGGAGAAGGACGATATTCTCTCCTGGAATTTTGCACAGAACGCCATCGGCACACTTGCCGTGTCTTTGGTCGTGGGTATCCTCATGAGTGCAGGACTCTGCCTGCTCACCCTCTCCCTGCAGCAACTTTTCGGAGTGGAGGTCAGCCGGAAGAGTTATCTATACATCTTGATTGTCGGTCTGGAACTACTGCCGATACTCCTCTTTTTAGGACAGCTTCCGCGAGGGGAACAAAAACACGACCGTACGCCCTACCCGACTGCATTTCTGAAAGGCACAATCTATTATTTGTTTCTTCCGCTAGCCGGTGCCTACCTGCTCGTCCTATATGTCTATGCCTGTACGATTCTATTCCGCTGGGAACTGCCTGACGGATGGGTCTCATGGCTTGTAGTGACACTGATGGCTGGCTGCATCGCCATCGAATTCAGCCTTTACCCGATGCGGCTGAAAGAGAATCGGCGGAAGGACCATCTGATTGCCCTCCTGCTGCCGGCACTGGTACTGCCTCTGTTGCTGTTGATGACTATCGGCATCATCCGCCGTTTCAACGATTATGGCATCACGCTCAACCGCCTCTATCTCGTCACCCTCAATGCCTGGTTCTATCTCGTCTGCATCGGGTTGATAGTGACTCGCGCCCGACGCATCAGCTGGATTCCCATATCCTTCTCCGTCATCTTTTTGCTGACGTCCGTATTGCCGGTCAACTATGCAGGCATCACCCGGTACACCCTGCATAAGGACATCCGGGACGCCATGCAACACAGTGGAGCAAACAAGCTACCCCTCAACCAAGAAGAATATGATGAATGGGTACAGACCTTACCTTCCTCCGAACGGGAGCTGGTCAACGCAAAGCTAAAATACCTCATTGACTGGTTCGGACAAAGCAGCGTGGATGACCTGGTCCAGCACAAGGTCTATCCGAAAATGATTCAGATAGAAGGTATGGACCTGTCCGCCTCCGACAAACGGGATTTGATGAGCTACTACTCGAAAAGCGACACACACAATGTACCATCCGGCTATCGTCTCTGCACCCCGACGGAAGGCAAACTTGCAGAGGAGCAAGGTACGACCGGAGTGCTGACGGTCACATTGCATCATCCTGACGACACTGTCAACATTCCGCTGGAGACACTGCGTCGTGTCAACCGTGACGAAAGCGCCATGCCGGTCTCTTTCAGGACGCAGCGAGGCAACGTCTTTGTCCTGACAACCTTCCAGCTCTATCTGACAGACGGAAAGCCGGAAAAGGGCAATTGCAACTTCAAAGGCTATCTCTACCATAACGAATAAACACTTATCAAAATGAACAAGCAAGAATTATTTGAGAACATCAAGCGCAAACAGTCATTCCTCTGTGTGGGCTTGGACACTGACATCAAGAAGATTCCTGAACACCTGTTGCAGGAAGAAGACCCGATCTTCGCTTTCAACAAAGCGATCATTGACGCCACGGCTCCCTATTGCATCGCCTACAAACCCAATCTGGCTTTCTATGAATGTCTGGGCGTAAAAGGATGGATTGCCTTTGAGAAGACCATCCAATATATCAAGCAGCAGTATCCCGACCAGTTCATCATAGCAGATGCCAAGCGGGGCGACATCGGCAACACATCGACCATGTATGCCAGCTCTTTCTTTGACGAGCTGGATATCGATTCCGTCACTGTGGCTCCTTACATGGGCGAAGACAGTGTCAGCCCTTTCCTTGCCTACAAAGGGAAATGGGTCATCCTGTTGGCTCTGACTTCTAACAAGGGCTCACACGACTTTCAGCTGACAGCTGATGCCAACGGGGAACGTCTCTTTGAGAAGGTGCTTCGCGTTTCCCAACAATGGGGCAATGATGAAAACATGATGTATGTAGTCGGTGCGACACAAGGCCGCATGTTCGAGGATATCCGCCGTGTAGCTCCCAACCACTTCCTGCTTGTTCCCGGCATCGGTGCACAAGGAGGCTCTTTGGAGGAAGTCTGCCGCTACGGCATGAACACTACCTGCGGTCTCATCGTCAACTCCAGCAGAGCCATTATCTATGCCGACAAGACAGAGAACTTTGCCCAGATGGCAGCAGAGAAGGCACATGAAGTACAACAGCAGATGGCTGAACAACTGAAACAAATCCTATAAGTCTCCTCAAAAGGACTTATCCAACCATACCCTAGGTTTCCGGGGAATGAAAGGGACAAAAACTGACAAGCGAAAGTCTCCTTCATTCCCCGTCCTCTTTTCTACATGCCGGACATATTCCGTGCTCATGCCTTTACCCAAATCAGTCTTTAGACTTTAGGATTGGAGGCTGTTACGGCTCTCTGAAATTATCTTTTTAATAGCATCTGCTGTCCATTTACGGCTAAAAAACCGTACAAAAGTCTGCCGAAACGACGGTAATACGAAAAAAAATTGCGTAATTTGCAAGCTAATGAAGAGCTGATTGTCTACACAATCCTTTTCATTTGAACACATAAGAAACAACAATAAAGATATAAAAGACTAGCTTATGGAATTCTCAGCAAAGCAAATTGCAGAATTTATTCACGGAGTCATCGTCGGAGACGAAAATGCCACAGTTCACACCTTCGCCAAGATTGAAGAAGGGGTGCCCGGGGCCATCTCTTTCCTCTCCAACCCCAAATACACCCACTACATTTATGAAACCAAGTCGACCATCGTCCTGGTCAACAAAGACTTTGAACCCGAAAGACCCGTCAACGCTACACTCATAAAAGTAGACAATGCCTACGAGAGTGTCGCCAAACTGCTCACTTTGTATGAGATGAGTAAACCGAAGAAGACTGGCATCCACCCGTTGGCCTGCATCGACCCGACAGCCAAAATCGGGAAGGACGTCTATATCGATGCCTTTGCCTATGTCGGCGCCAATGCCGTCATCGGCGACGGGGTAGCTCTCCATCCACATGCGACCGTATGTGAGAACGCTGTCATCGGCGAAAACAGCATACTTTATCCGAATGTCACCGTATACCATGACTGCCGCGTCGGCAAACGGTGCATCCTTCATGCCGGAAGTGTGGTAGGCGCCGACGGATTTGGTTTTGCACCCTCGCCTGAAGGCTACGAGAAGATTCCTCAAATCGGTATCGCCATGCTGGAGGATGATGTGGAAATCGGCGCCAATACGTGCGTGGACCGTGCCACCATGGGAGCAACCATCGTACACAAGGGAGTCAAGCTGGACAACCTGATCCAGATAGCCCACAATGTGGAAGTGGGAAGCCACACCGTGATGGCATCCCAAGTCGGTATCGCAGGCTCTACCAAGGTGGGCGAATGGTGCATGTTCGGCGGGCAAGTCGGACTGGCAGGACACATCCGCGTGGGCAACCACGTGAATATCGGTGCACAGTCGGGCATTCCCGGCACCGTGAAAGGTGACAACCTCACCATCATGGGTAGCCCCGCCATCGATGCCAAGCAATTCTTCAAGAGTTCGGTCATCTATAAAAAACTCCCCGACATGTATCAGACACTGAACCGAATGGAGAAGGAAATTGAAGAACTGAAGAAACAATTAAACAAATAAGCATAGACCCATGTTGAAACAGAAAACACTTAAAGGCAGCTTCTCCCTCTGCGGAAAAGGACTGCACACCGGTCTGAACCTGACAGTGACATTCAATCCTGCGCCGGACAATCATGGCTATAAAATCCAACGCATCGATGTGGAGGGACAACCCATCATCGATGCTGTCGCAGAAAATGTGACTGAAACGACACGAGGCACCGTACTCTCCAAAAACGGAGTAAAGGTCAGCACCGTTGAACATGGATTGGCGGCCCTTTATGCTGCCGGCATAGACAACTGCCTCATCCAGGTTAACGGACCCGAATTCCCCATCCTCGACGGTAGTGCCAAGACCTATGTGGAAAACATTGAACGTGTCGGTATCGAAGAGCAGAATGCCGTAAAGGATTACTATATCATCAAATCCAAAATCGAGTACAAGGATGAGGCCACCGGGTCGTCCATCATCGTCCTGCCGGATGAGAACTTCAGCGTGAACGTCCTGATTTCCTACGACTCGCAAATCCTGTCGAACCAGTTTGCCACACTGGACAACATGAGCGACTTCCCCAAGGAGATTGCTTCCAGCCGTACCTTCGTGTTCGTCCGCGAAATACAGCCGCTGCTTGCTGCAGGACTTATCAAGGGAGGCGACCTCGACAATGCCATCGTCATCTACGAACGGCAAATGCCTCAAGAACAGTTTGACAAGCTCGCCGATATCATGAAGGTGGAACACCACGACGCCACCAAGGTGGGCTACCTGAACAACAAACCGCTCGTATGGCCGAATGAACCGGCACGCCACAAGCTGCTCGACATCATCGGAGACCTCGCACTCATCGGCAAACCCATCAAGGGACGCATCATCGCAACCCGTCCCGGACACACCGTCAACAACAAATTCGCCCGTCTGCTCCGCAAGGAAATCAAACAGCACGACATCCAGGCTCCGGTCTACAACTGCAACGAGACCCCCATCATGGATGTGAACCGCATCCGCGAACTTCTTCCCCACCGCTACCCATTCCAACTGGTCGATAAGGTGATTGCCATCGGCGCCAACTACATCGTCGGTGTGAAGAACATCACAGCCAACGAGCCTTTCTTCGTCGGTCACTTCCCCCAGGAACCGGTCATGCCGGGAGTACTCCAAATCGAGGCGATGGCACAGGTCGGCGGTCTGCTGGTACTGAACTCAGTGGATGAGCCGGAACGCTATTCGACTTACTTCCTGAAAATCGACAACGTGAAATTCCGCCAGAAGGTCGTTCCCGGTGACACCCTGCTGTTCCGGGTAGAACTGCTCGCCCCCATCCGCCGTGGCATCTCAACCATGAAAGGTTATGCTTTCGTCGGAGAGAAGGTGGTCTGCGAGGCTGAATTTATGGCACAAATCGTAAAGAACAAGTAACACACAGGCACCCCAACGTGCCTGATTCCTCATATTTATCAGTATACATTTTATGATAAGTCCATTAGCATACATTCATCCTGAAGCAAAGATTGGTGAGAATGTGGAAATCGGTCCATTCGTTTTCATCGACAAGAACGTGGTGATCGGCGACAACAACGTCATCATGTCCAATGCCAACATTCTCTATGGTGCACGCATCGGCAACGGGAACCGCATCTTCCCGGGAGCCGTGATCGGCGCCATTCCTCAAGACCTGAAGTTCCGTGGCGAAGAGACCACAGCCGAAATCGGCGACAACAACACCATCCGTGAGAATGTGACCATCAACCGCGGAACGGCAGCCAAAGGACGTACAATCGTCGGTAGCAACAACCTCCTGATGGAAGGCGTACACGTGGCACACGACGCCCATGTGGGCAACGGCTGCATCATCGGCAACTCCACCAAGATGGCGGGAGAAATCATCATCGACGACAACGCCATCATCAGTGCCGCCGTCCTGATGCACCAGTTCTGCCGTGTAGGTGGCTACACCATGGTGCAGGGTGGTTCCCGCTTCAGCAAGGACATTCCCCCGTTCATCATTGCCGGACGCGAACCCATCACGTATGCCGGTATCAACATCGTCGGACTCCGCCGCCGCGGCTTCTCCAACGAACTGATTGAGAACATACACAATGCCTACCGCATCATCTACCAGAGCGGACTGAATGTAACCGACGCTTTGGCAAAAGTGGAGACAGAAGTGCCGATGAGCAAAGAGATTGAATACATCATCTCGTTCATCAAAGAATCACAACGAGGTATAATCAGATAAGCCCAACTCAGCCACTCGGGTTATCCCGGGCAGGCAACTAAAAACTATTCATCATGATTTACAGATTTACCATTGTCTCCGACGAGGTGGATGATTTCGTCAGAGAAATCAAGATAGACTCCGATGCCACGTTCCTTGACTTCCACAAAGCCATCCTGGCATCGTGTGGCTACAAAGACGACCAGATGACCTCCTTCTTCATTTGCGATGAAGACTGGGAGAAGGAAAAAGAGGTGACTCTCGAAGATATGGGAACCAGCTCTGACGAGGATGCCTGGATCATGAAAGACACCCGCCTGAGCGACTTGGTGGAGGAAGAGAAGCAACGCCTGCTCTACGTGTTCGACCCGCTGACGGACCGTGTCTTCTTCATCGAACTGAGCGAGGTCCTTCCGGGCAAGAGCCTGGACAAGCCGGTCTGCTCGCGCAAGCATGGCACCGCCCCCAAGCAGTCGGTCGACTTTGATGAAATGGCAAAGAACAATGCCTCCAACTCACTGGACCTCGACGAGAACTTCTACGGCGACCAGTCGTTCGACCCGGAAGAATTCGACCCCGACGGGTTCGAGATGGACGGCGGAAACAGCAACGACTACGACCGCTACTGATGCCGACGGCTGCCCTCACGCCGACACCGTGAGAAAGCGTGCAACCCCGGTCCAACCCTAGAGGCACAAAAGCACAGAGAGCCTTTTCCGGAAAGCCATCCTCCCTGTGTCTTTGTGCCTCTCTTGCAATCACCCTGACGACAACACCCTTTTTATCAGACACAGACTTCATGAAACACCTCATCGTCCTCATCGGACCCACCGGCGTAGGCAAAACCGAACTCAGCCTCTCTATCGCTGAACGCTACCACTCCCCCATCCTGTCGTGCGACTCCAGACAGCTCTATGCCGACCTGAAGATTGGTACGGCAGCCCCTACGCCCGAACAGCTGGCGAGGGTAAGGCATTATTTCATCGGGACGCTGCAACTGACGGATTACTACAGTGCCGCCCAGTATGAAGCCGACGCGATGCAACTCATGGCGGAGCTCTTCCAGCAGCACGACGTGCTGCTCATGACCGGAGGCTCCATGATGTACGTAGATGCCGTATGCAAGGGAATCGATGACATCCCGACGGTGGATGCGGAGACACGCGCCCAGGTCATGGAGCACTACGCCGAGGTCGGGCTGGAGGGACTCTGCGGCGAACTGAAACTGCTCGACCCGGAATATTATGCCATCGTGGACCTGAAGAACCCCAAGCGGGTCATCCATGCGCTGGAAATCTGTTACATGACCGGACGCACCTACACCTCCTACCGGACGCAAGGCATCAAGCAACGCCCCTTCCGCATGATAAAAATCGGATTGCGGCGCGAGCGCGAGGAGCTGTATGACCGCATCAACCGCAGGGTCGACCAGATGATAGCCGACGGACTGGTGGAGGAAGCCCGCCGGGTCTATCCCTACAGACAGCTGAACTCCCTCAACACCGTGGGATATAAAGAGCTGTTCAACGTCTTCGACGGGACATGGGACCTGCCGTTCGCCATCGAGAAAATCAAGCAGAACTCCCGCATCTATTCCCGGAAACAGATGACCTGGTTCAAGCGTGACCCGGAAATCTGCTGGTTCCACCCGGACGAGAAGGATGCCATTCAAACGCATATCGAACACCATTTGAATGCCGTTAAATCCGAATAACCACCACCTCACACCCCCTGTTCCATACCATCATTGACGGACCGGAAGCACCTGACGCACCTGCTCCCGAAGGATAAGCGTTGTCCAAGCCTTGGAGAGACCTCGTCAAAGCCGTACCTTGACAGACCAAAGTATTATACTTAGGTAGGCTAAGTATAATACTTAGGGTGCCTAAGTATTATACTTTGGTCCGTATAAGCCCGGCTTGTATCTCATCTATCCCGCACTTGCATGACATCTGCCCCGGGCATGGATGCGCGTTCGCCCACGGACAGTCCGGGGAGGACCCGGGATGCGTCCGTCCTAAAAAACATCCACGGACGAGGAGGCACACTGTCCATCCCCGTCCGTGGAGTAAGCATAACGGAACTGAAGCCGGATTTTACTTCAGGTTCTCAATGAAATAGTCGGCAATGAGCGAATAGACATGCAGACTGGTATTACCACCGTTGATGCTGTGATTGCGGTTGGTGTAGACGTGCATGTCAAACTGGATATTCGCCTGCACCAGCGCCTCGCTGTATTCGGCGGTATTGCGGAAGTGGACGTTGTCGTCCGCCAGTCCGTGAACCAGCAGGAGCTTGCCGTGCAGGTTGCCGACACGCTCCAGGGCCGAAGACAGCCGGTAGCCTTCCGCATTCTCCTTCGGCGTACGCATGAAGCGCTCGGTATAGACGGAATCGTAGTAACGCCAGCAGGTGGGAGGTGCCACTGCCACACCGACGGCAAACACCGGCGTGCCTTCGCTCAGCGACATCAGTGTGTTGTAGCCGCCGTAGCTCCATCCCCAGATGCCGATAGCCTCCTTTTTCACGTAAGGCAGTGATGCCAGATACTTGGCTGCCTCCACCTGGTCGTGCGCTTCCTGGACACCCAGCTTCATGTAGGTACACTTCTCAAAGGCAGCCCCGCGTCCGCCGGTTCCACGTCCGTCGACACAGACACAGATGAAGCCCTGCTCCGCCATGTACTGTTCCCACAGGCATCCGTTGCCACGGCTTCCGTTGCTCCAGCTGTCAGTCACCATCTGCGAACCGGGTCCGCTGTACTGGTACATGACCACCGGATACTTCCTGGAAGCATCAAAGTCGGCGGGTTTCACCATCCAGCCGTTCAGGGTCGTGCCGTCGGACGTCCGGAAGGTGAACAGCTCGCGCTTCCCGAGATTCAAGGCAGCCAGACGGTCCTTCAGTGCCTGATTGTCAACGAGCGTCGTCAGCAGCTTGCCCTTGTTGTCATGCAGCGTGATGAGCGGCGGGGTATCCAGGTTCGTGTACGTATTCATGAAGTAACGCAGGTCGGCACTGAAGATGGAGTTGTTCGTTCCACGCTGCTGGCTCAGCTTCGTCTTGCGGCCCTTGGCATCCACCTTATAGACAGCCGTGCAAAGCGGACTCTCTTCATTGCTCTCATAGTAGAACACGTTGTTCTTGCGGTCCCAGCCGATGAAGGATGTCACCTCGAACTCGCCTTTGGTCACCTGACGCAACAGATTCCCGTTCAGCGAATAGAGATACAGGTGGTTAAAACCGTCGCGCTCGCTCATCATCACAAACGAATCATCGTAGAAATGCAGGTCCGCATACGCCGATTCCTTGATGTACTGGGGAGCCTCGTCGCGCACCAGGAGGCGGCAGACACGCGAACGCGGGTTTGCCATGTAGATTTCAAAACGGTTCTGATTGCGGTTGAGGGTCGTGATAATCAAGCCGTCGGGGTCGTCGGTGAACTTGATGCGGGGCACATAGCCGTCTTTGTCCAGCGGAAGTTCCATCTGACGGATGACGTGGCTCTTGATGTCATACGTCTGCACGGTCACCTCGGAGTTCCGTGCACCTGCCACCGGGTATTTGTAGGAATACTCTCCCGGATACTCGGCATACTGCTCATAGGCGGGAGCCATCCCCTGGTAGAGGGGGAACGAGAACAGGGGGACCTTCGTCTCATCAAAGCGGATGAACGCAATCATCTTGCTGTCGGCACTGAAGTCGAACGCCCGGTTGTAGCCAAACTCCTCTTCATTGACCCAGTCGGGAATGCCGTTGAGCACCTCGTTGAACTTGCCGTCCTTTGTCACCTGCGACTCGCTGTTGTCGAACAGGAGTTTCACCAGAAAGAGGTTGTTGTCGCGCACAAAGGCAATGTTGTTTCCGTCGGGTGAGAACAGGGGGACCTGCTGCGGACCGTTCTCTGAAAGCGGCTCGAGCGTGTTGTTCCGCACGGAATAGATATAATATTCCGCCGTGAACGAACGGCGGTAAATGGGACGCGTCTTGGTCTGAATCAGGATGCGGCTTTCATCGGGGGACATGATGTAGCCATCAAAGCTTTCCAGCTTGACATTCCGGGCTGTAGTCACATCGAACAACGTGCCCACCTCTTTGCCATCCTTGAAAGAGTACTTCACAATGCGCTTGCCGTCGGGACTGATTTGTGCATAGTGTTCACCATCAAGCAGCGGATTCACACCGTAGATGCGTTGCGCTGCATACTTTCCTGACACTACGTCCCGCATCTCCAGCCTGTCAGCAGCCCGTACCAACGGTGCCGCACAAGCCAAAAAGAGAGCCAATAAAATCGTTAGTTTTTTCATATAATAGGTTAATTATAGTATCCGATGCCGCAAATGTAAAGCTTTCACCGGTTATTTCCACTTCTTTTTCGTATTTTTGTCCCCACTTTATGAGACCTGATGTCAGCAAGAGTTTGTTCTACAGCCCACAGACCAGTCAACAGACAGGGAAGGGCTTTAGTATGAATGCACAAAGGCAACCCACCACAAACACAATGATACGACATGGAATCATCTCTTCTCTACAATGACCTGAATGTCTTCCTGGGAAGGCGCTTCAAGGAGAAAGTACAGAAAATCTCATTGAATGCCGGTTTTTCCTGTCCGAACCGGGACGGGACTGTCGGACACGGAGGGTGCACCTACTGCAACAATCAGACCTTCAATCCTGCCTATTGCCGGACGGACAAGTCCATCACCGCCCAGCTGGAAGAGGGGAAAGCCTTCTTCTCCCGCAAATATCCCCACATGAAATACTTGGCTTACTTCCAGGCTTACACCAACACGTATGCTGCCGTTGAAGAGCTGAAGGCCAAATATGAAGAGGCCCTCGCCGTCGAGCAGGTCGTTGGTCTGGTCATCGGGACCCGCCCCGACTGTATGCCTGAGCCGTTGCTGGAGTACCTGAGCGAGCTCAACCGACGGATCTTCCTCCTTGTCGAATACGGCATTGAGAGCACCAGCGACGTGACCCTGAAACGCATCAACCGCGGCCATACCTTCGAGACGGCCCGCGAAACCGTGGAACGTACCGCCCAGGCCGGCATAGCCACCGGTGCACACGTCATCCTCGGGCTGCCCGGCGAAGGGCATGAGGAGCTGATGGAGCAGGCACGCATCCTCTCCCGTCTGCCTCTGACCACCCTGAAGATGCACCAGCTGCAACTCATCAGAGGGACACGCATGGCGCATGAATACAGCCAGTCTCCGTCAGACTTCCACCTGTATACGGCAGACGAGTATGTCGAGCTGGTGATTGACTACATCGAGCGGTTGCGCCCCGACCTGATACTGGAACGCTTCGTCTCCCAGTCCCCCAAGGAACTGCTGATTGCTCCCGACTGGGGCATCAAGAACCATGAGTTCACGGAACGGGTCAAGAAGCGGATGCGTCAACGGCAGACGTGGCAGGGAAGACTTTATGAAGAAAAACAAAACAAATAACCCTATAACACAAACAACAATGATAACCCTAAAAGGAAAAGTACATTATGTCGGCGTAAACGACCGCATCAAGCCCCTATTCGAAGGCTTGTGGCCATTGCCTTATGGAGTGACTTACAACTCCTACCTGATTGCTGACGAGAAAGTAGCCCTCATCGACACGGTCGATGCGAACTATTTCGACCTCTTCCTCGATAAAATCAAGGAGGTCATTGGTGACCGCCCCATCGACTACCTGGTCATCAATCACATGGAGCCCGACCATTCCGGTTCCATCCGTATGCTCCGCCAGTTCTATCCGGAACTGACCGTCGTGACGAACAAGAAGGCACTTGAGATGGTGGAAGGCTATTACGGGACAGCTCCTTCGTCCAAGGTCATCGACGAAGGTGACACGCTGGAGCTGGGACACCATGTGCTCCGCTTCCACATGATTCCCATGGTGCACTGGCCCGAGACAATGGTCTCTTATGACCTGACCGACCACATCGTTTTCAGTGGAGATGCCTTCGGATGCTTCGGTGCACTCAACGGCACACCGCTCGACTATCAGATGGACCCGACCATCTACTGGAGTGAGATGGAACGCTACTATTCCAACATCGTCGGCAAATACGGTTCCCCGGTACAGCGTGCCCTGCAAAAGCTGAAAGGCCTGGAGATCGACATGATTTGTGCAACCCATGGTCCGGTGTGGACCGGCGAGAATGTGCCCCGTGTCATCAGTGTGTATGACCGCCTGAGCCGTTATGCTACGGAAGAAGGAGTGGTCATAGCCTACGGTTCCATGTATGGCAATACGCAACAGGCAGCCGAAGCCGTAGCAGAAGAACTGTCGCGCGAAGGCATCCGCAAAGTGGTGCTCCATGATGTGGCACGCACGAACCACTCGTTCATCCTTGCCGACATCTTCCGTTACAAAGGCATCATCCTGTGCGCCCCCACATACAATGCCTCCATCTTCCCGCAGATGGAGATGCTCATGAGCGAAATCGAGATGCGAGGCATCAAGGGCCGTTACCTGAGCTATTTCGGCTCCTTCTCCTGGGCTTGCCATTCGGTCAAACGGTTGGCTGCATTCAGTGAAAAGGTAGGTTTCGAGGTCGTAGGCAATCCGGTCGAGATGAAGCAGGGCCTGATGCCGGATACCCGCAAGGCATGTGAAGCCCTGGCACGCGCCATGGCAGACCGGCTGAAGATGGACCGTCAACCGGCTTAAGTCTTTCTTGTACCCAAAGATAAAGGGTGTGTCAAAAGCAACGTTCCAAGAATGGCTTTTGACACACCCTCTTTCTTATGCCCGGACTGCCCGGCTACTTATCCAGATCCAGCGTGATGGAAGTCACCTGGTTGGGGGCGATAGTCAGCCCCTTCAGAGAAACTTCCTTGTTGAACAAGTTGCCGTTGGCACCGGTGAGATAGGTGCACATGAGCCAAGGAGCCTGTTCGCCTTCATAATCCGCCAACGTAGGCAACATGAAGAAACGGGTGCGATAAGTACTTCCCTCCTCTTCCCAGTTGACGGGCGCATTGCCATAGCCGATATTCTTGGTCCAGAAGTATCCCGTACCGTTGGTCTGCGACCAGTCGAAAGCCACCTTGCCATCCACACTCAGCGTATTGCCAGCATATCCGTCCGGAATCATCAGTGTCACTCCCAGCAAATCGAAATGCTCGTCGCTGCACTTCACCTTCAGGTCGACCATGCCGACCTGCCGTTGCAGCTCTACACTGAAAGACGTTCCCGCCTCCGTACCTTCCACCACGAACGTGTGCTGTGCATAGAACAGCTCACGACGTACCGGCTGGAAACGGATGTTCCGGAACCAGACAGCAGAATCCGAGTCTATCGCCTGCACTTCCTCGTTCACATGGATGAAACCCTCGTTAAGTCCCTCTCCCAATACATACAAATGATACGTTCCCAGCGGAAGGGTGAGATTCAGGGACGTGAACCCGGGAAGTTCCTCCGCAGTCACGGTGTCGTGCTCCAGCATGTTCCCCTCATAATCCGTCAAGACATAATGGAGGCGATAAAGCAATTCCTGAATGGTGCTCCCCTGTACGTCGTCAACCCCTCGCGAGGCCACCTCCCCATAGTATGCCTGTACCGGTGAAAAACGGACGGTCACCCGTGTACTTTCACTCGTTCCATCATTGCCTTGCCACATCTCCTCATTTTCCTGGCATGCAACCAACAGGCATGCCATGCATAAATAATATAGAATACGTTTCATACGTGAATCATTTTTATTGTTCGGTAATATCAAGTGGATAATCTTCAGAGCTGATTGTAATGTCTTCCGGTGTAAGATTCAAGTCATGCAGCACTCCAAACGTAGCAGCCGACTTCAGGAAGTTGTCATAACGCACCACATCCGAACCGGCGATCATGCCGTCATCGAACGTCGGGTCTGCGTAATAATACTTGCCGTCGATGCGTACAATGTTCCAGGCATGATTCACCGGTATGTTGTCGTTCGGATAGGCATTTCCGGTCATGTAAATAGCCTGCAGACCGACACGCTGGCACAAGTACTGGTAAGCGCGGGCATAGCCTTCACAGACAATCTTACGCAGTCCGAAAGCACCGTAGAGATTGCCGGCTGAACCTTCCAACTGACCGTAAGTCACGTATTTCAGCAGCTCTTCATAACAATACTTCGCTTTGCCATATTCATCCAGTCCCTCCGGCATCCGGTCAATGATGGCATTCGAAGCATCCAGAACAGCTTTATACTTGAACACGTAATCTTCGTAGGGGTACGCAAAGCGCAACGTAATCCAAGTCTTATAAGTACCGTAGTTTGCGACCGATGACAAGTGGAAGAGTGAAGGCAGGTCATAGGTCACGGCATTGGAGAGTTCCGTGATTTCCGTCCGCTCCAGCTCCATCGGCACCGGGATGGTCACGCGTGCCAGCGCACTGCCTTCGTCATCAAATGCCACAGCTGCCTTCATCACCTCCAGGTAAGCCGCCTGTTGCGCCTCATTCAGCAATCCATAATAGTAGTAGACGTCCATGTCCGGCCACAGCTCATCGCCCGGAATGAAACTGGGCACATCCGCAGCCCCCAACTCCATGGATATCACTTCGCCCCACTCCACAACCGGTACAAAAGCCGGCATCAATTCTCCAGTCTCGTTCCACGACATGGCGGACAGGTCCATATGCAGACATTGGTTCTTCTTTACCTGGAAGCCAATCTCATCCAACGACACCTTGCAGTCCACTGCCTCCCCCTTCTGTGTAGTCACATAGACATGCAATACGGCACCGGAGGTCGCAGGCTCTTCCATAGGCAGCATATAGAACACTTCCGGGACTACCCATTTCCGCGGAGTTGCCTCCGTTCCCTTCACCAGGGTTCCATCCCGCAATATCGCCAGGCTCAACTTGTCCTCGGGAACTTCCAACGCCAAAGAATCTATTGTAACGGTTTCTCGGTCGGGCAACTCGACCGACACCTGTCCGACCGCACGTTCCAATTCCAACTGTCCGGCATTCGCTGCCGACAAGGTTGCCACCCCATGAAACAAATCCGTCTGTTGCAATTCGCCGTCCACATCCGTCTTCCATACAACTGTACGTGGATCTATCATTTGCTCCGTCCGTGTAGGATTAACGATGGTAGCCGTCATGCCACCGTCCGCAGCGGTCTCCCTTACTGCCATGGCATACACCTGGTAAGTGTCTTTAGCCGACAAATTCAATTGAAAAGCTCCGAATGCCAAGGCCGACGGGTCCAGGCTTGCAACCCCCTGTTCCGCTCCCTCTATCGGAACCAGTTCACCTGTAGTTGAGTTCCACACCAAGTAGTCAAAAGACGTCAATTCATCCAATGCGACGTCACTTCCCTCTCCAGTAGGCAATCCAACAGCCATACTTACCGGACGCAATGCGTTGTCATCATCGGAACAGGAAACGACTCCTCCCCAAGCGAGAAAGAGCATGCTCCAAACCAGCATTTTTTTCATGTCTCTATCATTTTAAAATTAATACTATGCAACGAATGTCTCTCTTGCATTCGTCTCTTCATGCTTCTTAAAGACGATTCAATGGAAAAAAAGGGTTACAAGATGACGCCTTTTTCACCCGGAAGCGCAAAATACCATGTCAACAAACACCCCGCAACAACCATCACAGGCAATCATCAAAAAGAAACCTGTACCGACGACTCGGCTAACAAAATCAAGCAAAAAGAAGATTTACGCGAACAAACGTCTGGAGAGACTTGGGGATTAGGAGTGTTCAACTGCTAATCAGAATTAACATTCGACTTGAATTGACGAGTCTATTTCAGAAAACTTAGCACTACATCGCACGAAAACAGGAAAAATCCCGCCGGGAAACATACATTTCGCCGCATCGAAATACAAAACCGATGCGGCAAAATTAAAGTTTCACGGCATGAAATATGCAAAAACAGCGGGAGAAGTCCGAATTTGACCGTCCGGGAATCTGATTTTTGCAGTTTCCTCTCCAGGATTCCAAAAGGAAGGTATGAGTTACTCATCGTAAAAAGACAGAAAAGAACAAAAGGGCATTCAAACAACTGACAGGCTATTCATCTGCATGCTGCACATCGCCTGAAGAGACTTGTCCCCATTCCACCCTGACTTCAGGTATAAAATACAGCCAGGCGGAAAGCTTCATTTGACATTTTGACAAAATGACATTCCACCATATAAGACCAAACCTCCGGAGACCAAGCATTCACACTCAGCCTGCCGGAGGTTTGATTACAGCTCTCCTCTATAAGTCATGCCTGTCTTGCATCACCTCACAGATTCAAGAAATTCTATCTCTATGATGCGCAAGTTATGACGGCTCTTGCTCTTTCGAGCTTTCTTCTCCATGTCGTTGGCTGCACCACCCGCCACTTCAACAATCTGGCCAAAAGCATCCTTATCCGTCGTGCTGCCTTTCAGACGCACTGTGATTTCATTCGTACGGACAGGTTCAGCTATTTCCAGATGAATGTATCCAAGGCTCTTCTCCGTGTTTCCACTCCAGATGAGCTTGTCGCCTGCATAAACTTCCAACGGATAGCTGCGTGAACGCCACCCGTTAAGCTTCATGCAGATGTCATCCACTTCAGCCTCACGTGCCAAGGTATAGGTAATCCATGCGGTAGACAACTGTCCGTCATTGACCCATTCACTCAGTTCGTTGTCATCATAGCTCCGTACGGCATCCGCCTGGTTGGCTCCTGCCTGAGCTGAAACAATGGCCACGTCGTACTTGGTGTCCACATAAGAAGGAGTTTGTGGAGTTTCTCCTTTGAGCAGATGTCCTTTCAGCGTGTTTTGAGGTAAA
>NZ_JAMBLN010000007.1:0-140831 GCF_023337025.1 Mediterranea sp. ET5 | reverse complement strand
GAAAAAGTGGGTCCTGCTGGTGAGCATCAATCCCGGTGGTCCTTTCGGGGGAAGTGCCACCCAGTATTTTGTAGGTGACTTTGACGGAAAGACCTTTACGTGTGAATCCCGTCCGGAACAGGTGAAGTGGATGGATTATGGAAAAGACCATTATGCCACGGTGTCGTGGAGCGGTGTTCCCGACGGACGCCACATTGCCATGGCATGGATGAGCAACTGGCAGTATGCCAATGAGGTCCCTACCAAACAGTTCCGGAGTGCCAACGCTCTGCCACGGGACTTATCACTCTATCGCGACGAGGAGACCGGAGAATGTTTCCTCTCTGTCCTTCCGGTGAAAGAAGTCGAGAGCCTGCGTCTGTTCCTCGACCGTTGCAGCCTGGAAGCTTTTGAAGCTGACGGGCGGATGGTGATGACGAACCTGCTCTTCCCCAACAAGCCCTATACGATGTTGTCTGTCTATACCGAGTCGGGCAGTACACGTGTCCGGTCCTTGGACATCTATGAAATAACAGGGAAGTGAACGGTCCCTCCGGAAGTATTCTTATCCATTCATTTGAAAAACTATTGAACATGAAATCTCAATCCTCCTTCATAGCCCGCTATATCCCGGTGATGCTTTGCTTCTTTGCCATGGGATTCGTTGACCTGGTGGGCATTGCATCCAACTACGTAAAAGCCGATTTGAGCCTGACCGATTCTCAGGCAAACATCTTTCCTTCACTGGTATTCTTCTGGTTTCTGATATTCTCAGTACCTACGGGCATCCTGATGAACAGAATCGGACGTAAGAATACTGTATTATTGAGCCTGGTTGTTACTTTCTTTTCACTCGTTTTGCCTATTTTTGGCGATAGTTACCTGCTTATGCTGGCTTCATTCTCACTGTTGGGCATTGGCAATGCGTTGATGCAGACCTCACTCAATCCCTTGTTGAGCAATGTTGTCAGCGGCAAGCAGCTGGCCAGTGCACTTACTTTGGGACAGTTTGTCAAGGCAATCGCTTCTTTCCTGGCACCGTATGTTGCCGTCTGGGGAGCTACGCAGACCATTCCTTCCTTGGGACTGGGGTGGAGAGTCTTGTTCCCCATCTATGCAGTGGTAGCCCTTGTGGCGGTCGTCCTCTTGTCGTCCACATCCATCCGTGAAGAGGAGCGGGACACGGGTGCGTCGGGTTTCATGGACTGCCTGAAGTTGTTGCGTCATCCCTTCGTGCTGCTTTGTTTTCTGGGCATCATCTGCCACGTGGGTATTGATGTCGGGACGAATACGACGGCACCCAAGCTGTTGATGGAGCGCCGGGGCATGTCACTGGAAGATGCAGGCTTTGCTACCAGCCTCTATTTCATCTTCCGTACGGTCGGCTGTTTTCTGGGAGCCTTCATCTTGAGTCGGTTGTCTGCCCGGAAGTTCTTCGGACTAAGCGTACTGATGATGTTGGTTGCCATGCTGGGGCTGTTCGTGACACAGGACGAGACGCTCATTTATGTCTGCATCGCCTTGATTGGCTTTGGAAATTCGAACATCTTCCCCATTGTCTTCTCGCAGGCCCTGCTGGCTGTGCCGGAACGGAAGAACGAGGTGTCGGGTCTGATGATTATGGGACTCTTCGGAGGCACTCTTTTCCCCTTGTGTATGGGGGTTGCGGCAGATGCCGTCGGTCAGACCGGAGCAGTGGCAGTGATGACTGTCGGAGTGATTTACTTGTTGATATATACCTTAAATATAAAGACCATCCGTCATGAATAATCTCGTTATTGGAATGGGAGAGGCGTTGTGGGACGTCCTTCCCGATGGAAAGAAACTGGGCGGTGCACCCGCCAACTTCGTCTATCATGCCGCTCAGTTCGGACTCGACAGCTGCGTGGTGAGTGCCGTCGGTGATGACAAGCTCGGGCATGAGCTGCTCGACGGCTTGCAGAGCCGGGGCGTACGTTGCCTGATCGAGCAGGTGCCCTATCCCACGGGGACGGTGCTGGTGGAACTCGATGAGGCTGGTATCCCGTGCTACACCATCAAGGAGAATGTGGCGTGGGACAACATCCCCTTCACGCCGCAGCTGGAGAGCCTGGCACGGCAGACACGGGCTGTCAGCTTCGGTTCGCTTGCCCAGCGCAGTGTCGTTTCGCGGGAGACCATCAACCGGTTCCTGGACCTGATGCCGGAGGGAGACGACTGCCTGAAGATTTTCGATGTGAATCTGCGCCAGAGCTTCTACACCAAGGAGGTGCTGTGCAACTCGATGCGCCGGTGCAATGTGCTGAAGATAAACGATGAGGAACTCGTTGCCGTGAGCCGCATGTTCGGCTATCCGGGCATAGACCTGCAGGACAAGTGCTGGCTGCTGATGGGGAAATATAACCTGAAGATGCTCATCCTCACCTGTGGGGTGAACGGGAGCTATGTCTTCACGCCCGGCCACTGTTCGTTTGTCGATACGCCGAAGGTCGATGTGGTGGATACGGTGGGAGCTGGAGACTCCTTTACGGCAGCCTTCGTTTCGTCCGTGCTCCTGGGACGTTCGGTGGATGAGGCACACCGGCGTGCCGTGGAAGTGTCGGCGTATGTCTGTACACAGCATGGCGCCATGCCGCTCCTGCCGGAGTCACTGACCCGGTAGCTGAAAGTCCCAAGAACCTGTTTGGGTTGAAACGGAAAGCCCGCCACGGATGCCTGATAACTCCGTGGCGGGCTTTGCTTATCGTACGGGTTGCCTTATTTATTTCAGTTTGGCAAGTGCTTCCTTGATGCGGCGCATCGCCTCGACAATGTTCTCATCGGAAGTGGCATAGCTCATGCGGATGCACTCGGGAGCACCGAAGGCGCCACCGCCTACACATGCCACGTGTGCCACCTCGAGCAGGTACATGGCGAGGTCGGCAGCATTCTCAATCTTGCGTCCGTCAGCCTCCTTGCCGAAGTAGAAGTCGCACTTGGGGAAGAGGTAGAAAGCTCCTTGCGGCACGTTCACCTCGAAGCCCGGAACCTCCTTGGCAAGCTTGACGATGAGGTCGCGGCGGCGTTCGAATGCCTGACGCATCTTCTCCACCTCATCCTGCGGTCCGGTGTAGGCAGCCTCGGCAGCCTTCTGCGACACGGAGCAAGGTCCGGAGGTATATTGTCCCTGCAGCTTGTTGCATGCCTTGATGACCCATTCCGGTCCGGCAGCGAAACCGATGCGCCAGCCTGTCATGGCATAAGCCTTCGACACACCGTTGATGATGATGGTGCGGTCGTGTACCTCGGGGAACTGTGCGATGCTCTCATGCTTGCCCACGTAGTTGATGTGTTCGTAAATCTCGTCAGCAATGACATAGACCTGCGGATGCTTGGCGAGGACTTCGGCAAGTCCCTTTAGCTCCTCCTTCGTGTAGACCGAGCCGGTCGGGTTGGACGGAGAGCAGAGGATCAGCGCCTTGGTCTTCGGCGTGATGGCAGCCTCGAGCTGTGCAGGGGTCATCTTGAAGTCCTGCTCGATGCCGGCACGGACGATGACGGGCGTGCCGTCGGCCAGTTTCACCATCTCGGTGTAGCTCACCCAGTAGGGAGCGGGGACGATGACCTCGTCTCCTTCGCCCACCAGGGCCATGATGACGTTGCACACACACTGCTTGGCACCGTTGGAGCAACTGATTTGGTTGGCAGTGTATTCCAGATTGTTCTCATGCTTCAGCTTGGCAACAATGGCATTGCGCAGGGCAGGATAGCCGGGGACGGGAGAGTAGCGGGAATAGTTCTCGTCGATGGCTTTCTTGGCGGCTTCCTTGATGTGATCGGGGGTGTTGAAGTCGGGTTCACCCACGCTGAGGTTGATGACATCGATGCCTTGCGCTTTCAGTTCATTGCTCTTTTGCGACATGGCCAGTGTTTCCGAAGGGGAAAGGCGGTTCAAACGATCTGATAGTTGGTTCATTTTTCTTCTATATGTTTAGTTGTTAGTATAAAAGCGATTCGCTGGTCCCTTATCCTCTGCGGTCTCCGAGGAAACGGAGCAGGTAGAGGAAGAGGTTGATGAAGTCGAGATAGAGCGTGAGCGACCCCAGGAGGGCTATCTTCCGGGTGGAGTCATTCACTTCCAGTCCTTCCTGCAACAGCATACGCTTGATTTTCTGGCTGTCGTATGCCGTCAGTCCGACGAAGACGAGCACGCCGATGCCGGAGACGATGAGGCTCATCAGGCTGCTTTGCAGGAACAGGTTGACCAGTCCGGCAATGATGAGTCCGATGACGGCCATCAGACAGAGGTTGCCCAGGGAGGTCAGGTCACGCTTGGTGAGGTAGCCGTAGACGCACATCATGCCGAAGGTGCCGGCAGTGATAAAGAAGGTCGAGGCGATGGACGATGCCGTGTAGAGCAGGAAGACGCTCGACAGCATGGCACCGTTGAGCAGGGAGTAGATGATGAACATCAGGGTTGCCGTGGTGAACGAGATGCGGTCGATACGTGCCGACAGATACCACACCAGTGCCAGTTCGGCAATGATGAGTCCGAAGAAGGTCAGCTTGCTGCTGAAGATGAGGCTGAGGAGCGTCGGAGACTCGGCAACCAGCATAGCCATGAAGCCGGTGATGACCAACGCCATCGCCATCCAGAGATACACTTGGCGGAAGAGCGACAGCTGCGCGCTCCGCTCATAGGAACGGGTAATCGTGTCCATAGTCATTGTTTATGTTTGATTTAGTGAATGGTCGCTCATTTGGTAAAGTGCAACGTGTGTCCCATGCGGTCCTTTTTGGTGTGCAGGTAACGCTCGTTGTACGGGTTGGGAGTGATTTCCACGGGGACAATCTCCGTGATTTCCAGTCCATAGGCTTCCAGTCCGACACGCTTCACGGGGTTGTTCGTGATGAGACGCATCTTGTGGATGCCTATCTCGCGCAGGATTTGTGCACCCACGCCGTAGTCGCGTTCGTCCGCCTTGTGTCCCAGGCAGATGTTGGCGTCCACGGTGTCCATGCCTCCCTCTTGCAACTTGTAGGCTTTCATCTTCTCCATCAGCCCGATGCCGCGTCCTTCCTGGTTGAGGTAGACTACGGCTCCCTTGCCGGCTTCATCAATCATGCGGAGTGCCTTGTGGAGCTGTTCGCCGCAGTCGCAACGGCGTGAGCCGAAGATGTCGCCCGTGGCGCACGAAGAGTGGACACGCACGAGGACGGGGTCGTCAGCCTTCCATTCGCCCTTGATGATGGCGATGTGTTCCAGTCCGTTGCTCTTCTGACGGAAGGGGATGAGGCGGAAGTGTCCGTACTCCGTCGGCATGTCCACCTCCACACCTTTCTCCACGATGGATTCCTCCCGCAGGCGGTAGGCGATGAGGTCGGCGATGGAGATGAGCTTCAGTCCATGCTCGTCGGCGAAATGCCGCAGCTCGGGTAAGCGTGCCATGGTGCCGTCCTCGTTCATGATTTCCATGAGGGCGGCAGCCGGATAAAGTCCTGCCAGGCGTGCCATGTCGATGCTGGCTTCCGTGTGTCCTGCCCGGCGGAGCACTCCTTTGTCCTGTGCATACAGCGGGTTGACATGTCCCGGACGTCCGAAGGTCTCAGGCTTCGAGGAAGGGTCGGCAAGGGCACGGATGGTGGCTGCACGGTCATGGGCGGACACGCCGGTGGTGCATCCGTCGAGCTTGTCGATGGTGACCGTGAACGGGGTGCCCAGCATCGAGGTGTTCTCGTCCACCTGATGGGGCAGCTCCAGCTCCTTGCAGCGGGAGATGGTGATGGGGGCGCAGAGCACACCGCGGGCATATTTCAGCATGAAGTTTACCTGCTCCGGGGTGATGGTCTGGGCGGCGACAATCAGGTCGCCCTCATTCTCGCGGTCTTCATCGTCGACCACGACGACAAATTTGCCTTCGCGGAAGTCGGCAATAGCCTCTTCTATCGAGTCGAGTTTAATCTTGTCCATAAGCTTATCAAGAGTTATGTGGTTTAGTTCAATTCTTCCGAGCGGATGCGCTCCTGGAGATTACGGCTCGTCGTGATGATTTGCCGCAGGTCCTTGTTCAGCCGCAGACCGAACCGCCAGACGCGGATGTAGAAGAACAGGCCGACCGGTACGACGAGACCGACGAGCATGTTCAGCCAACGGTTGCTGAAGGGACTCGTGTGGGCATCGGTGATGAGCACGGGATAGGTGCTGGCGATGCGGAGCACCATGTGATCCTTCGAGTTGGCAAGTTCTTCGACGAGCGTTTCCAGCCGGTTGCTCAGTTCGCGGATACGCGTATCTTTTTCGTTGTTGGTGAACAGGCGTGCATAGTTGGGCAGACGGTCGAGCCGGTGTGTGCGCATGTAGTCCTCGCACTCCGCGCAGAGGGCATCCAGGTCGGTGTCGATGCGGCGGTAGTCGGGGTCCTCGATGATGACTTCCTTCTTGAACAGGTGGCGTTGGGTGCGGATGCCCAGCAGCTTGCGGATGGTGGCCATGTAGACGTCGGCATTGAACACGCCGGAGTCACGGGTCGCCTTGTAGGTGAAGAAGATGCCCAGGGGAAGTGTCACGAACGTACTGATCCATGTCCCGAACCAGATTTCCCAGCTTCCGTTCTTTGCCGCCCGTTCGCCCATGCTGTTGATGATGTAATAGATAAGGAAGATGATGATGGACACCACGACCGGCATGCCCAGTCCGCCCTTGCGGATGATGGCTCCCAGCGGAGCACCGATGAAGAAGAAGATGATGCATGCCAGCGAGAGGGTGAACTTCTTGTTCATCTCCACCCAGTGGCGGCGGATGATGTTGTTGCCGTCCTTCATCGTCAGCGACTTGATGGAGAGGTCGCTGTCGGTCATCTCCACCTTGCGCTTGGCTTCCGTGTAGACCTGTTCGAGGGTCGAACGGCTGGACACGGAGAGCAGGCTGTCCATGTTCAGGCGGGTCAGGGCGTCGGTCTTCATCTGTGTGGAGTCAAAGCGGGTCAGCTCGACCGTCGCATAGGCACGTTGCATGGCGTCGTCATAGTAGCCGCGTCCGATGCTGTCATAGCGCAGGTTGAGCGAGTCGATGTCGTGGTTCAGCTTTTTGATGCCTTTGAACTCGGGGTTGACCGTCAGGAAGCTTCCGTCCTGCATGCTGAAGTTCGAGTCAAAGTCAATGAGCGTGTGCTTGCTCACGAAGGATTCGCGCCGGTAGGGCACGTTCTGTGACATGCTGCTCTGCTGACGCAGGTTCTCAAACTGTTCGCCGTTGTAGAGATGGAGGTACAGGTGCTTCTTGTCTGCGGTGGTTTCGAGCCGTCCCGAGTCGGCAACGATGATGTGTGCATTCTCAAATCCGTCGGAGAAGTTGTATATCATCACGTTGTAGAGCATGCCTGTCTTCTTGTTCTTCTGACGGACGTAGAGGTTGTATTTCACGCCCTTGTTTTCCTCTCCCAGCTGGTAGAACGAGCTCTCGGGGATGTCCAGTTCGGGCGATGTCTGCGTCATGGAGTAGATGAGCGTGTAGAGCTTCAGCTGCGCGTTCGGTCCCGTGACGTTCTGGAAATAGAAGGACAGGGCGGCAATGAACGTGGTGAAGATGATGAGCGGACGCATGACCTTCGTCAGCGGAATGCCTGCCGCCTTCATGGCTATCAGCTCAAAACGTTCGCCGAAGTTACCGAATGTCATCAGGGAGGCGAGCAACACGGCAAGGGGTGCCGAGGTCGGCCAGAGGGCGAGTGCCGAGTAATAGAAAAACTTGGCAAGAACGATGAGGTCCAAGCCTTTGCCCACCATGTCGTCAACCCGCTTCCACAAGAACTGCATCATGAAGATGAACAAGCAGATGAAGGTGGTTCCGATGAACAGGAGGACAAAGCTTTTAATGACAAATATATCTAACTTTTTTATCCGTAGCATTTCGGTAGATTAAACAGCGTATGTTTGGGCGATTGCCTTGATATTCAGTCCGGTCCCCGCTGCTTGGAGGACAGCCCGACGAAGTCAGGGCAATTCTGAAATGCAAAAGTAGTACAAAAACGGATTGCGTAAGGGATGTTTTGAAGATTTTTATAGAATAAGTGTGCTTCCGTTCCGCGTATGCCCGACTCTGCTTTCAGCCGACGGGGTGGGGATGCAGAATCTCACGCCCGTACAGACAAGGCAACAACAGAAGCCTTGTCTGCCTGTGGACTCGTCAGCCTGTCAGACGGGACTTGAGCTTGCGGAGGGCGGAACGGCACTCCGCACCGGCTCATACGCCGTAGACACTCCGCAGGGCTTCGAACTGCATGTCCCACAGTTCCTTCTGCTCGTCTTCTTCACCCGGCTCGGCAAAGTCGGTAATTTCCAGCATCAGGTCGTTGGTCAGCTCGTCGTTGGTGAGCTTCATTTCGAAGAAGCATCCCGGTTCGTCTTCATCTTTCCAGCGGAAGCGGATGCAGCATCCCGGTTGGATATAGAGGATGGTTGCCTGTCTCGTCTCCTCCTCACCCCACTGGAAGGTGCAGAGCTTGTGTACAATCGTCACTTTGTCGGCGAACCATCCCTGCAAGCCCGAGGCTGTGCTGATGGCATTCCAAAGCACTGTGGCCGAAGCTGATGCCATCGGGTATTCGCAGTGTATCTTCTGTTTTCTCATAGAACTCTGAATCGTGTTTGTAATTGATGTTTCACAAGTCCGACTGTTGCCGGAGCTTGCGAACGTTGAATTTGTAATTTTGGCGGGCAAGATAAGCATAGTTTTATAGATGGAGAAATGTAGGGCGTGATTTTTTGCTAAGCTTTCCAAACGCGCCTGTCTTTTGAGCTCGGATGGGTCCTTCTTGTTCCCACCTTTCCGCCTTCCGCAAGTCGTCACTGACTCCATGCGCAACCTGCGTCCTTTCCTTGCGTAAGTCTTCACCGCCCCCTTGCGCATCCCCTTTATGACGTCTTGCGCATCTCATCGTACCGAGAAGCGCAAGACGATGGTGCCACTTTGCGCAAGAGACAGTGGCGAGATGCGCATCTCGGGAACAGGGATTAAGTACAGAGTGACAGTGGGTTGCTGGGAATGCCGGTCGCGAGAAGCGCAAGCGGTAGTGCCGGGATGCGCATCCCGGTAGTTTGACGCGGGGAAAAGGGGGAGATGGAATGGGGTATTTTGCAATCCGCAGATGCCAGTTTGGAGATTATGGCGGGCGCAGTAGCCGGATGGCTAGTAAGGGAACGTGAAGGTACGTGTTTTCTTTGGTAAAAACAAGGAATCCGGATAATTGCAGTTACTTCCCGCATGTGTTTGTGTAATGCTGTCGGGAATACCTGTTCGATAAGATGCCTGTTTGTCAAGACTTTGAAATTTTTCTTTCAAAAAACTTCTCGGAATGCTTGCAGGGAATGGAGAAAACATCTACCTTTGCAACCGCAATCGAGAAAGATGGCGGGATAGCTCAGCTGGTTAGAGCGCATGATTCATAATCATGAGGTCCCCGGTTCAATCCCGGGTCCCGCTACTAGAAAGACTTAAGACTGTTGAGTGGCTTCCACACTTGATGGTCTTTTTTTATTATCATACTCCAAAATCCGGGGAGCCGCAGACTCTCGTACATCATGAACATACAGAAAATCAAAGACGAATTTATTGAACTCCTGCGTTCAACGGAGCGCGATGGAGTGGACAGTGTGATTGAAGAGCTGGAAGAGGCAGGCTTCTTCACGGCTCCTGCGTCGGCCGGTCACCACTTGAACACCGAAGGCGGATTGGCACAACACTCGGTCAATACCTGCCGGGCAGCACTTGCCGTGTGGGAAGGTATGAAAACCTTGGAACCGACTCTGGAAAAGGAAGTCGGACGAGACAGTGTCATCATCGCCAGCCTGTTGCACGATGTGTGCAAAACGGATATCTACGTACGTTCTGTGAAACGGCGTAAGAATGCCTTGGGGATGTGGGAAGACAGTGAAGGGTATAAGGTCTCCTATAAGAATTTCCCGATGGGACACGGGGAGAAGTCAGTCATCCTGTTGCTTTGCTACGGACTGGAGATGACCGATGCCGAGATGCTGGCCATCCGTTGGCACATGGGTGCATGGGGAGTCAATATGAACAGTTTTGAGGACGAGCGTTGCTATGATACGTCCCAAAAGCTTTATCCGTTGGTTTCCATCGTGCAGACTGCCGACCATCTGGCTGCAAGCATCATGGAGCGCAGCGGGGAAGAGCAGGACGAGTTGTAGACGATAAGTACGCTCCTTTGCTTCCGCAACTTTTGCCAAACGCCGGAATGAAATTGCGCCAAATGCCGGAATGAAATTGCGCCAAATGCAGGAATGCTGAATTTTTGTTTGTATATTTGCATGTGAATCAATGAATCATGTAAATTGTAATGTCCTATGGATTTTGGGAGTGCAGGCTGTTTTCAGGACGTGTCTGGCCTCCTGATACGGATGGATTATTGCAAGGAATAAACACAAGGAGGGTGTGTCTGGAAAGGAGCAAGCCTGAAGCTTGTCCGAGCAGACACACCCTCCTTGTGTTCTTTAATCCCGTCAGGTTATTTTCCGCTGAACACCATGCGGGTCTCAGCATCCTTTCCGCCACCCGTGCCGCTGACGGTCATTTCCACACGGGTCTTTTCATTCTCCATGGTCAACAGCAGGTCGAGCCGTTGTCCGGCAACAGCGGACGCCAGCGTGTAGTCTTCACTGTCATTTTCCAGACTGCCGGCTTTCCATTGGTCTGCCAACGCCTGTTCTTCGGACGTGAGCGACTGTCCGTCTGCTACTCGGTAATCGTATGCCGTGGCGGTGAAGCCGTCAAAGCTTTCCAGGTAGAGGGCACGCTGGAGAAGCCGGCGGACAATCCGGTCTATCTGGGTGGTGCTGGGTGCACAGACGTAGACTATTTCCTCCAGCGTTCCGGTGGTGCTGAAACGGAAGCTGACCGTCCGCGAAGGTGAAAGTCCCAGGCTTGTGCCGCCTAACGAGTTGCCTGCCTCGGTAGCGTAGTTGAGTGAACCGTAGTGGTCTTTTTCGCTGACGGTGAGTGAGCCGTCCGCCTCTTCCTGTACCGTCTTGTAGTAAGTGAGGTTGCGCTGTGTCTCGGCCTTGCTCTCGCCCCAGAAGTTGTTGCGTATGTCAGTGGGGACCACCTCGACGGTGAGTTGCTGTTCAGCACTGAACTCCTGTCCGTCGCTGCCCGTGGCCGTCATGCGGCAGACCAGGGTATGGCTGCCTGCACTCAAGCCGCGCAGGTAGTAGGTGGAACGTCCGTTCTGTGTCTCATAAGAGTCGCCGGAAGCGGCGGAAAGCGTTTCCACTTCGTTCTGTTTCCAGATGAACTTTTCCGAGACCAGGTTGCTGCCCGACTTCACGTCGCACTGTGCCGTGAACGGTTGGTAAGCTCCGATGACCGGACGGTCCAGGCTGATGGTGCCGATGCTTCCTGCCGTGGAAGTCAGGGTGTCATCGTCGTCGGATGAAGAACAGGCGGTGAAGCCGAGGGAGCCTGCGGCAAGCAGGCACAGGGTGGTGTACTTGAGTAAGTGTTTCATTGTGCGGTTAGTCTGTGATGTGAATGTTCAGTTGGATGTTCAGTTCCAGCAGGCTGAACAGGGGTGAGGTGAGTTCCTGCGGAATGCTGGAGACAATCTCGATGGGCACGCCCGACGAGCTGACTTGTTGCTCCACTCCAGCAGCGTCAGTGTAGTTCACGACGAGGTGCAGGTCGGAGACATTGCGGAAGTTCGCTTCGCCCTGTGTGCGGACGGTTGCGACCCATTGTCCTTCGAGCACTTCTCCGTTCTCGTTCTTTGCCGGTTCCACATTCTCCAGGGTGTAGTAGTCCGATGGCGTTACGTAGGATGCACGTGTGTCGGAGACGTCGGTCTTGTCAAAGCGGAAATAGGTGTCGCTGTCCTGCACGTCGAGCTACACATCGTCTTTGGTCAGTACGACACTGCTGGGATTGACGCGGAAGCGCAACTGGAAGGAATTTCCCTTGACGATGGTTCCTCCTGCTTCGTCGAGCATCACGATACTGGACGGTACGGGTTGTTGCAGTGCCGAGACGTCGTCTTTCCAGTCGTCGTCGGAGCATGCTGCCAGCATCCCGCAGAACGCCAGCAGGCTGAAAGCTGTCTGGTAAAGTTTCATGAGTTGTGTTTGTGTTTTTTAGTTTGATACATTGTGCTGACTCCCCAAGTCCGGGGGACAGGCTGTGTTTGCCGCGCAAAGATAGCCGCTTCCGTCCGCAGTAGGGGGGCAGGAAGTCTGTGATTCTATTATTATATAAGGTATAGAAACTACCCTAATAGACCCTAAAAAGAGCCGTTAAGAGTGTGCTTATGGAAAGAGGGTGTGCCAATCGGAGCGGAAGGCTCGTCATGGCACACCCTCTTGGTGTTATCAGACTATGCCGGGGCGATTACATGCCGAAGGCATAGAGATTGAGTCCGTCGTAGATGGCGCTCACCAGTCCGAGAGCGATGATGCCGGCAGTGCACAGCGCAAGGCTGAGCTTGGTGCTGCAGTCGCTGCTGAAGGCAGCAATCGGCGCATCGTTGGGGGTGATGTACATTGCCTTGACAATCTTCAAGTAGTAGAACAGGGAGATGATGGTGTTGAGCAAGGCGATGAATACCACGAGGTAGAATCCTGCGCTGAAGGCGGAAGCAAAGATGAAGAACTTGCTGAAGAAGCCTGCGAACGGCGGGATACCTGCCAGTGAGAAGAGAGCCAGCGTCATGAGGAAGCTCAGCTTCGGGTTGGTCTGGTAGAGTCCGTTGTAGTCGCTCATGTCTACCTTGCCGGCCTTCTGCTCGATGACGTTGATGACGGTGAAGGCAGCCAGGTTGGCAGCGATGTAGACGAGCACATAGAACACGAGCGAAGTCATGCCCAGCTCATTACCGCCGATGACACCCAACATGATGTATCCGGCTTGTGAGATACTGCTGAATGCCATGAATCGTTTCAGGTTCTCCTGTTTCAGCGCCATGAGGTTACCCAGGGTGATGGTGATGATGATGACGGCGTAGAGCAGTGTCTGCCATTGTTCCACCATCGGTCCGAAGACCTTCATCAGGATGACCAGCAACGTGAAGGCTGCGGCACCTTTGGAAACGACGGAGAGGTAGGAGGTCACTGCCGTCGGAGCACCCTGATAGGTATCGGCGGTCCACAAGTGGAACGGCACGAGGGAGAGCTTGAAGCCCAGTCCGGCAAAGAAGAACACCAGGGCGAGGATTTGCATCGGGGTGCCTTCGAGCATGGTCGGGATGTCGTTGAAGTAGAGCGTGCCCACTGTTCCGTAGACGAACGAGATGCCGTAGAGCATCAGACCCGACGAGAACATGGCGTTCATGATGTATTTGGCTCCGGCTTCAGCCGATTCGTGTTTGTATTTGTCCATTGCCACGAGGCAGGCCATCGGGATGGATGCTAGCTCCAGTCCGATGAAGAACATCAGGAAGTTGCCGGCGCTCATCATGAAGTTCATACCCAGCAGCGTGCAGAGGGTGAGCACGTAGAACTCACCTTCCTTGTGTCGTGTGTCGTCGCGGCGGAGCCAGTTCTTGGCTTGCAGGAACACGAGCAGTGTGCCGATGGAAAGGATGGTCTTCATGATGTTGGTCATGGCGTATGACTGGTACATCCCGCCGAAAAGCTCGACGTCTTCTCCCGGACAGATGTTCAACAGGGTGTGGATGCCCAACAATACGCAGGTCAGGGCATGGAAGCCGCGGCGCTCCTTGCCTTCGGTGAACAAATCGTAAAGGAAGACGATAAGTATCAAGGCCATGAGGCTGACTTCCGCTCTCATATCAAAAAATTGAAGATAGTTCATAGTAACTTTTTAATTAGAGGTTGGATAGATGGGCACTTAATATGTTGGTAACACTGTCGTGGAGCATGTCGCTCACCCAGAACGGAGCCAGACCGAGTCCGGCTACGGCTACGATGAGGCAGATGACGGCAAGGCGTTCGTCCCAAGTGGCATCAGTCAGGTGCAGATGGTGCGGGTCCTTGCAGGTGCCGTAGAGAATCTTGCCTACCACACGCAGGATATAGACTGCGGTGATCACGATACTCGTACATGCGATGATGGTACATACGCGGTGGAAGGTGTCCGTGTTCTGGAACGAACCGACGAACACGGTCATCTCGGCAATGAAGCCGCTCAAGCCCGGAAGACCGAGGTTGGCGAGACCGGCAATCACATAGCCTACGCTGAGGAACGGCATGATTTTCATCAGTCCGCTCATCTGACGGATGTCACGGGTGTGGGTACGTCCGTAAATCATACCGATGAGGGCAAAGAAGAGGGCGGTCATCAAACCGTGGCTCAACATTTGCAGGATGGCACCCGTGCAGCTCGTGCGGGTCATCATCAGCAGGGCGAAGAGCACCAGACCGCAGTGTGACACGGACGAGTAGGCGTTGATGTACTTCAAGTCGGTCTGTACTACCGCACTGAAGGCACCGTAAACGACACTGATGGTCGTCAGCACGAGGAAGATCCAGCCCAGCTCCTGAGTAGCCTCAGGCATCAGGTACATGGCTACACGGAAGCAGCCGTAACCTCCCAGCTTCATCAATACACCGGCGTGGAGCATGGACACGGCTGTCGGCGCCGAAGCGTGACCGTCGGGGCTCCATGTGTGGAAGGGGAACAAGGCACCCAGCACGCCGAAACCGAGGAAGGTGAGGGGGAAGAAGATGCGCTGCATGTCCATGGGGATGTTGTGCAGGGCGGCAATCTCAAGCACGTTCATGGTCTGTGCACCCGAGCCGTAGTAGATGCCCAGGATACCGATGAGCAGGAAAGCCGAGGCTCCCATCAACATCAGGGTCAGCTTCATGGCTGCATATTCCTTGCGTCCGCTGCCCCATACGCCGATGAGCAGGTACATCGGGATCAAGGCAACCTCGTAGAACATGAACATGGTGAACAGGTCGGTAGAGATGAAGAAGCCGAACACACCGAGCGAAAGCAGGGTGAACCAGAGGAAGTATTCCTTGGTGAGCGGCTTCAGCTTCCAGGAAGCAAATGTTCCGGTGAACACGATGATGGCGGACAGCAGCAACATGGCTACCGAGATGCCATCGACACCGATGGAGTAGCAGATGTGCAGCGGTGCATACCACATGTAGCTGTCGGTGTAGAGCATTTCCTCGGTGGCTCCCGCATGGCGCAGCCCGAGGTAGTCCACGGTGAGGTAGATGGCTACCAGCAGCAAGGCGGAAGAACCGGCCACCATCACCCCGCGAACCTGGTTAAGGTTGCGGCTGATCCACAACCCCAACAGCATCAACAGCGGGATTAGTACGAAAAGACTTAGTATATTCATATTGTTTTAGTTCTTTGTTTAGTGGACAAGGTCTCAGTTGACCGACGGACGGAGAGGACTGTAGGTCCCTGGACGGTCCGTCAGCTTGTTCCCTCGTTTCCTTATATTAATAACAACATAAGCGTGAATACCAATGCGCCGGCCAGGAACCAGATGCAGTAGGTCTGGATGCGTCCGCTCTGCATACCGCGTACCTCGTCTGCTGCGGCTTGTGCGCTCCAGGCAGAGAAATTGAAGAACTGGTCGATGACATGACGGTCCCACCAGGCAAGCGGGGTGGAGATGCAACGGAAGATAATCTTCTTCGTGACGAACATCCAGATTTCATCCATGTAGAAGCGACGGTAGGCGGCACGGTGCAACGTCTTGAACGTAGCTGCCAGACGGTCGGCAATGGGCTGTTGTTCTTTCAGATACATGATGGTAGCAAGTGCGATGGCAACGATGGCGATGCAGACACTCGTGATGGCGACTTGGGCGTCAAGGTGAATGTCGTATGCCTGTCCGTTGCTGCTCACGAAGTGACCGAAGGGGATGAAACCTGCCACGCAGGTCACTGCTGCCAGGAAGATGAGCGGGAAGCTCATGGATACGGGGGCTTCGTGGGGCGTGTGATGGGCGTGAAGCTCCTTGTTCTCCTTGCCCCAGAAGATGCCGTAGTAGAGACGGAACATGTAGAAGGCGGTCATTCCGGCGATGAGGCTCATCATCCAGCCGACAACCGGGCTGAACTGGAAGCAGGCTGCCAGAATCTCATCCTTGCTGAAGAAGCCGCTGAACGGCGGAATGCCGGCGATGGCAAGGCAGGCAATCAGGAACGTGATGTGGGTGATGGGCATGTACTTGCGCAGACCTCCCATGGCGGACATCTCGTTGCTGTGGACGGCATGGATGATGGCACCGGCACCCAGGAAGAGCAAGGCCTTGAACATCGCGTGGGTGAACAGGTGGAACATACCGGCCATGTAGCCCAGACCCTCGTGTGTGTCAGCACCGATGCAGACACCCAGGGCAACCACCATGAACGCAATCTGCGAGATGGTCGAGAAGGCGAGCACACGCTTGATGTCGGTCTGCACGCAGGCCACGGCAGCGGCATAGAAGGCGGTGAGCACACCCAGGTAGGCAATCCAGTGGAGCACCTCGGGAGCATAGACGATGAAGATGGGGAACATGCGGGCTACCAGGTAGACACCGGCAACAACCATGGTTGCGGCATGGATGAGGGCGCTGACAGGAGTCGGACCTTCCATGGCGTCGGGCAACCAGATGTGCAGCGGGAACATGGCACTCTTACCGGCACCACCGACAAACATCAGGCCGAGAGCCCAGGGAATCATGCCGCCGGCAGCGATGAGCAACTGCTGTTCCGGTTCGAAGGTGAACGTGCCAGCATAGTAACCGTAGATGAGGATACCGATGAGGAAGCCCAAGTCGGCAAAACGGGTCACGATGAATGCCTTCTTGCTGGCTGCGATGGCTTCAGGCTTGGTGTAGTAGAAGCCGATGAGCAGGTAGGAAGATACACCCACCAACTCCCAGAACACATACATCTGGAAGATGTTCGTGGCAACGACGAGTCCCAGCATCGAGAATGAGAAGAGGCTCAGGAAAGCGTAGTAGCGCTGGAAGCCCACTTCGCCTTTCATGTAGCCGAACGAGTAGATGTGCACCATCAGCGACACCGTCGAGATGACGATGAGCATCATCACCGAAATCGGGTCGAGCAGGATGCCCATGTCGATGTGCAGGTTGGTGGTGAAGGGCAGCCATTCGAAGTTCCACGGCATCAGCTTGGCAAATGTGCCGTCGGCCGAACGCCCGCCACTGAAATACAGGTAAGCCGTCAGATAAGAGAGCACGGCGACAATGCCCAGCACGGTCGTGCCGATGGCTCCTGCCACTTTATGCTTCATACGCATACCGGCCAGTCCCAGCACAAGGAAACTGAGCATGGGAAGAAGTAATATGAGTATCGTATAGTTAAAATCCATAATCTTATTGTTTAGAATGTATAGACCACAGCGGTGTTAACCCTTTAATTCATCAATGTTGTCCGTCTGGATGTTGCGGATGTTCCGGTAGATATTGATGATGATGGCAATGGCGACAGCCGTCTCTGCGGCAGCAATACCGATGCCAAACAAGGCAAAGAAGTGACCCTCGAAGACGTCGGGGAACAGGTAACGGTTGAACACGGCGAAGTTGATGTTCGTAGCGTTCAGGATGAGTTCCACTGAGATGAGGACAGCCAGAAGGTTCTTACGGGTAAAGAAACCGTAGATGCCTGCAAACAGCATGATGGTGCTGACAACCAGATAATATACTACATGTATGTCCATAAGTTCCTCCTTTTATCGTTTACGTGCAATTAACAAACCTCCGATCATACATGCCAGCAGCAGCACACCTGCCACTTCGAAGGGCAGGACATAGCCATACTTGTCAGAGCTGATGAGTGCATGACCGATTTCCCGCATGGCGATTTCACCGCTGTCGGGGATGACATTCAACGCAAAGCCGTTGGTCCAGATGAGGAACAGCACCAGGGCTGCACCGATGATGATGGTGAACAGGGCTGCCACCAGCTTGCTGCGTCCAATCTTCAGATTGATGCTCTTGTCCGAGTTGGTCAATAAGATGGAGAATACATACAAGACGACGATACCGCCGGCATAGACCATGAGCTGCACGGCTCCCAGGAAGGTGTAGCCCAAGATGAAATACATAGCCGCCGTACCGAAGAGCACGAACAGCAGGTAGGTTGCTGCGCGCAGGATGCTTCCGGTCGTAACCGTCATCACCGAGAAGACGCTCATCAGGATGGCGACCACGTAGAATACTGTTTGTTGAAGTGTTATATCCATATCATTCTACTTTTTTACAACTGACGAACCTTCGTGATTGAGCTTCTGCAACAGCTTCTCGCGTTGGAACACGGCGTTCTCGAAGTCGTTGCTGAAGCGGATGGCATCGTGCGGACAAGCATTCACGCACAGTTCGCAGAACATGCACGAGCCCAGGTCGTACTCATAGTTAACCAATACTTTTCTTTTCTTGCCGTCTTCGCCTTCCACCATCTCGGAAGTCACCTTGATGGTGCCGTTGGGGCAGGCCATTTGGCACAGACCGCAGGCAACGCAGCGGTGCTGGTTGTTCTCGTCGTGAGGCATGACCAGCGTGCCACGGTGGCGCTCAGGGATGTGCAGGGTGGTGTGGCGGTTTTCAGGATATTGCTCCGTGACATTCTTGCGGAAGTATACACGGATGGAGGTGCGCATACCGATCAGCAGGGTCTTGAGTCCTGAAAAATATCCATTGATGTAATTACTGAATTTACTCATTGTCTTTTTCGTTTGTTAGTTTGCTTTAAAATACCAGACCGGACACCTTGAGCACGACCATCAGCACGAGCAACAGCAGGGAGGTTGGCATCAGGTATTTCCACTCGAACGTCAGCACCTGGTCGATACGCAGACGGACGAAAGTCCACTTGATCCACATCAGAAGCCATACCACGAAGAAGGTCTTGCCGAAGAACCAGACGAAGCCGGGGATGTAGTCCATCACGTTGTTGAAGGCGTCAAGGCCTGCCACATGCAGAGGCATCCAGCCACCCAGGAAGAGGGTCGATGCAAAACCGGCAGTGATGAACAGGTTCAGGTATTCGGCCAGATAGAAGAAGCCGAAGTGCAGACCGGAGTACTCGGTGTGGTAACCGGCGAGCAACTCCTGCTCGGCTTCAGCCAGGTCGAACGGACCGCGGTTGGCCTCGGCATTACCGGCAATGAGGAATACCACGAAGGCAAGGATGGCGGCGATGTGCCCCTTGAAGATGTTCCAGCCGTTGGCCTGTCCCTCGACAATGCCGCTCAGGCTGGTCGTTTCGCTCAGCACCACCATGGCCAGCACGATGATGCCCATGGACAGCTCGTAGCTGATAATCATTGCACCACTACGTACGGCACCGATCATGGTGTACTTGTTGTTACTTGCCCAACCTGCCAGCAGGATACCTACCACGCCGATGGACGAGGCTGCCAGCACGAAGAGGATGCCGATGTTCATGTCGAGCACTTGGGCGCCCTTGTTCCAGGGAAGGCAGGAGAAGGTCAGGATGGATGCCAGGATGACGAGGTAGGGGGCCAGGTCATAGAGCAGGTGGTCAGAGTTCTTCAGACGGATGATTTCCTTCGTCAGGATTTTCAGTACGTCGGCAGGAACCTGCATCAGACCGCCTTTTCCTCCCACACGGTTCGGGCCGATACGGCATTGGAAAGCCGCGCAGACCTTACGCTCCATATAAATCAGTATGATAGCGAGGACGGCATAGAGAGCCACGAGAACAACACCGATTACCACGCACTCCAGGAAGATGGCCAGCGCCTCGGGCATCACGCTGCACAGGGCGTCGTGAATCCAGCTGGTAACGGGTTGCAAGCTATAATAGTCTAAAAATGAATTATTCATTGTTCTGTTATTAACGGTTGGTCAATTTATCTGTCAATGTCAGGGATTACAAGGTCGATACTTGCACCAATCACAATCAGGTCGGCAATCTTCCATCCACGGCAGGCTTTGTCGAGGATGTGTACCAGCGGCAGGCAGGCCGAACGGTAGTGCAGACGATAGGGGCTCTTGTCTCCATGGCTCTCAAGGATGACATCGAACTCGCCACGGCTCGTCTCCACCGACTGGGAGTAGATGCCTTCCGGTACGCGGATGATGGGTTTCGTCTTCACGCGGTATTCGCCTTCAGGAATGTTGTCGATGAGCTGTTCGATGATGTGGAGCGACTCCATGATTTCGTCCATACGCACCATGTAGCGAGCGAAGCTGTCGCCTTCCGTGCGGAGGACTTCCTTGAATTCCACCTTGTCATAGACACCGTAGGGGTGGTGCTTGCGTACGTCGTTGCTCCAGCCCGATGCACGTCCCGTGCCTCCGGTAGCGCCGTAGCTGATGACATCCTCACGGCTCAGCACGCCCACACCCTTCATACGGCTGGTCACGATGACGTTGCCGGTGAAGATTTCGTGGTACTCATGCACGATGCCGCGCATATGCTTGATGAACGCTTTCACCTTCTTCTGGAAGTCGGGATGCAGGTCGGCCTGCACACCGCCGATCATATTGTAGTTCTGGATGAGGCGTCCGCCGGTGGTCTCCTCGAAGATGTCGAGCACCATCTCACGTTCGCGGAAGCCGTAGAAGAACGGGGTGAAGCCACCCATGTCGAGCACCAGACAGGAGAAGTAGAGTAGGTGGGAGTCGATACGTTGCAACTCGTCCATGATGGTACGGATGTACTTCGCACGCTCGGAAATCTCGATGCCGGCAGCCTTCTCGATGCACATGCACAGGGCATGGCGGCTCTGGTGTGCGCTCAGGTAGTCCAGACGGTCGGTCAGGGCGAGTGTCTGCGGGTAGGTGAGGCTCTCGTTCATCTTCTCGATGCCGCGGTGGATGTATCCGCAGACCGGGTCTACACGCTTCACCGTCTCACCGTCGAGGGAGATACGCATACGCAGCGCTCCGTGGGTTGACGGGTGTTGCGGACCCATGTTGATGACAAACTCTTCGGGGGCGAAAACGACGTTCTTTCCTGAGATGAGTTCACCCTTGGGACCCAGCTCGTAGGTCGGTGCCACGTCGTCATCCTCCTCGTTGGTCATGTTGAGCGGGTTGGACTTCATGTCATAATCCTTGCGGAAGGGGTAGCCCACCCAGTCTTCGCGCAGGAAGAGGCGGCGCAGGTCGGGGTTGCCCGTGAAAATGATGCCAAAGAAGTCGTGTGCCTCGCGCTCCTTGATTTGTGCGGTTGCCCACAAGTCGAAGACACTGGGGATGACCGGATTCTCCCGGTTGTCAGTCTCTGTGCGCAGGGTGATGCGGCGGTTCGAGGTGGTCGACTCCAGGTAGTAGAGTGCTCCCAGGGTCTCGCCCCAGTCCATGCCCACGATGTCGCGCATGAAATCCATGGCGTCTTCCGGGTCGTGACGCAAGGCTTCGGCAAGCTTGCGGAATGAGGCCAGAGGCACGACAGCCACCGTGTCACCCTGTTCGGTGAACGTCACTTCCGGCACAATCTTCAAAATCTTATCTTTTATATCCATAGCTCCTATTAATCTTCTTCTGGTTTGGGTTGTTTACGGTTAACACCGCCAAAGAAATGTTCCAGCTTGATTTTGCGTTGCAGCTGCATCAGGCCATAATAAAAAGCCTCGGGGCGCGGCGGACATCCCGGGATGTAGACATCCACAGGGACAATCTGGTTGATGCCATCGACCACGTGGTACGAGTTCTTGAACGGACCGCCCGAGATGGTGCATCCGCCCACGGCGATGACATATTTCGGTTCGGCGAGCTGGTCATACAGACGTTTCATCAACGGTGCGCAGCGGTGGGTGATGGTTCCCATGACGAGCAGCACGTCACCCTGACGGGGGGAGTTACGGGTTACCTCGAAACCGAAGCGTGCCATGTCATAGCGGGCTGCACCCAGTGCCATGAACTCGATGGCGCAGCAGCTCGTTCCGAGCAGGAATGACCACACGGAGTTGCTTCGTCCCCAGTTGATCAGGTCATCCAGTTTCGACACGGCAACGTTCACGCCCTGTTCACGAAGTTCCTCGACCATGTGCTCCAGGTAGTCGTTGTTCTTGAACTCCTCATACTTCATGGAGCGGATTTTCGGCTGTTTCATTCCCATTTGAGCGCTCCTTTCTTCCAGGCATATGCCAGGCCTAAGATTAATACTACTAAGAAGAAGATGACACTTACCAGGCCATAGATTCCCACTTCACCCACGACAACTGCCCAGGGAAAGAGGAATACTGTCTCGATGTCGAACATCAGGAACAGGATGGCGAACAGGTAATAACCAACCTTGAACTGCATTTGCGAACGTCCACGTGTGGGCAAACCACATTCGTAGGCCTCGCCTTTCTGGGCATTGAACGAGCGCGGGCTGATAAGCTTTGCCACGATCATGCCGGCAGCTACCAAGGCAATTCCGGTTAAAATTGCGGTAATTAATAATGTAAAAGACATGTTTTAATTATTAGGTTATTTGATTTATGTTGCAATGAAAATAAAGATGTTGCTTGTGTCTGCCGGGGCTAAATCAAGAGCCGGCAGAAGAGAAGGGTCGGAGCCGGACGAGGGGTGCTGCGGAAAGGGTTGGAGGTAGTAGAGTGAGAGGGGCAGGCACCCGTGTCACGGCAAGTTCGTCCGTCAGCATGGAACAGCCGGGTGACAGGACGTATGCTTCTGTTGTAAAAACTGTTTGGTGTAAGAGGATTGTGCTTGATAGAGAGGTCGGGAGTAGAGAGTCGGGAAGGTTGGGTGAAGGGTATGGCAGACAGCCTCCCTATTGAATTGCCCAAAAAGAGCACCAATAGGAAAAAGGGTAAAACCAACATTTTCCAGCCTTTGACCATCTCTACTACTACTTTTGAGCCGCAAAGATAGTCACTAATATTGAATAAGCCCACGAATTTTTTCGTTTTTTTTAACCACGCCGGAAGATTGCTTCCCGTGTCCCGCACCTTCTCTCCTGGAGCGTCACGGACGCCTTTCCTTCCGTCCCTTGGTGTGCTCTTTTTTCATCCGATGTCTTTTTCTGCGGACGGGTGGAAATGACAAAAAGAAGTCATTTCCGTGCTTTTGCTTGACGGATTTCGTCAAACGTCCCTTTGCGGCTAACTCACATTGGACGATTTGCCGACAAACTAGCAGGCAATTGCTAAGAAAAGCAAACGAAACACCGGAAAAATGCCCTTTATTTTAGAAAACTATACACTTCGTTTTCGGAAGATTGACAAAACGTGCCCGGAACAATATTGTTTCGCGAGCCAAATAATATAGTTTGCCGCGTCAAACAATATAGTTTCCCCCTCCAAACACGATTGTTTCATGCCCGGAAGTCAAATCTTTGGAAGATGGAAGTAAAAAGTTCCGAGTTTCATTCGCTGGAAGGAGCGTGCTGTCAATAATTCGGATGGTAATAAAAAACATGTATCTCTCCCATGTTCGTTGTGAGAATGCTGCTGTTTCGCTGACAGACGAGCTCCCGTGCAACGAAAATAGCCGTAGCCGTGTCAAGTTGTATTTTGCGAATCGCTCCAGAATGCCTTCTTTGCGTTCCAACTCGTCCTTTGGCGCGAGAAATGTCCCTGTGGGTGCCTTCGTTTGACATTTTGATAGTTGGGTGAAGATGGGGATGAACCAGGGAAGGCTCAACAGACTGCTTGGAAAAAAGGTAAAGTAGGGGTGCTGTTGAGAACTTTTTTTCTTTTCTTTTTGTTTTTGGGTCAAATATATATCTTTGCATCAGTTCTCGCTGAATTCTAAGAGCAATTCTTAATGAAGAATTTGTGTATGGAAGCTGCTCACGCCGGGCTACACACGAGACTAAAAGTGTGATAGCGGGCTATGGGTGGGATAGAGGACTGACAAAATGTGAAGGCGTTTACTTGACGCTTTGTTCTTGACACATAGAAATCTGGCAGTTTCACATGATAGTCAAAAATCAAAGCAACGGTAGATGCTCATGGGTATGTTATATCCGGACCTTGCATGCAGGCAGTCTTTTCGCAGATTGTTTGCAGGTGTATTCGTTTATATACATATCGGCGTGGGCTTCGGCGTTGCTCGTTTCGACTATCAGGGCGATGCCAGAGCCTCTATGTGTGGGACGAGTAACAAGCTTGATTCCCACGCTTTTCTTTTTGTCTGACAAGGAGTCTAAAACAGCAGGTCGGAGGGAATCGGGACTGCTTGGAGATTTTTCCATGAAACAATGTGAGCGAGCGGGAATTATGCGGATCGTTTCCGATATCGTGAAAGCTGATTCCATTATAGATTTAAGGGAAATCGAATGTCTGGATAGGATCAGAGAAAAATACCGTATAACGAAAGAAGATGAGGTCGTGGGTAAAGACATGACTTTATCCAATGCGGTCTGTTTGTTAAAGGACCTGCCAGAGGGGCTCGTTCAGGATATCATTGGCGACTTTTATAACCTGGCATTGTCCGATAAAGCGTTTACGCGAGAAGAAAGCTTCATTTTGTTGGCCATTATAGCTTGCTTGTCAAAGAAATACAGTCTGCAGGCTGAAATCTATTCGACGGTTTTGCCGAATGATGCTGTGGTTGAAAAATCTCAGATATTATATATTGAGGGGGAATATTATAAGGAGGTCAATCGGGAAATATCGGAGGCCTATAGAGAAATTTCAAATGAATTCCGTCTGATAGGTTTGAATTTTGTGTACCTGCCTAAGGTCAGCGAGCATTATAAATCTCTTCCTTCGTCCAAACTGCTGTCTTTACTTTCTTTCCTGTACCCGGAACTATCAGAAAAACGGATGGGGGAGATGATTCGTCAACTGACTTCACTGAATACATCAGACTTCTGTAAGGAGGGGGTTGTCGGAAGGATGAATTTGAAGGGGCTGGAGGAGTCTCTTCCTTCCATGTTGTTGTGTATCAATGAGTCTTCAGTAGGTGGAAAAACGTATGCTAACTTTCTGGCTATATCACTTGAAAAGGATGCCATCAGTATCACAAGAGATTTTACGGACCTGTTTATGAGACTGTACAGACCGAGAGTGCTGAACCCGATTTTCAGTAGTAAGGAACGGTTCGTTTATCAGGGTTATTACAAGCAGATATTTGATGTATTCACCGAACGAAAAGGAGTCAGAAGCAGTGTCGTCATAGATCTGGTTCGAGGCGATATATTTTTGCCGGAAGCGGAAATCAGACTGTCAAAGCTCCATCGGAGGGAAAAGGCCCTCTATGCCTTGTTCCTGTTGGAATCCAGAAGTGGGGGTATAAATTTCAGTAAGCCCGACAATGCTCACGCTCTAAGGAAATTTGATTATCGGATGCAACTGATACAGCTCAAATATGAAATGATTTACGAAGGCTTTGGAGGCAATAGAGCCAATGCTCCCAAAATATGTCAGTCCGAAAACAGGCTACCTATGCTCAGCCTGATAAAGCAGCAGATTCGCTCTGTCGGAGAGATGTTGTGCAATGCGGATGATTATATGGTTCAGCGTAATATCTTTGGAAACTATTCGGTTGCAATTTCGCCGGAGCTGTGTTTATGCTACGATTCTGAACAGATGAAGATTTGCCGGATGGAGGATTCTGACTTTTGGAGCAGGGTTTCCGCCTTGTAAGCTGAAGATGGCTTGAGTGTGTGCAAGTTGAAACCTTATAATTGCTTGTCTGGGATTGTTTTCAGGTTCAAGTGTAACATTGCGACTGGTCGTAAGGATATCGTTTTGTTCTTTAATATTGCATAAAGAACTTAAATAATTACGACTATGGCAATTGTATTGGAAAAAGGACAAAGGATAGGCATTGGCCTGTCTAAGGTAAGTGTAGGTTTGGGATGGGACCCCAACGAAGGCTCTGGTTTTGACTTCGATTTGGATGCCTCTGCCTTTATGCTGGGGAGCAACAAGAAAATCCCCAATGATAACTATTTCATTTTCTACAATAACCCCAAGTCACCGGATGGAGCTGTGGAATCTACAGGAGATGATACGACGGGTGGAAACAGTGACGGAGGTGACGACGAGACGCTGAATGTTGACTTGCAGAAAGTGGACTCCTCAATTCAGGAAATCCTGTTTGTAGCCACGATTTATAAGGCTGATGAGAGAAAACAGAATTTTGGACAAGTCCGTAATTCTTATATCCGCATCTATAATTCCATCACGAATGAAGAGATAGCCCGTTATGACCTGGATGAAGACTTCTCAGTGGAAACGGCTGTGGAGTTTGGCCGTCTGTATCGTCGTGGAGAGGAATGGAAGTTTGAAGCGATGGGTATCGGGAACAGAGGTGGTTTGCAGGCTTTGGTGAATAAATATCAATAACCTGCTTTTGGTATATTCCCAATTTATCAGTTGACAAAATTAGAACAATGTTAATGGTATTTGGATTATGGCGATACAATTAGAGAAAGGTCAACGCATCAACCTGGAAAAGGATAATGGTGCGAAACTTACCAACTTTTGTGTAGGTTGTAACTGGGGTGCTATCGTGGTTGAAAGAACCGGATTTTTCGGTTTTGGTGCAAGAAAAGAAGAACTGGATGTGGATGTGGACTTGAGTTGTGTGATGGTCGATCGTCAGGGACAACTCGTGGACACTTTATATTCCCCATTGTATAAACCGGCATTTTTTCAGTCTGAAGGACTCCCTGTCGGCAAGGATTGGTCGGCTGACCAGTCGATGTATCATACCCCGGATGATACGGAAGGGGATAAAGGAGGCGATGACGGACTGGACAATGAGATTATAACGGTTGACTTGAATAAAGTCAATCCTCAGATTGATCAGATATTTTTCTTCCTGAACATTTATCAACCGGACAATATCGATTTCCACCAAATTCCTTATGTGGCAATTCGCATGTATGAAGGAACTCCGGAGAAAGTAAAATCGGTATTTGCCCAGTATGATGTTGCCAAGGAAAGTCAATTTGCCGGAACAAACGCTCTCATCATGGGTAAACTATATCGGCGCAATGGCGAGTGGAAGTTTGCCGCTATTGGTGATGCTTTTGATGACCGGAATGACTTGAGGCAGACAGTAAGACGAATATTAACCTCCTATTCAAAATAGAAGCTCATGAGACGGTTACCTGTATATTTATTGCTGGATACCTCCGGCTCCATGTATGGTGAGCCGATTGAGGCGGTGAAGAATGGTGTGCAGACACTCATCTCTACCTTAAGAGGGGATCCGTATGCGTTGGAAACAGCGTATATCAGCATCATCACATTCAATTCTTCAGCTCAGCAGATTACTCCTCTCACAGAGCTGGCTGCTTTTCAACCACCTCAGATTGAGGCTGGCGGATGCACCGCTTTGGGAGAGGCATTGGCCCTGTTGGCGCAAAAGGCAGATACGGAGGTTGTGAAGACAACACCTGAGATGAAGGGGGACTGGAAACCTTTGGTCTTCCTGATGACGGACGGAGAACCTACGGATGACTTGCAAAAGGGATTGGATGAATTTCAAAAAAGAAAATTCGGTATGGTGGTAGCTTGTGCGGCAGGTCAAGGAGCAAATACGGATACATTGAAACGTATTACTGATAATGTTGTTCAGCTTGACACCGCTGACAGCGCTACGATCAAGGCCTTTTTCAAATGGGTCAGTGCAAGTATTAGTACCGGAAGCCAGAAAGTGGAAGATGCCCATGGCGATGTCGCCACGATGAGCGAGTTGCCGCCTCCGCCTCCGGAAGTAAATATTGTTGTATAGATAGATAATCAGATAGAGTGGCACGAATTGATTTGTGCCACTCTGTGTTATAACTTACTTAAGATTCGCATCAGTTCAACTGTAGCTTGAACTGGCGGATGTTGAATGACTGGATTTGATAATGAGACATTTGCCCGTATATATTTTGATAGATACAAGTGGTTCCATGAAAGGAGAGCCGATAGAGAGTGTGAAAGTCGGATTGTCTGACATGATAGCCGCCCTTCGTCTGGACCCTTATGCCTTGGAAACTGTTTGCATCAGTATCATCACTTTTGATAGAGAGGTTCATCAGATTCTGCCGCTGACAGAGCTGGCAGACTTACAGGTACCTGATATTGTGACACCTGACTCAGGACCAACCTTTCTTGGTAAAGCTTTGGAAATGCTGTGCGAACGAATTGAAGTGGAAGTTCAAAAGGGGACTGCGGAACAAAAGGGGGATTGGCGTCCGCTCTTATTTATACTGACCGATGGAAAGCCCTCGGATATTCAGGACTATGAAAATGTGATTCCGAACGTCAGGAAGGAGAATTTTGCCAGTATTGTAGCTTGTGCTGCCGGTCCCAAAGCAAAGGTTGAGCCATTGAAAAAACTGACAGACCAAGTCTTTACCTTGGACACGATGGATGCGACCTCTTTTAAGAAGTTCTTTGTTTGGGTGTCTGATGTGATAGGTGTGGGAGGAAAGAGTGTGGGGACGACGGATTCGTTGGAACTGCCCGGACCTCCTACGGAAGTAAATATTGTGATTTAACTGAAGTCCCGCATGCCCTCAATAATGACGAGAGCTTGCAGATGTTGAACAATTTGATTTTTTCTTTATGAGACGACTGCCTATATATTTTTTGATTGATGTGTCAGAATCGATGGTGGGTGACCCCATTATTCAGGTTGAAAAAGGAATGCGGAACCTTATTCAGGAACTAAGAACGGATCCGTATGCTCTGGAGACAGTTTTTGTTTCCGTAATCATATTTGCTGGAAAAGCGAAAGTCTTGTCTCCGTTAACTGAACTGTATAAGTTTTATCCTCCCCAGTTCCCTGTTGGTGGAGGAACTTCATTGGGCAGTGCCTTGAATTGCCTGATGGATGATATTGACAAGTCTGTTCAGAAAACCACTGTTGAGGTGAAAGGAGATTGGAAACCGATTGTTTTCCTGTTTACAGATGGTACACCGACAGACAATCCGCAATCGGCATTTAATCGTTGGAATACTCGCTATCGAAGGAATGCCAACCTGGTGTGTATATCAATTGGTGATAATACCGATACGAATATGCTGGGACAGATTTCTGAAAATATTTTGAGGCTGAATGATACTGGAGAACAATCGTTCAAAGCTTTCTTTAAATGGGTTACGGCATCAATCAAGTCTACCAGTGCTTCGGTGACAGATGCAGGGACCGATAATATTCAGTTGGCCTCCCTTTCCGGTATTGATTTAGAAAAAGTAGACACGACACGGAAGTGTACGGTTGATGAGAATTTTGCGGTACTGCTGGGTAAATGTTCCCATACGAAAAAGAAATACCTTATCAAATATGCCAAGCGAATCAGTGATATACCCGGTCTGGAGAAAGTGAGTGTGAAGGAAATAGGCTATAAGCTTGTAGGGGCCTATACCATAGATGACAAGATGTATGATGAATTGAGTGACGGAACATCCAATCGGAATATCAATACGATGTCATTGGTTGGGAACCCGACTTGTCCGTGTTGTGGCAGTCAATGGGGGCTGGTCGTCTGTGAATGTGGCAAGATCATGTGCTCAGATGGTCATGCAACGTCATGTCCCTGGTGTGGACTGAAAGGAGAACTGAGTGAGATTGGAGCAGATGGAATGAATATAACGAGAGGAAAGGGCTGATTATGAACCTGGAAAAATTGCTGGAACTCATGAGTAATGGGGAATCTGATGCACAGATGGAGGATTTTGTCAGATACTATGCCGATAAGTTATGGACGGAATACAATGAATACGTTATGAATGAAGTACTTGTAATGGAAAATAAAGTGAAGGAGTTGTCCATTGTCATCCCTAATGCTTCTATTGGGAAAAAGTATGATGCCGAAGTTTTCATACCTTGTGAAGAAATGACGGATACATCGCTGTCCGGCTTGACAGAGGAACAGCATGGTCTGCAAATAGAAAAGCTGCAAGGAGAACATTCTTTCAGAATCAGCGGCTCACCTAAGGTCAGTGGAACTTTTGATTTGGTACTGCAGTACAGGTTTCAGGGATTGCCTGTGGAACATGCTTGCTTGGAGCGTACCTTGCAGATAATCATAAATCCGGACCCTCGTGATTTATGGAAAGATGTGCCTGTACCCGATGGTATTGAATACCCGAAAGAGAATACTGCCAAGGAGTATCTGAAGATTCAGTCGTTACCTGATGGTACTCCACAAAAGGATATGGTGGCTGCCAGCAAGCGGGGGCGTTCACATGCTCAAGAAGGAAAGCCTAGAGATGACCATTTCTGTCTATACCATGATGATGTGACAAATTGGTATGTCATGGCCGTCGCTGACGGGGCAGGTTCTGCCTGCTATTCAAGAGAGGGAGCTAAAATAGCTTGTGAAACGGCTGTCAGACATTGTAAAGAGCAGTTAAGCAACTCTGCCGGTTTTGATGATGATATTACGTTATATCACCTTGACCAGAAGTCAGAAGCTGCGGGGCAGGCAATCAGTGCAGATATCTATAGGATTGTGGGCAATGCTGCCTTGAAAGCTCATAAGGCAATAGCTGCGGAAGCAATGCGAAAAGAACGGAAGGTGAAGGATTATTCAACTACGCTTTTGTTGGCTATATGCAAAAAATTTGACTTTGGATGGTTTATAGCTTCATTTTGGGTTGGAGACGGGGCAATATGCTTGTATGATGAAAAAGATGAAACGGCCATCATGCTTGGTATGCCGGATGAAGGAGAATATGCCGGGCAAACGAGGTTTCTCACGATGCCTGAGATTTTCACGGATACAGCAAGATTCTATCAAAGAATGAATTGCAGGATAGTGCGGGAGTTCACGGCCCTGTTTTTAATGACTGATGGGGTCAGCGATCCGATGTTTGAGACTGATGCCAATTTGAAGTCGTATGCCAAATGGAACATGCTGTGGCATACCCTGAGAAGTAATGGAGTTGAGTTGACGGATGATAATGAAGATGCAGCCGGACAGCTTTTGCAGTGGCTGGATTTTTGGTCTCCCGGCAATCATGATGATAGAACCATCGCAATATTGTATTAAAAAGGAGAGTCATGGCAAATAAAATATCCCTAAAGGCTAATGATGGGAGCACTGTGGAGTTTTATGATGAAATCAAAGCTCAAGGTGGTGTGAAAGATGTCTATTTCAGCTTGGACAAGAGTTATGTGGTAGCATTTTATCGTAAGCCGATCAATGCAAATGACAGAGAACGAATCAATAATATCGTAGGAATCTATCGCGAACGGATTTTCGACACTCCGGAGGGTGCATATTGGAAGAATCTTTTCGCTTGGCCGACCAAGATGGTTGAATGGAATGGCAAGACAGGTATTGTCATGCCGTTCTATGATAAAAAGTTCTTTTTTTCAAGTGGGCCTTTTAAGGGAAAGGAGAAAGAAGGAAAGTGGTTTGCTTCAGCAAAACTGAGAAATAAGTTCCTGCCGGCAGATCAAAAAGGTAATTGGCTGACTACGCTTCATATGTGCATCAAAATAGCCCGTGCCGTGCGCAGGCTTCATGCAGCAGGATTGGCGCATTCGGATTTATCGTACAAGAATATTTTGGTTGACCCAATATCCGGGAGTGCATGCATTATTGATGATGATAGTTTGGTCGTGCCGGGGAAGTTTCCACCGGAAGTTATCGGTACGCCTGATTTCATTGCTCCGGAAGTCATCGGAACGAAGCATTTGCCATTGGACGATAAACAAAGAAAGTTGCCGAGCATTTATACAGACCGTCATGCTTTGGCTGTCTTGATATACATGTACTTGCTTAACAGACATCCATTGAGAGGAGGCAAGGTCAATGATATCAGTGATAGTGGACATGATGAAGAGCTATCGATGGGAACAAAAGCTCTGTTTATAGAGAATCCTGTAGACCGTTCGAACAGGGTCAAGTCGCAACAACTGTCTCCTGCCGAGTTACCACAGGGAGACCCGGTAAAGATGCCTTATACAATCTGTGGCCCTTATTTGAAAAAACTGTTTGACCGTGCTTTTATTGATGGGTTGCATGACCCCTCGAAACGTCCAAGTGCTGCTGAGTGGGAGGATGCGTTGGTAAAAACCACAGATCTGGTGCAGCCTTGTCAGAATGCACGTTGTGAGGCTCATTGGTTTGTTTTCGACAATACGACAAAGCCCAAGTGCCCGTTTTGCGGGCAAGCTTATCATGGTCAGTTGCCGATATTGAACTTTTATTATGCACCCTCTCATGGCAAGTTCATATCAGAGAACTACCGTTTGATGGTATATGATAAACAAACCTTGTACAAATGGCATTCGAATAACCTTGTTTCGCCAACGGAACGTATATCTGAAGAGGATAAAAAGCCGGTTGGAGATTTTCATTTTTTCAAAAATCAATGGATACTGATTAATCGTGCTCTTCCGGATATGATGGATATCTCAGAGAATAAGGCTATATCCATAGGTGACTATGTACCTTTAACCGATGGGCGACAGATTCTACTGGACAGGGGACAAGGAGGAAGACTGATAGTTGTTCAGTTGGTTAACAACTGAGTATCATTACTCTTATTGGGCAAATGATTAATAAGTTAAAAGTTTACTATATGCAGAAGAGAAAGCATTACATGGGTTTGACAGATAAGGAAGTGCTGGAAAGCCGTAAGAAGTATGGAATAAATAAATTGACTCCACCGGAGAAAGACCCTTTGTGGAAGCAGTTCTTGGGAAAATTTGAGGACCCTCTTATTATCATTCTGATGATTGCAGGAGCATTGTCTGTCGGTATTTCATTTTATGAGTACTTTGGTCTTCATGAAGGCTTTGCCGTCTTTTTTGAGCCGATAGGCATCTTTGTCGCTATCTTGCTTGCAACAGGTTTGGCATTTTATTTTGAATTAAAGGCTGATAAAGAGTTTGCTATTCTTAATCAGGTAAATGATGATGAGCTTGTCGAGGTGATACGTAATGCGAACACCACACAGATTCCTAAGAAAGATGTGGTTGTAGGAGATATTGTCATACTCAATACCGGTGCCGAGGTTCCAGCTGATGGCGAATTGCTGGAAAGCGTCAGTCTGAATGTGGATGAGTCAACCCTTACCGGTGAGCCGATGTGCCACAAAAGTGCCAATGAACAAGATTTTGATAAAGAGGCAACTTATCCTACCAATCATGTTCTGAAAGGAACCAAAGTGATGGAGGGACATGGAGTGTTTCGAGTGACAGCAGTCGGCGATCGAACAGAGAACGGAAAGGTTTTCGAAGCTGCACAAATTGATGACAGTGTTAAAACTCCACTGAATGAACAGTTGGATGGATTAAGTGACTGGATTACAAAACTGAGTTATGTTTTTGCTGCCTTAGTAGTTGTAGGGCGTTTGTTCATTTATTTTTTAGGCGATAATTCTTTGGAATGGTCACACATCACAGCCTATGTCTTACAGACATTGATGATAGCGGTTACCTTGATTGTGGTTGCAGTACCGGAAGGATTGCCGATGGCCGTAACCTTGAGTCTGGCATATAGCATGCGTCGGATGTTGAAAACAAATAATCTGGTCCGGAAAATGCATGCTTGTGAGACGATGGGAGCCACAACGGTTATTTGTACAGATAAGACTGGAACACTCACCCAAAACCAAATGAGTGTGGAAGAAACCAATTTTTATGGATTGTCTCAGCAAGTTTTGGGTGCGGATGAAACGAGCCGTTTGGTTATGGAGAATATGGCTCTTAATTCTACGGCATCGCTGGATTTAAGTCATGCAGAGCAACCGGTTGTCTTAGGAAATCCGACGGAAGGAGCATTGCTATTGTGGCTTAGAGAGAAAGGCATTGATTATCGGGAGTTGAAAGAGCATGCTACAATCCTTGAAGAATTGCCATTCTCTACTGAGAGGAAATATATGGCGACGGTAGTAGAATCAGTTCAACTTGGAGGGAAGAAGATTCTTTATGTGAAGGGAGCCCCGGAAATTGTACGTTCCCTTTGCAGGCACATTGAGCGGAATGTATCGGCTGATGACATGGACAGGCAGTTAGCGGATTTTCAATGTCGTGCGATGCGAACGCTGGGCTTTGCATATCAGGTGCTCGAAGAGGGCGACATCGCAATATCGGATAATAGGGTAATTGCGGACAGACTTGTCTTTATGGGTATTGTGGCTATCGCAGATCCAGTACGTAAGGATGTCCCGGCGGCAGTCCATAAATGTATAGCAGCCGGAATCCATGTAAAGATTGTAACCGGTGATACCCCGGGTACAGCCATGGAGATAGGACGTCAGATTGGTCTTTGGTCAAAGCGGGACAAGGATGAGGCGATTATTACAGGAACAGAGTTCGCAAAACTTTCAGATGACGAACTTGATGAAAGAGTCTTGGATTTGAAAATTATTGCCCGTGCCCGTCCGATGGATAAGAAGCGTTTGGTTGAGTCGCTCCAACGTAAGAATCAAGTTGTTGCTGTAACCGGTGATGGGACCAATGATGCTCCGGCACTCAAAGCTGCTCATGTCGGTTTGTCTATGGGAGACGGAACATCTGTGGCAAAAGAGGCTTCTGACATAACTATCATTGATAATTCATTTGGCAGTATTTGTCGTGCCGTGATGTGGGGGCGTTCGCTCTATCAGAATATCCAGCGTTTTTTATTATTCCAGCTAACAGTCAATGTTGCAGCCTGCCTGATTGTGCTGGTTGGAGCGTTTATGGGAACGGAATCTCCATTGACTGTCACGCAGATGCTTTGGGTAAATCTCATTATGGATACTTTTGGAGCAATGGCACTTGCGTCGTTGCCTCCTTCGCAAGCGGTGATGAAAGACAAGCCGCGCGACCGTAAGGCATTTATCCTGACAAAGCCTATGCTGAAAGATATTCTTGGGGTCGGAGGATTCTTCTTTATATTGTTGGTTGGTTTCCTTTACATCTTCCAACATACAGAAATCACACAAATGACAGACCTTTTGCATTGCGAATTGGGAGAAGCCAATGGTTTGTCGGCATACGAGCAGACGTTGCTGTTCTCTATTTTTGTATGGACACATCTTTGGTATATGTTCAATACTCGTTCTTTTGAAACCGGGAAGAGCTTTTTTCGACTTCGGATGAGCAAGGAATTCTTTACAATTGTTGCAATTATATTTATCGGACAGATTGCTATTGTGGAAGTTCTTTATGATTTCTTTAATTGCACTCCCTTGAAGTGGGTTGACTGGGTGATAATAGTGACCTTATCTTCTCTTGTCCTGTGGTTCAGAGAACTATGGAATTTAATCGCTCATAGAAGATAAGCTACTCTCTATCTTTGTCCATAAAATACGTGTGTCAGAATAGTTGTTCCCATGATAGGGGGACAATGGATTCTGATACACGTATTCTTTTTCTCCGAAAAACACTACCTTTGCATGCATGCCTTACTTTAACAAGACAGAAATCATGAAAAATATACTTCGGAGGATACGGTGCGGTCTGCTGTGGGGCGGGTTGCTTGCCTGCACGGGTTGCAACCAGGAGGTCTTTGTAGACCATATTGCTCCGGCTGAAACACATTTCACGCTGGACGGCAACGGAGATACGCTGGTCATCGATTTTCCATCGGAAGACTGGAGCGTGCTCGATGTGACGTCGGAGTCGGGCAAGTCGCTCATCAGCTTTGTCAGTAGTGACAATGGTGGTCCGGTAACGAAGATGGAGGACCGGGAACGGCTGGAGTTCAGCCTTGGGGGACTGTTGGATTGCGCTGTTGTGCGCGACGAAGGACGTCAGCTGGTCGTGATGCTCGGTGAGAATCTGTTGCAGGAGGATTATCAGATGGACATCCATGTGGGCAACGACTATGTGGACATCCCGCTGGAGTTCCGTTTGACGCTGGGCGAACCTTATCGGGTGGACAGTGTGGTGTACCGGCTTGAACCGGATTCACCATGGACGGAGGTACGCGAGGGCGAGGGACTGGTGGTCTATAATCAGTCCGCCGACACCATCCGTCAGCAGCTCGTCATCTCGGGAAAGAATCGGAGCCGGGGAAGGTTCAGCGTAGTGTCGGATGACAATGTATCCTGGCTTTCCGGAACAGAATTGGAGGTTCCCGACAGCGTGTCGGGCGGAAGGCTGGTCTTCAGCGGAATGAAGTTGCCGTTTTCCCTGAGCGAACAGCCGTTACCCCTCTCCGTGCCTGACCGGATAAAAGTCGTCAGCATTGCTCCCAATGAACATGTACGCATCATCCCCCTCCTCGATTACAGCCTGTTCAACGCATCCTATACCGTCCATGCATCCCATCCGCGCAACGGCAGAAGACGGAGCCTCAGTGGCATGTATCGCGGAACGTTGTTCACAGGAAGTGATTATCATATAAAAATACCGTTGTGAAAAAGTCTCTTTCCCTTATCTTGAATTTCCGGATGCTGACGGGGCTGTTGCTGTCCTTCGGTCTGTCTTCCCCGCTTCTGTCGCAAGAGCAGGTGTCAGTGGCAGACAGTCTGCGTCCGCGCATCACCCACCGTCTCGGTGTAGACCTGCGGACGGGTTATGTGGCTCCTACCGAAACATTCTTTGAAGACGATAACTTGGCAGGCAAGCCCATACGCACGGCCTTGTCCGCCCACCTGAAATATGCCTTCCGTTTTGCTCCCCACACCCGTCTGGGGAAACTCTATCCGCACGCTTATCAGGGCATCGGCGTGGCATACAGCACCTTCTTCAACGCACGGGAGGTAGGCAACCCGTTGGCTGTTTATGTTTTTCAGGGCTCGCGGATGGCAAGTCTTTCCCGACGTCTGTCGCTCGACTATGAGTGGAATTTCGGGGCATCCTTTGGCTGGAAACCTCATGACGAGGAGACCAACCCGAAAAATACGGTCGTCGGCTCACGCATCAATGCGTATATCAATCTGGGGATATTCCTCAACTGGCAGCTTTCTTCTTCATGGAACCTCACGGCAGGTATCGACCTGACCCACTATTCCAACGGAAACACCCGCTATCCCAATGGTGGGGTGAACACGATGGGGGCACGCCTGGGAGTGGTGCGTTCGTGGGGTGAAGAAGGGCAGACGGAAGGAGGAGAACCGGCATCGGTGTTCCGGCCTCACTGGTCTTACGATGTGTTGCTTTATGGAGCTGCCCGCACGCGTGGACTGGACTGGGAAGGGTCGTCTTACCTGCTTCCCGGCAAGTTCGGTATCATCGGTCTCAACGTGGCACCCATGTATCATTTCACGAAGAACCTTGCTGCGGGCATCTCGCTCGACGGACGTTGGGATGAGGGAGGCAACCTGAAGGAACACCTGGCAGGCATTGGTCCGGGCGATGACATCAAGTTCTACCGTCCGCCCTTCCGCGAACAGATTGTCGTGGGACTTTCCGCCCGGGGAGAATGGACGATGCCTGTCTTCTCGGTCAACGTAGGCGTCGGTTACAATTGTTACCGTCATGGCGATGATGCCAAAGGTCTCTACCAGGTGCTTGCCTTGAAGGCCTTTTTCACCCGGAGCATCTTCCTGCATGTAGGCTATCAGCTACAGGATTTCCACGACCCCAACAACCTGATGCTCGGCATCGGGTACAGGTTCCATTGATCAGTGTTTCTTCCAGAAGCTCGGGCTGAACAGCAGCAGGACGGAGAACAGCTCCAGACGTCCGATGAGCATCAGGAAGGAACAGCCCCACTTGGCTGCATCGGGCAGGTTGTTCCATGAATACGCCGGACCGCAGTTACCTAATCCCGGACCTACGTTGCCCAGGCTCGACACCGTGATGCCGAATGCCTCCATGAACCCGACACCCAACGTCAGCATGAACACCCAACCCACAAGGATGATGCCGATGTAGGCGAAGAAGAAGGCGAGCAGGGTCGTCTTGATTTCGTTGGAGATGACCACTCCGCTGATGCGTAGCGGGAGTACGGCGTTGGGATGGAGCATGTGGCGGAACTGGTTGCGCACAATCTTGAACAGCATGGCCAGGCGGATGGACTTCATGGCTCCGGTTGTCGAACCGGCGCAGGCACCGACCATCATGGCGATGCACAACACCAGCCAGGTGCAGGAAGGCCACAGCATGTAGTCGGCCGTTCCGAATCCTGTCGTGGTCTGTGCCGTGGCAACCTGGAAGGATGCAAGACGGAAGCTCTCCTCCAGTCCCATCGGTGTGTCTACCAGCAGGGCGATGGTGATGAACAGTGTGAACACCGAGTAGCTCCCGATGTACCAGCGGAACTCCGTGTCCTTCAGCAGGCGGACGGGCTGCCGCTTCAGGATGGCAACATAGAGCAGGGTGAAGTTCACGCCCGAGATGAGCATGAAGAGGGTTGTGATGTACTCGATGTAGGGCGAGTTGTATGCCATGAGGCTGCTTTGCTTCACCGAGTAACCGCCGGTGGCGGCAGTCGACATGGCGGTGCACAGGCTGTCGAACCAGGGCATGTCGCCCAACAGCAACAAGGCTCCGTGTGTAAGGGTGATGATGAGGTAGATGGTCCATATCCATTTCGCCGTCACGTCGAGGCGGGGATGGAGCTTGCTGTGTGTCGGACCGGTGGTCTCGGCAGCAAAGAGCTTCATGCCGCCTGACCCGAAGATGGGCAGTACGGCAATGGTGAAGAACACGATGCCCAATCCGCCGAACCACTGTGTCAGGCTGCGCCAGAACAGGATGCCGTGGGGCAACGACTCGATGTTGTCGAGCACGGTGGCACCGGTGGTGGTGAAGCCGGACATGGTCTCGAAGAAGGCGTTGGCGACACTCTCGGTGTAACGCCCGAAAAGGAAGGGGAGCATGCCCAGCAAGCTGAACAGCACCCACGAGAAGGTGACGATGATGTAGCCGTCCTTGCGGTTCACCTTCTTGTCGGCATCATGTCCGATCCAGAACAGGATGAGTCCGATGAGGCAGGTGATACCTGCCGAGGCGAGGAAGGGCACGAGGTCGCTCTCCCCGAAACAGATGGGAAAGATGGAGCAGCCCAACAGGAGAATCGCTTCCAGGAAGAGGAGGATTCCCAGTATCTTTGCCACAATCTTATAGTTTATCATTTGGCTGTACGCTTAAATAAAGAATTTTTCAATCTTCTGCATGGTCATGCCCGTGCAGAACACCACGACGTGGTCGCCCGCCTGGAGCTGGGTGTTACCGGTTACGAGGGCGCCCGTCCCCTGACGGATGACACCACCGATGTTGATGCCCTTGGGCAGTCCGCAGTCCTTCACCGGATGCTTGGTAATTTTCGACCCTTCCTTCACGATGAACTCAGCCACGTCGGCATTTGCCACGGTGAGACACTTCACGTTGGTCACGTCGGCATCGAGCATCATCTGGTAGATGTGGCTGGCGGCAATCATCTTCTTGTTGATGATGGTGCCGATGTCCATGCCTTCTGCCATGCTGATGTATGCCATGTTCTCCACTTCCGCTACGGTCTTGCTGACGCCCGTCCGCTTGGCAGCCAGGCAGGCGAGGATATTGGTTTCCGCGCTGCCGGTGAGTGCTACGAACGCTTCGGTGTTTTCGATGCCTTCATCCATGAGGAGGTCCATGTCACGGCCGTCGCCGTTGATAATCATCACGCGGTCGTTGTCGATGAGTTCGGTGAGGCGGTGGCAGCGTTCGATGTCTTTCTCGATGATTTTCACCTTCATGTATTCGGGTGCCATCTGTGCCGTGCGGACGGCAATGCGGCTTCCGCCCATGATCATGACGTTGCGGACGTCCTTGTAGTCGTCTTTTCCGGCTATCTGACGGATGTAGGGGATGTACTTCTTCATGGTCATGAAGTACACGAGGTCCAGCTCCTGCAAGGTGTCGTCACCACGGGGGATGATGGTGTGCATGCCCCGCTTGATGGCAACGATGAGGAAGGGGGTGGACCGGGTGTCCAGCTGATGGAGAGGGATGTCGAGTATGTGTGCCGTGCGGCGCAGCTTGACGGCGATGAGCACCAGTTCACCACCGTCGACCTCCCACCACTGGCGGATCCAGCTCATCTTGATGGCGTCCACGATTTCGCGGGCGGCAAGCATTTCAGGGTAGATGAGTGAGTTGATGCCGATGTTGGCGAAAAATTCCTGATGTTTGGGTTGCAGGTATTCGGCGTTATCGATGCGTGCTACGGTCTTTTTGGCGCCCAGGCTGTGTGCCAGCAGGCAGGAAGTCATGTTGCGACTCTCGTCGGGAGTGACACCGATGAACAGGTCGGCGTTGGGTACGTTGGCTTCTTTCAGTCCGGCGATGGAGAGTGAGGAGGCATTGACGGTCATCAGGTCGAAATTGTCTTCCAGCTGACCCAGCTTTTCTTCATCCGTGTCCATGAGGATGATGTCCTGCTTCTCTCCGGATAACATTTTTGCCAGGTGAGTTCCCACTTCCCCGGCTCCGGCAATGATTATTTTCATACTTTAAATCCTTAGTCTGTGTCTTTTTGCGTGGCAAAGATAACCTATTTCATACTATATAAAAGCTTTTTGCTTTCTTTTTTTGCTATCTCGGCTTGACAATCCGGCGGTTTGCTTGGGAGGAATGTCCGATTGCTTCGCAAGGAGCAGTCTATCGGCTGACGGGGTGCCGGGCAGGTCTTCGTATGGTGTCAAAGTGTCAAAACGTCAAACGAATCGTTTGAGAGTGCCCTTCCTCGCACCCGAAGACAAGTCGGTGAGCAAAGAAGCGATTCTGGAGCGATTTGCAAAATACACTTTGTCGGGAGATGGCAAACATCGCTTTCAGAGCGCAGTGAGATATTCCCTGTAAGTGACTTTGTGGTGTATGCGGTTCCAGAATATGGTGCGATTTAATAGTTGGAAAAGTGATGCGTCCGCGTTCCTTCTGGAGAGCAGTTGTCAGAAATTATTCTTTCGTTTTCTCTTTTCCTTACATCGACGGACGAAACAATATTGTTTCATCGGTCAAACAATATTGTTTCACGTCCCAAACACAAGTGTTTGACGACTCAAACAATATTGTTTGGCGCGTGAAAAACAAGTGTTGGATACTAAGAAACGTGAAATGAATGGGCGCTTCAGAAGTTTAGTGTGAATCGGAATTAACCTTTCTTCGTTCGTTTGCTCGATTTTGCAAAAGTACGCGTTAGTTGAAAAGGCGGATTTGGTAAATTGTGTAAGGAGAATTGCTCTTTTGGCTTTCTATTTGTCAACGGGAATGTGTAGGGGGAAGGAGGGAATGTGTGGGAGTGGCGGAGCGGAAAAACAGGACACGGGCGATGCAGAGGCTGGGCTTGCGCTCTGTATCGTCCGTGTCTATCGTCTTTGGACCGATGTCCGGTCAGCGTTGCAGCTCGGCAAGGAGTGCGTCGCGGATGCCTTCCTTGTCGATGCCGCAGAGGTGGCGCAGGATGTCGACGGCGCCATGCTCGATAAAGCGGTCAGGAATGCCCAGTCGGCGGACGTGCGGTGTGTGGTCATGGTCCGCCATGTATTCCAACACGGCACTGCCGACACCACCCTTCAGAATGCCGTCCTCCACGGTGACGATGCGGTTGAACCGGCGGGCGACTTCCTCCAACAGCTCTTCGTCGAGCGGCTTGGCAAAGCGGAGGTCATAGTGTGCGATGCTGATGTCCGGATGTGCCTGTTCGACCTCGGCTATGGCGTCGGCTGCGGCATTGCCTACGGCGCCTATGGAGAGCACGGCGAGGTCGTTGCCGTCTTTCAGGCGTCTGCCTTTGCCCACCTCGATGGCTTCGAGCGGACAGTGCCAGTCGGTGAGTCTTCCGCGTCCGCGAGGGTAACGGATGACGAACGGTCCCTGGTCAGGCAGCTGGGCGGTGTACATCATGCGCCGCAGTTCGTGCTCGTCATACGGGGCAGCAATCGTCAGGTTGGGGATGGGACGCAGGTAGGCAAGGTCGAACGCTCCGTGGTGAGTCGGTCCGTCTTCACCGACCAGTCCGGCACGGTCAAGGCAGAACACGACGTTGAGGCGCAGCAGGGCGACATCGTGAATGATGTTGTCATAGGCACGTTGCATGAAGGAGGAGTAGATGTTGCAGAAGGGCAGCAGTCCGTCCTTTGCCATTCCTCCGGAGAAGGTGACGGCATGTCCCTCGGCAATGCCCACGTCAAAGGCACGGTCGGGCATGGCGTGCATCAATATGTTCATCGAGCATCCGCTGGGCATGGCAGGTGTGACGCCCATGATGCGGGGATTCTGTTCGGCAAGCTCCACGAGTGTCTTTCCGAACACGTCCTGAAACAGGGGCGGCAGTCCGTCGGTGCACTGCACGAGGCGTTTGCCGGTTTTCGGGTCGAAGAGTCCCGGAGCATGCCAGATGGTGGCCTGTTCTTCCGCCGGAGCGAAGCCCCGTCCCTTGACGGTGCGGACATGCAGCAGCTTGGGGCCCTTCATGTCTTTCAGGGTGTTGAGCGTACGCACCAGTTCGGTCACGTTGTGTCCGTCGACAGGACCGAAGTAGCGGATGTTCATGCCTTCAAAGATGTTCTGTTGTTTGGAGAGGACCGACTTGAGACTGTTGTTGAATCGGATGATGCTCTTGCGGGTACGTTCGTTGAGAAGCCCCAGGTCGCCGAAGAGTTGCGAGAGCCGGTAACGCAGCCGGTTATACTTGTCGTTGGTGTTGAGGTTCAGCAGATACTGACGCATGCCCCCCACACTGTGGTCGATGGACATGTCGTTGTCGTTGAGGATGATGAGCAGGTCGTTGGGGGTTGAAGACGCATTGTTCAACCCTTCGAAAGCCAGTCCGCCGCTCATGGAACCGTCGCCGATGACGGCAACGATGTGGCGGTCGGTCTCTCCCAGACGCTTGGCACTGACAGCCATGCCCAGGGCAGCCGAGATGGAGTTGGAGGCATGTCCGCAGGCGAACGTGTCATATTCACTCTCTTCGGGTGAGGGGAAGGGCCGGATACCTTTATATTTGCGGTTGGTGGAAAACATCTCCTTGCGTCCGGTGAGAATCTTGTGTCCGTAAGCCTGATGGCCCACGTCCCACACCAGGCGGTCGTAGGGGGTGTTGTAGACATAGTGCAGTGCGACGGTCAGTTCCACCACACCCAGACTGGCGGCGAAGTGTCCCGGGTTGCACGAAAGTTCGTTGATGATGTCTTGGCGTAATTCACGACACACCTCAGGCAGTTGGTCTAGGTTGAGCCGGCGTAGGTCTGCCGGATAGTGTATGGCGTCGAGCAGCGTGTATGTGTTCTCCTTACTCATCGTTGTTAGTCTCTTACTTAAAACCTCGTAGGCGTTCCACGGTGTGCGCAGTGGATTCGGCGGACGGGAAGTCGCCTCGTTCACTACACCTTGGGCTTGCGAAAGTTGGATAATAATCGGCAAAAATATATAATTACTCACTAAGATGCGTACTTTTGCGGTGGATTTTTAGCCCTCGGAGGAATATGATGAACTTCAGAACGAAAGTAGAATTGCCCGCCGGCATCCTGTCCGTCGGTTATCAGAACCGGCTGATGTCGCTGGGTTCGTGCTTTTCCGAACACATTGGTAACCGTCTGTCGGATGCCAAGTTCGTGTGTGATGTCAATCCGTTTGGCATCCTTTACAATCCCTTTTCGATTGCCCGTGCGCTGGAGACGTTGCTGGACGGACGCCTGTATGACGAGACGTCGCCCGAACTGTTCGTCTCCAAAGACGGGTGGTGGCACAGCTTCATGCACCATTCGCGCTTTTCCGCTTCGTCCCGGGATGAATGCCTGAGTCTGATCAACGGAAGGCTGAGCCGGGCGATGGAGGCGTTGCCGTCGCTGGACTTCCTGCTCATCACCCTGGGCACGTCGTATGTGTACTGCCTGAAGGGAGAAGACGGTGTTGCGGCCGACCCATTGGAGCAGGTGGTGGCAAACTGCCACAAATTGCCGGAGAGCCGTTTCGTGCGTCTGCGGGTCAGTCCCGATGCCATCGTCCGGAGGCTGGGTGCGGTCATCGGACGGCTCTTGGAACGTCGTCCCACGTTGCAGGTCCTGTTCACCGTCAGTCCCATCCGTCATGTCCGCGACGGATTCCATGCCAACCAGCTCAGTAAGTCGGCTCTGCTCCTGGCGGTGGACGAACTCTGTGCGACCTGTCCCTGCTGCCACTATTTCCCTGCCTATGAGATTGTGCTCGACGAGTTGCGCGATTACCGTTTCTATGCCGACGACATGTTGCATCCCTCTCCGTTGGCTATAGATTATGTATGGGAATGCTTCACTGACGCCTGCCTGACAGCGGAAGCTCGGTCGGTGATGGCTGAATGTCAGGAGATAAGACGGGCTTTGGAGCATCGTCCGTTTCATCCGGAAGCCCCTCAATACAAGAACTTTTTAACACAAATAGTGTTAAGGATAAACCGTCTTACAGAAAAATGTCCGACCTTAGACTTCAAAAAGGAATTGGAATTATGCCATACACGATTGAATCAATAAGTCACCAGATAGGAGCCGAACGTTTCGGTAACAAGAAGGCCCGGATCGATTGGATTCTCACCGACAGCCGTTCGCTGTGTTTTCCTGAAGAAACCCTGTTTTTCGCCCTGCGTTCGAAGCGTAACGACGGACATAAATACATCATCGACCTCTATAACCGCGGTGTGCGCAACTTTGTGGTGTCGGAGCTTCCCGGTACGTGTGAGGACTTCCCCGGAGCCAACTTCCTGCGCGTCGTAAGTCCGCTGAAGGCGTTGCAGCACCTCGCCGAACTGCACCGCAAGGAGTTCGATGTCCCCGTGGTGGGCATCACCGGAAGCAACGGGAAAACCGTGGTGAAGGAATGGCTCTACCAGCTCATCTCGCCCGACAAGAACGTGACACGCTCCCCACGGAGCTACAATTCGCAAATCGGTGTTCCGCTTTCCGTGTGGCTCATGAACGAGCAGACTGAAGTGGGCATCTTCGAAGCCGGCATCTCCGAAATGGGAGAGATGGATGCCCTGCGCACCATCATCAATCCGACCATCGGCGTACTGACCAACATCGGCGGTGCTCATCAGGAGAACTTCTTTTCGTTGCAGGACAAGTGCAGCGAGAAGCTGTCGCTCTTCAAGGATTGCGACGTCATCATCTATAACGGTGACGACGAATTAATCTGTGACTGTGTGGCAAAGACTATCCCTTCCGCCCGTGAAATAGCGTGGTCGCAAAAGGACGACGAGAAACCCCTCTACATCCGTTCCATCAAGAAGGACGATACCGGGACGACGGTCAACTACCGCTACCTCGGCATGGAGAACAGTTACAGGATTCCTTTCATTGACGACGCGTCGGTGGAAAATTCTCTCAACTGTCTGGCAGTGTGCCTTTACCTGATGATATCGCCCGAGGACATTGCCGTCCGCATGGCACGGCTGGAACCGGTAGCCATGCGCCTCGAAGTGAAGGAAGGCAAGAACGGCTGTACGCTTATCAATGACAGCTATAATTCAGACCTGGCTTCGCTCGACATAGCACTCGACTTCATGGCACGGCGTACCGACACGAAGGGGCGCAAGCGTACGCTGATCCTTTCCGATATCCTGGAGACGGGACAGAGTGCGACCTTCCTCTATCGCAAGGTGGCGCAGCTGGTGCAGAACCGCGGCATCGAGAAAATCATCGGGGTAGGTCCCGACATCTCGGCTGCTGAGGCACGTTTCCCGATGGAGAAGTATTTCTTCCCCGACACTGCCTCCCTGCTGGCATCCGACGTGTTTGCGTCCCTGCGTAACGAAGCCATCCTGGTAAAAGGTTCGCGCAAGTTCCACTTCGATGAAGTGTCGGAACAGCTGGAACTGAAGGTGCATGAGACCATTCTCGAAATCAACCTGAACGCCATGGTGGACAACTTGAACTACTACCGCAGCTTCCTGATGCCCGACACGAAGATGGTGTGCATGGTGAAGGCGTCCGCCTACGGTGCCGGGTCCTATGAGATAGCCAAGACCTTGCAGGACCACCGGGTAGACTATCTGGCCGTTGCCGTGGCAGATGAAGGGTCTGACCTGCGTAAGGCGGGCATTACGGCGTCCATCATCATCATGAATCCCGAGATGACGGCGTTCAAGACCCTGTTTGACTACAAGCTGGAACCGGAAGTCTACAGTTTCCATCTGCTCGATGCGCTGATCAAGGCTGCCGAGAAACAGGGGATCACCAACTTCCCCATCCACATCAAACTCGACACCGGGATGCACCGTCTGGGATTCATGCCCGAGGAGATTCCTGCCCTTATCCGTCGGTTGAAGAGCCAGACGGCTTTGTTGCCCCGTTCGGTGTTTTCCCATTTCGTGGGGAGCGATTCACCACAGTTTGACGACTTCACCCGTCAGCAGAATGAAATCTTTGCCAAGGCTTCTGCCGAACTGCAGGCGGCATTCCCCCATAAAATCCTGCGCCACATCTGCAATTCGGCAGGGATTGAACGTTTCCCGCGTGCCCATTACGACATGGTACGTCTCGGCTTGGGACTCTATGGCATCAATCCGGTGAACAATGCATTTATCCATAATGTCAGCACTCTGAAGACCACCATCCTGCAAATCCACAATGTTCCTGCCGAGGACACCGTGGGCTACAGTCGGCGTGGTGTGTTGACCCGTCCATCGCGCATTGCAGCTCTCCCTATCGGATACGCTGACGGGCTGGACCGTCACTTGGGTTGCGGGCATGGCTATTGCCTGGTCAACGGACAGAAAGCTCCCTATGTGGGCAACATCTGCATGGATGTCTGCATGATTGACGTGACCGACATTGACTGTCAGGAAGGCGACCGTGTGGAAATCTTCGGCGACAATCTGCCGGTGAGTGTTTTGTCTGATATTTTGGAAACCATTCCTTATGAAATCCTGACAAGTGTGTCGGGACGAGTGAAGCGTGTCTACTTCCAGGACTAAATAATTATGCCGGATCTCTTTCCCGTTTCTTGGGAAAGAAAAGCCGGCATGCCTCTCTTTTTTCTAATGAAAAGCTGTCCAGGAAATTGTGAATCTGTTTGAACTTGTGTAACCTGACTCGAAACCGTGAATCTAAAATTGCTTTAAAGACAATTGCTTAGCGGAAAATTCTGAAAAGATAAATATCTTTTAACCTCATGGGGGGGGTAAAAATACTTTTTAATCTTTTCCCCTTACAACATTTCCTATACCTTTGTAATTACTTTACATAAAAATGGCAGAACTATTATGCAACGGGAATCTCAAAAAGTAACCTTATTGCGTTGGGCAGTCATCCTGAATGATCTGGTCATCCTCAATCTGTTGTTGACTGTTTTCTATTGGTTGAGTCCGGGGCTGTATCCCGCGCTGGCATCCACTGAATATCATTTGGTCTATTTCGTCTTCAACGTCATTTACCTCTTGTGTGTGTCGTGGAAGAAGCCTGTGGTGTATATGCGTAAGGTACGTCCCGAGGAGATTGTCGCCCGTTCGTTTGTCACCGTGTTCTGGTTTGGTGTCCTTTCGTTCCTGACCATTGATTACCTGGAGGGGCATCTCTTTTCGTGGGCATGGGTTTTCACGTTCTATCCGGCATTGTGGGTGGGTATCCTGGTGGGCCGTCTGGTTGCCCGCTATTTTATCCGACGTTACCGTCGGTTGGGACGCAATCTCCGCAGTGTGATTTTTGTCGGCAGCGGATTGAACATGCTTGACCTTTATGGTGAGATGATGAATGACCCTTCGACCGGTTACCGCATCCTGGGATACTTTGACGACCAGCCGGTCGAGCACTTCCCCTTGCCCTATCTGGGGAAGGTGAACGAGGTGATTCCCTATCTGCGCAACATGCCCATTTCGCCGACAGCTCCGCCACGGCTCTACTGTTGCCTGCCTTCGGTTCGTGCGTCGGAGATTATGGAGCTGATCAACTATTGTGAGAACCACCTGATCCGTTTTTGCAGTGTCCCCAACGTGCGCAACTACCTGCGCCGTACGATGCGTATGACGCTGATGGGAGATGTCCCCGTGCTGTATATGCGTGAAGAGCCCTTGCGTCAGCCTATCAACCGCTTTGTGAAGCGTCTGTTTGACATTGTGTTTTCGCTGACGTTCCTCTGTACGCTCTTCCCGTTCATCTATCTCTTTGTTGCCATTGTGACCAAAATCACCTCTCCCGGTCCTGTTTTCTTCAAGCAGAAACGGAACGGGCTGAACGGAAAGGAGTTCTACTGCTACAAGTTCCGCAGCATGAAGGTCAACAAGGATGCCGACAGACTCCAGGCGACCAAGGATGACCCCCGCAAGACGAAGTTTGGCAATTTCCTTCGCAAGAGCAGCATCGATGAGTTGCCGCAGTTCATCAATGTACTCCTGGGAGACATGTCGGTAGTCGGTCCTCGTCCGCACATGCTCAAACATACCGAGGAATATTCTGCACTGATAAACAAATACATGGTGCGCCATTTGCTGAAGCCGGGCATTACCGGTTGGGCACAGGTGAACGGTTGCCGTGGCGAGACCAAGGAACTCTATCAGATGGAAGACCGCATCCGTAAGGACATCTGGTATGTGGAGAACTGGTCGTTCTGGCTCGACCTGCGCATCATCTACATGACCGTACGCAACGCCATCCGTGGCGAAGCCAATGCCTATTGACGGAACCATTCGTTGCCGTCCGCTTCTGAAAAAACGCTAAGGAGACCGGACACGCAGGAACGGCGAACTAAAATAAGCTAAATGAGTGCCTTCCTTTGTGCGGATGTATGTACTTTCTCCCTATTTTTGAGGCGATAAACCATCTAACATAATGAGCCTATGAAAAAGAAACTGTTGTTATGGGCGGGATGGTGCCTGGCGTTGTCGGCCATCCCCGTATCTCTGTCGGCACAAAGCAAGACTGAGAAGAAGCAGGAACGCGCACAGATGGTGAAAGAGCGTATGGAGGCGAAGGATTTTGAAATCGAAGTCCGTTCAGCCTTGACACAGGGTGGACATAGCATACAGTTGTCGCCTTACTATTCCCTCACGGTCAGAAATGACTCCGTCTTTTCCTATTTGCCTTATTATGGACGTGCCTACTCCATCCCTTACGGGGGAGGCGAGGGACTGAACTTTGAAGCCGAGGTACTGGATTATGAACAGAAGCTGGGCAAGAAGGGCAATTACGAGATTGAGTTCTCTGCCCGTACCCGTGAAGACTATTACACCTTCCATGTCGATGTGTACGATAATGGTGCATCCAACATCCGTGTCAACATGCAACGGAAGCAGTCCATCGACTTTATCGGCGATCTGGTGACGGAAGAGAAGGAGCCGGTTTCGAAGAAGGAATGAGTCGGTTCCCAGAATTATAAAAGGCACGGAAGCACAGAAGGACTATCCTGACTGTTTCAGGTAAGAATCCTCTTTGTGTTTCCGTGCCTTTTTCCATCCTCATCGGGTTGAATGCCCTCAGAAAGCGAATTGTGGCGACACAACTTCAGATGACGCGTCTCCGACTGTTCAGTCGTGTTTGATCAGGTTCATGAACTCCTCGCGGGTCTTGGCCTGGTTGAAAGCTCCGGTGAAGTCGGAAGTGGTCGTGATGGAGTTCTGTTTCTCCACTCCACGCATCTGCATGCACATGTGCTTTGCTTCAACTACCACCATGACTCCCAACGGATTGAGAGCTTCCTGGATACACTCTTTGATTTGCAGGGTCATGCGTTCCTGCACTTGCAGACGGTGGGAGAAGATGTCGACCACACGGGCTATCTTGCTCAGTCCCGTAATGTATCCGTTCGGGATATAAGCCACGTGTGCCTTGCCAAAGAAGGGCAGCATGTGGTGTTCGCAGAGCGAAAAGAAGTCGATGTCTTTCACGATGACCATCTGTCTGTAGTCTTCTTTAAACTTCGCCGACAGGAGCACTTCTCGTGCGTCCATGTGGTAGCCCCGGGTCAGTGTGAGCATGGCTTTTGCCACACGTTCGGGCGTTTTGAGCAGTCCTTCGCGTTCAGTGTCTTCACCCAGTAAGGTAAGCACCTCCCGGTAACAACCTTTCAGTGCTTCGATACGCTCGGGACTGGCAAATGCTTGTAGTTCTTCGTTCATCAATACGTAATGTTTATTTGTGCACGCACGATGGATACCTCTTTGAAGTCGCCGGTCGCCTTGAGCTTACGCATCACTACGTCGGCCTCTTCAATGCTGCGGAAGTCGCCCACCTGGCAGAGCCAGCGCGGATTGACGAAGTGGGTATAGACCTGCAGTTCGGGGAATGAAGTGCGTACTCTGGTTGCCATCAGGTTAGCCTCGCTACGTGCCTGGCGCGAGTTGTTGCCGGCATATACCTGTACTCGGAATCCGGCAGTTTTTGCCACCCGTTCGCCGTCGCTGTTCAACGTCGTGTTGATTCCTTCCTGCAACAAGGCATTCAGCCGGAGGTCCTGGTGGATGACTACGGTACCTTCGCTGGCTTTCTTTTCAGTCAAAGCTGACACGATGTCCTTCTGTGCCCATGTTGCCAGGCTGACAAAGGCGAACATCAGTAAAGTGATCAGTCTCATAGGAGGAGAGGTTAGGTGTTGGTTGAGTCGGCAAGTGAACAGGCTGACTCCTTGTCAATCCCCGTTCACTCGCCAACTGGTCAACTGATGTTATTTGAATGCGTCGATGATGCCTTTGAAGTCAGCAACCTTCAATGATGCGCCGCCGATGAGGCCGCCATCCACGTCGGGATTGGCAAAAAGTTCCTTGGCATTCGAAGGCTTGCAGCTGCCGCCATAGAGGATAGACGTGTTGTCTGCCACTTCCTTGCCGTATTTCTCAGCTACGAGTGAGCGGATGTAGGCATGGATTTCCTGTGCCTGTTCGGGAGTAGCCGTCTTACCGGTGCCGATGGCCCATACCGGTTCGTAAGCAAGGATGATTTTCGAGAAGTCTTCAGCTGAAAGGGAGAAGACAGAAGCCAGCTGGGCAGCCACCACTTCGTTCTGCTTGTTGGCTTCACGCTCTTCGAGCACCTCACCGATGCAGAAGATGGGTTTCAGGTTGTTGGCAAGAGCCAGCTTCACTTTCTCGGTCAGGATTTCTACAGTCTCGTGGTAGTATGCACGACGCTCAGAGTGACCCAGGATGACATATTGAGCACCGGTGGATGCGACCATTTCAGCCGAAACTTCACCTGTGTAAGCACCCGAAGCCTTGTCTGCGCAGTTCTCGGCACCTACACCGATAACCTTGGAGTCAACCAACGGAGTGACGGAAGCCAGGTGGATGAACGGCGTGCAGATGATCACGTCGCAGTTGGGTTTATCGGCTGCCAGAGCCTCGTTCAGTTCTTTTGCCAAAGCAATACCTTCTTGCAGGTTCTTGTTCATTTTCCAGTTGCCTGCTACGATGTTCTTTCTCATGATGATTTGTATGTAATTAAACTAAAGTTGATAATTCGGGTTTATCAGGCACCCTGTGCCCGTCGGTTCTTGCGTGCCTGGTAGAGGTGATACCAGTTGTCGAGCAGGGTGAATACCGCCAGCGGCACAATGAACCAGAGGAACACGATGCCCACACGGTGGGTGAGGGGCATTTGTTGGATTTGTCCCAGCGGAATCTCCTCCAGCCGTCCGTTGAGCGCATACTCGTCGGGCAGGTTCTGGAAGCTCCATTTGTTGATGATGGTACCTTCCTTGAGCAGCACCAGTCCCGGGTTGGAACGCACGACGGTCTTCAGTACGGTTTCATCACCGATCAGGTACGGATATTCAGCCCCGGTGCGGTCCTTCCACTGTTCCACTTCCTCTTCCGGCGAAGGGGTCACACAGTAGAAGGGGTAACCGTTCTCCATGCTGTAGTCATAAATCTCGTTGATGAGGTCTATCGAACCGTCGTCGGCATCTCCCAGTGATGGGGAAATCAGGAGGAACGTGTATCCCGGTTCGCTCAGGATGAAGTCCGTCACCTCGTCCCCCGTATCATAAAGGCGCAGGGAGAAGTCGGCAATCGGCGGCACGTAGCCCTCCTTCACCAGGTGGAGGCGGCTGTCGACGAACGTCCAGGTGCTGTCGGGGTAATTGTCCAGTGTGAATTCCTTCTGCACGCCGTCCTTTTCCAGGATGAACGTGGTGTCATAGACCGGAGGCTCCTCGCCTTCAGGGATGCTCATCTGTTCCTTGATGTTCGCACCGATGTAGTACGGACGGAAGTCGAAGATGGGCAGGTAGAAGATGCAGTAGGACACGATGGCAACGCTGTAGAGGATGCCGTACATGGAGATAATCCATTGGTTCTTCTTGCTGATGAACTTCACCACCAGCCGGTAGTGCTTGAACAGCCACAGGGCGAACACCAGCAGCACGACGTTCTTCCAGAAGGTTTCCCAGTTGGTCAGCTTCAGTGCGTCGCCGAAGCAGCCGCAGTCTGACACCGGATTGGCGATGGCGAGGTAGAGTGTGAAAGGCGTCATGACCAGCATCACCAACGCTACAGCGATGGAGGTCAGCCTCTTGCGGATTCCGAAGAAGAGATAGACACCCAGCGTGAACTCGAAGACAGCAAGCAGGCACGACAGGAAGAGGGGCATGAAGGAAGGCATGAAGTCGGTCCATCCGAATGCCACGAAATAGTCCTGAAGCTTGTAGACCATGCCATAGGGATCGTCCGCCTTGACAAAGCCGGAGAAGATGAACACGATGCCCAAGGCAAACCGGCAGAAGTTGGTCCACACCACGTTGGCACGATGCATTGTCTTACTCTCCATAGTCAAGCTTGATGAGTGCGAATACCGAATAGTTTATCATGTCCATGTAGTTGGCATCGATGCCTTCCGACACCAGGGTCTGTCCCGACAAGGATTCAATCTGCTTCGTGCGGTAAATCTTCATCAGGATGAGATCGGTATAGGAGGTGATGCGCATGCTGCGCCATGCTTCATCGTAGTCGTGGTTCTTGGCGATCATCAGGTCAAGTGCCGCCTTGGCATACTTGTCGTACAGTTCCAGTGCCCGGTCGGTGCTCAGGTCGTCACGGTCGCAGTAACCCAGCTCAAGCTGTATCAGACCGATGATGCCATAGTTGACAATGCCGATAAACTCCGGGCGGATGCCTTCGCCCACCAGGGATACCCCTTTGATTTCCAGACTGCGTATGCGGTTCGCCTTGATAAGTATCTGGTCGGTCACGGAGGAGGGACGCATGATGCGCCATGCCGCGCCGTAGTCATGCAGCTTCTTGGCAAAAAGGTCGCGACACACCGTCATGACCTGTTGGAATTGCTGATTCGTATCGTTCATAAGTTCATTTATGTCTAGCGTGCACAAAGATACACAATCTCGCTGAAAAGCCCATCTATTCTGTAGAAGAGCTTCCGGACAGGAACGAAAAACGGCTGTCCCCGTCTCATTGCGGCAGGAAGAAGTCTACCCGGATGGGCAAATGGTCGCTGTAGCCGCCGTTGTAACGCATGCCGTTGTAGGTCCGTGCAGGACGGAGCCCGCCGTATCGCTTTTCCCTTTCGAGCAGATAGGGGAAGGTCACGATGGTGGCTGCATCGCTGCGGGTGTGGAAGCCTGCACTTTCGTCCAGCAATAACCCGGAGACCAGCAGGTGGTCGATGGTGCTCCACTCACCCCGGTAGCGGTAGGTCCCCGGACGTTTCCCTGCCATCAGGTTGTAGAGGCGGTGAGGTGAGGGAGTGTTGTCCGGTGCTCCTGCCTGCATCACTCCCTGTACGACGTCTCCCTCCGGAGTGTCGTTGAAGTCGCCGGTTACTAACAGACGCGGTTCCCTACGGACATGCATCAGCGAGTCGCAACACCTCTTCAGGACCTCTGCTGCCCGTTGTCGTCGCAGTCTGCCCCGTCGTGCCCCTGTGATGCGTGAAGGCAGGTGGCAGACAATCACGTCGAGTGTGTCCCCGGTGGCAATGCGTCCGCTCACGTGGAGCAGGTCACGCGTCGGTCTTTCATCGGAAGGCAAAGGGACGGGGATGCTGTGGTGTGACAGGACCCTGAAGCGTGCCCGCTGGTAGAGCAGGGCGACGTCGATGCCCCGTTCGTCGGGCGAATGGGTGATGATGAAGCGGTAGTCCAATGTTCTCAGGGGAGTATGTTGGGTCAGTTTGATGAGCACGGAGTCGTTTTCCACCTCGCACAGGGCGATGAGGTCCGGTGCCTGTTCTTTGCCGACGGCGGCTATCAGCCGTCCCAGCTTCAGCAGTTTGTTGTGGAGACGGTAGGGAGTCCAGTGTCGTGTGGCTTCCGGCAGGTAGGCGAGGTCGTCCTTCAGGGTGTCGTGTCGGCAGTCAAAGAGGTTCTCTGTGTTGTACTCCATCACCCGGAAACGGTTGGTCTGTGCCGGACTGGTGGTCATGCCCAGGCTCCAGATGATGCCCCAGGCAAGCAGACGAAAGATGTTCATGGTCCAATGCGTCAGTTAAGGGAAGGAATGGTTGGCGGACGGAAGGTTGTGTTGTCCCCATCCGGATACAGACAACGCGGATGACACGGGGATACTCATTCATCCCGGGTGTGGCGATGAAGAGAAGTCCGCGTCATCCGCGTTGTCTATGTCTATCAGTTGACTTAAATACGAGGTTCTATCCCCAGGTCTTGTCAGGAGAAGCGCAGCACTTGTCCGATGCGCAGTGTCGTACGGGTCGTGATGCCGTTCAGCTGACACAAGCGGCGTACGGAGACACCTTGACGTGCAGCAATCTTCGACAGCGTGTCGCCCTTCCGTACACGATAATAGCGGATTTCCGAACTGCTGTTGCTACCTTCTGTCTTGCTTCCTTTCCGGCTGCCCGGTTTGTAGTAGGTATAAGTGTCTGCAACAATATCCTGATTGGGGAAGTCAAACATTCTCGTCGGGTCGATGTCCTGTCCGAGGAAGCGGGTCTCGAAGTGGAGGTGTGATCCCGTGGAACGTCCGGTGTTTCCACCCAGTCCGATGGGTTCTCCCGCTTTGACTATCTGGTTTTCACCTACCAGCTGCTTCGACAAGTGTCCGTAGATGGTCTCCAATCCGTTGTCGTGACGAATGACCACGTATTTGCCATAACCGCGACGTTCATATTGCACCACGCGTACCTTTCCGTCAAAAGCCGAGCGGATGGTGTCGCCGATGTAGACTTTCACGTCCACCCCTTTGTGCATGCGTCGGCGGCGGGGACCATACTTGGAGGTTATCTTACGGTTGTCAGTGGGCATGCAGAAACCCTTCAGGTCAATGGTGAACGAGTCGGGCATGGCAACGTTGCCATACACATGAACGCGCTCGTTTGTCCAGTTCGGATACAGGGCAAAGCCCGGGTATTCCATTTTCTCCTTTTGGATCTGGCGTTGGAGAGCCACTGAGTCGATTGCCCGCATTTTCTTGTCGATGGGCGCTTGGCTTGCGAGCAGGTCTTGTGCGGAGGCTGTCACACCGACCATTGCCAAGAGCGCCACAGTTGCAGTTCTGATAGTCCTTAATATCATTCCTCTAAAAAACTTTTAGTACTCGTCGTTTGCATACAGGTACCCGAAGGTAGCCTGTTTGTATTCGAAGATTTCTTCTGGTTTAAAAAAACGGTTTAACTCAATCTCCGCGTTTTCAGGGGAATCTGAGGTGTGGACAATGTTTTCCTGGAAGCTCATCGAGTAGTCACCTCGAATGGTTCCGGGGGCAGCCAAACGACCATTCGTCACACCTGCCATTGCGCGTACGGTCTGCACGGCATCGACGCCTTCATAGCAGCACACAATCACAGGAGTCACCATCATCGAGTCTTTCACCCGCTGAAAAAACGGTTTTGCACTCAGGTGCGCGTAGTGTTGATTTAGTATCTCGTCTGTTAGTTGTATCATTTTCATGCCTGCCAGACGCAAGCCCTTGCGTTCAAACCGGTTGGTGATTTCACCTACCAATCCGCGTTGCAGCGTGCATGGTTTCAATATGACCAGTGTTTTTTCCATAATTTCATGTTATTAGACGTTCATACTAAATTCAAAAACGCCCAAAGATACAGCTTATTCCTTAATAAGCGAAAGTCTGCACTCCCTTTTTTGAGAAAAAACTAAGATTATTAACGATTTTAACTCAAATGCCTTTCGGAAACTTTGCTCTGATTTTTGACAATCGGAGGCGGAGCGTTGTCGGGTCACCAGGGAACAGAGGTTCATCAGGGAGGACTGACAGCAGGTTGGCAGGCAGGAGTTTCCTGCTTAATTCAGGAGCCATTGCCAGGCAGGCACCACCCGGATATGTTTGCTATCCTGTTCAAGGGAGGACTCCTCGTCGTGTGTAATGATCAGCAGTTCGTTGCATCCGGTGTCGGCAGATGCTTCGAGTAATCCTTTTATCTCCCGTTCCCGTGTTTCACGGTCACTCATACTCCAGGTGACCTGTATGAGCTGAATCACCTTGTCCTCACGTTGGAGCACAAAGTCGCATTCTCCTTTCCCCTGGAAATAGGATATCTTGTCGGTCGGTAACTTCTGGCGTTGCAATTGCAGGAAAACGGTGTTTTCAAGGTTCTTTCCGTCGTCGTTGCTCTGAGGCATGAGCACGGCGCTGCGTAATCCGTTGTCGATACAGTAGTATTTGTCCAGCGACTTCCGTTCTCTGACCAGCGACCGGTCGTATTTGGGGATTCTCAGGAACAGGAATATGTTGCAGACATAGTCACCCCACAGGTAGAGTTCATCCTTGCTTATTTTGAGACCTTGCGATTTGATGTCGTTATAGATGGCATTGATGGAAGTCGGTTTGGTCAAGTTTGCCATGATACGTTTGACGAAGTAACGGAGTATCCCGGTATTAGTGATGTGATAGTGTTCGGCCAGGTCGCGTAGAATCATGGCATCGAAATAGCCGTGGAGCAGTTTCAACTGTTCGATTTTGGACGTCGTGAGTACGATTTCCGGAAAAGAGCTGCTGCGGTTGTACTGGTCGAATGTCGTTTTCAGTCGTGCCTTGTCCTGCTCCAGGAAACACTGGGTGCTGATGCCTCTGAAACGGCAGAATTCGGTGAAAGAGAGGGGATATGTCTCATATTCCAGTGGGTATCCTCTTAAGACAGATTTCAGTTCACTGGAAAGCATGGTGGCGTTGCTTCCGCAGATATAGATGTTCTTGCAATAGGACTTGTAGACACGCAGGACAAAATACTCCCAATCCTTGATGAGCTGGATTTCATCGAAAAACAGGTAAGCCTCTTTGATGGGTATGTCGGGATACATTTCCATGTATGCTGTGATGACCTGGTCCAGCTCTTCCGCCTCCATGCTCTTCAGGCGTTCATCATCGAAGCCTAGCCATAGGATTTTTTTGGGAGAGACTCCTTCTTTTACCAGATGATTGATGGCAATTTCCATCCTGGTCGATTTGCCGCAACGTCGCACGCCGGGCACTGTGATAATCTTTTTCCGGTCAATGGGCAGGGCCGTGTCCCGTTCGATGATGCTGAACGGGATTTCCTCTTGCTTGAGGGCAATGAGCGATTTGATGACGTCCTTTCTCATGATGTTTCCTTTTTGTAAGGACAAAAATAGAGAATCTTTCCTTTTTTGAAGGAAATATTCTCTGATTTTTTCCTTCAAAAAAGGAAAGATATTCATTGTGCCTGTCGGTTTACTACAAAAGAGGGGGGATGATATGCAAAGACACCGCGTATGCAGAGGGCCTGCATGCTCCGGTGTCTTTTGCTGTCAGATTATTGTGCGATTCGGGTCTGAGACCGTTTCTCAGAAGTCTTGATTCGCCTCTTCCTTCTTCTCCCTATCCGATTCCGAGAAGGCTTGAGGGGTCGTACTGCCCTGTAGTTGGTCGATGTGTCGGTATTCCAAGTTCTCGAGCAGTGCCCACAGTGCGGTGCTACGGGTGATGCTGCGTTTGGCAGCCGTACGGAAATAGAGTCTGGGGACAGACTGTTGGGGAAAGACTTCATCCGGGGTTTCCGCCCCGTTGCCTTGCGACCTTAGCCGAATCCGGAACGTCCCGATACCGTCGAGTTCCACCACTTCGGAGGCAACCAGATGCTTCCGCATGACGGTGATGAGGTTGGCGATGGTGCTTTTGACGTCACCTGCCGTGAGCGAAGAATACTCCGCGATTTCTTTTGCCAGTTGGGCAGTGGTTATGATTCCCATGCTGATGATGGACGGATGGTAGAGCTTCTTGCCTTCCTTCGTTGCCCTGCTTGCTTGTTTTACCTTGTAGATTAGAGCCATGTGATTTGTTGTTGATTTGAGTTAGACGTTCGTGATTTCTTCCGTGGTTCTTCTCCGTCCGTTCCCGGGATGTGCGTCCGTCATTGAATCACTTTGCAAAGGTAGTCCTTGTTGCAGGCTCCGGAAAGCGAAATGCACCGTTTGCGTTCATTCTTGCGTTCACACTGGATGCGGGGAGTGTTTCGTAGCTATCCGATTCAGGGGCAAATGTAGGGGCAAGCGGTCTGCTCGCCCGGTCTTCATAATATAATAAGGTATAGTGTGGCTCCTGGTTAGGTTCTCTTTTTACACCCCTTTCTATCAAACTGTCATTCTCCCGTCCATTTTGTCTTTTTGTCAAACGAATCGCTCCAGACGGGCTTCTTTCGGAGCAAAATACGTGGCGGTGGATTTGGAGGGCATTCTCAGGCGATTCGCAAAATACACAATGATGAAGATTGGGCGATTGTCTTGTCAATGGAGTAGGCGTTATGCACTTGCTGTATTCTTTTTGTCAGATGAAAGGTGGTTCCTATGAGCACATTCATAGTTGGGAAAATGGGCGTATGACAAGCAAACTAGAAGTAAATGAATGTAAAATTCGGTTTATTATTGTTGTTTGTCAGCAAAAACAAATGTTCGAATCGCGAAACAATATTGTTTCACTTGCCAAACAATATTGTTTGACGGATGAAACACTTGTGTTTGACGAGCCAAACAATATTGTTTGAGTGAATAAACATGCAACTTTGAGCCTTGAATGGAATGTTTATGCGTCAGGAAGCGTATGTTTATTCTTAAAATAACCTACTTTACTCCGTTCCTCAAAAATACGCGTTAGCTGGAAATGGCAATAGAGCTAAATCTGTCAAGCAAATCTTCCGTTTTTGCTTTCTTTCTGTTCGGTGAAATGTTTACAGGAGAGGTAGGTTGGGCTGCCGGAGGTCAGGCACTCGTGTATTTGTTTTTAGTCAGCTGCCGGTTCACTTACTTTCCTGATTGCTTTATAAATCTCGCTATAGGAATCACGACCTCTATATTTCTCAGCCAATTCACATGCCTTGTTCATCTTTTCGTCTGCAAGCATGTCTCTGACCCATTTGTCTTTTTCAAGATATTTGCGTGTCTTGTCGTATGCAGGCAGATAGTGTTTCAAAGCCTTTTCTGTTGCTGCTGAATCCTTGAAATGGCGACACGTATCTTCAAAGTGCAGTAAGAACCAGTATTCTATGGACTGCAGGCTGTCGCATAGAATCACATTTTTATTCTTTTCATATTTGTTTTTGAGTGCTACCATCTTTTTGTTTTCTGCCTCAGAGCGTCTGCTGACATCGGCATCAAAAACACAGATGACAAAAACATCTTCATCAAGCAGCTCCTTGATTTTCTTCTCAATCTTCTCGATACTGTTGTTCTCGAACAGGCGTGGGGGAGATGGAGTATCTATAACCAAGTAGTTTCTTCAGGTGGCTGAAATAGAACAACTCCGTCAGTACTTCACCTACAACATGAATGATTTGTCGGGTGGCTGTGTGTTTGCTGGCTTTTCTCATGAGACTGGTTGATTATAAGTTAGGGACTGCACCGAATTTACCGAATTTATAGGCTTTCCGGAGAGAACTGATCCGGTTCAGTCCCTTGAAATCTGTCAAAGGATAAAGGGCACTGGAGCCGTCTGTATTTTTTTCCGTAAACCAGATGGTGTCTTTCCGAAGCAAATCGTCCTCCTCCAACAGACCGTCATAATGTGTGGTGAGCAACAGTTGTGCTTGTTCGGATTCTTTCAGGAAGCGTTCGATGATGTATTCGATGAGCTTGGGATGTAGGGAGGATTCAATCTCATCGACAGCAAGGAAAGCATTGTTTTCAAGGGCCTTTTGCACTTGGGCTGCCAGTCCGAAAGTTCGGATGGTGCCATCTGACTCAAACATCTCCGGAAATTCATAAAAATCGGATGCCCCATCGTCTGAAAAGACCTGATGCTGATAGATGGTGGCATTGACCGTACCTCTTTTTGTCTTCTGCTCTTTGGAGCTAATGTTGGAGATGTTGAAATCGGCTTCCTGCAAGTATCTCAGTATATACTCTTTCGCCGATTCATCCTTAATCGATTCTTCCGCATACCGGTTCAGTGGTGAGGTCGGAACGACGGCAGGCATGATCCGTCTTGTCAGATACTGAAGTACGGTTTCCAATTCCGCAAGGTGGGTATTTACCTGCATGTAGGCAGCAAACACAGACATGTTTTGCAGGCATTTCAGGGTTATCTCTTCTTTGACGGCTTGTGTAGCTTTGATTCGTTGTCCGAATCTGATGACAGACACGCCGTTCTCCGTACTTCTTTCAAAGATGGTAGCAGGCTGTTGGCTGGGGTAATAGGCCAGTGTCTCTTTTGCCACATGTGTGTGGTCCAAAGCAACGGAATAGACATAACGGGTGGTTTTTCTGTCTGTTGTCAGGTAGAATGAAATGGAATATTCGGACAGGAGCTTCCGGTTGTCTGAATTCAGGAGGAAAGGGAGCACCGGTATCTGTTCAGCCTTGTTTAGAGGGGTATAGGTGATGAATGATTTCAGGAAGTCACAGATTTTGATGATGTTGCTTTTGCCGGAAGCATTTGCTCCATAGACTACGGCGATTTTTAAGAGTCTGACATTTTTGTCCAGCTCTATTACATGATAGGCTTCCATGTCTTTGCTCTTGTCAGCCTCGAAGCTCAATACGGTCTCATCCCTGAACGAAAAGAGGTTTTTGAACTTAATCTCTGCTATCATAGTTCTTTTGTTTTTGACAAAAGTAATTGGAACTTTCGTATTAAACTAATATTAGTATTGAAAATTTGCAGCTTTTGTGCGATTTCATGAAACTAATAGTGCTCGTTGCTTTCCTTTGTACTGCATCTCTTAAGTAATTTAACATACAAACAGTCTTATTTCTTATATTTACTCCGTATCTTTGCCGTGCAATCCCGCCCATCGTTGCGGCTGTGGCACCCCGGTAGGTGCTAGACGGAAGTATTTTTTCGGCAAAGACTTCTGGACCGGATTCAGGAGGCAACTGAATGGAGAGCCAATGACGGAGGAGTGATTCTCCCTGGGGGAAACGGTCTTTTCCCAAACAAATGACGCCGGTGAAACGGATGCCCGATGCGCCTCGAAAGGAGGACGGGGCTTCGTTTCACCGGCGTCATTTGTGTCCGGACTTGTGACCGGTTGGGGTTAAGTCCAGCTTTCCAGCAGGGTGACGTGACCTTCGGGCCGTATGTCCACCCAGCGTGTACAGGCAGGGACGAGTACGGTCTCGCCTTGGCTGATGGGCAGTGAATGGTCTCCGTCGCTGTGCAGGGTGGCTGCTCCGGCCGTGCAGACATAGATGATGAAGGTGTCCAGGTCGGAATAGTCGCAACACATCGGCTCGGTCAGGTCGTAGAGCGAGGTGGTAAACTGGGGCGATGTCACCAGTTCCACCGGTTCGTTGGCGTGCGGCGTGTAGTGGGAGCGGTAGTCGGCGAGTACGCGGTAGTCGATGGCATCCTTTGCCAGCTCGGTATGCAGCTCGCGCAGGTTTCCGTTGTCGTCGCGGCGGTTGAAGTCATAGATACGGTAGGTGATGTCGCTCGTCTGTTGAATCTCGGCAAGGAACGTCCCGGCACCGATGCTGTGTACCCGTCCGGCAGGGATGTGGAAGACATCTCCGGCATGCAGGTCGTGGAAACAGAGCACCTCTTCGATGGTGCCTTCCCGGACGCGGCGTTCGTATTCGTCGGCATCAATGGTCTGTGACAGTCCGGCACAGAGGCGTGCACCGGGTTCGGCGGCAATGACATACCACATTTCGTTCTTTCCGGGACAGCCGTGGCGTTCGTGTGCCAGGCGGTCGTCGGGATGTACTTGGATGGAAAGGTCTAGGCGGGCATCGATGAATTTCACCAGAAGTGGGAAGAGATTGCCGTGTCGGGCAAGGTTGTCGGCGCCGACAAGGTCGGCTCCCAGGTGACCGATGAGGTCGGGCAGCAGGGTGCCTTTCCATTCGCCATTGGCCACGACAGACTCATGCCCGGGGACTCCGGACAATTCCCAGCTTTCGCCCACATGGGGAAGGGTGTTGTGCAGGTGTTTGTACGTCCTGATTTTGTCACCGCCCCAAAGGGTCTGCTTCAGCAGAGGTTCGAATTTAAATAAATACATTACGAAAACAATCTTGATGGACATCGGCTGGTGTGCTTCCGTGACTGGCTCTTCAGCCGGGCGGGACACGGCGGATGTGCATCCTTCTTACTTACGGTTAGTTTGTGAGTTGCAAAGGTAGCCATAGATTTGATAGGGCTCTATAAAAAATGGGAATTATTTGTAGGAAGGCGGGAGGATTTAAAAAATGGGAAGGATTTCTTGCGATTTTGGCAGAATATGTATTCCTTTGACTCGTTTTAGCGGACGGATGATGCCGGCAGGCGTGCGGCCACTGTTCATTCCGGCATTCCGCCCATTCATTAGGACTGAATACATAGTAAATAGATGAAAAAAGTAGCATTAATTTCAGGAATCACCGGTCAGGACGGTTCGTTCTTGGCCGAGTATCTGTTGGAGAAAGGGTATGAGGTGCATGGCATTCTGCGCCGTTCCTCATCGTTTAACACCGGACGCATCGAGCATCTGTACTTGGACGAGTGGGTGCGCGACATGAAGAAAAGCCGACTCGTGAACTTGCATTGGGGCGACATGACGGACTCCAGTTCGCTCATCCGCATCATTGCGCAGGTGAAGCCCGATGAAATCTATAACCTGGCTGCACAGAGCCATGTGAAAGTCAGCTTTGACGTACCTGAATATACGGCAGAGGCGGATGCACTCGGGACGTTGCGTCTGCTGGAGGCGGTGCGCATCTGCGGACTGGAGAAGACCTGCCGCATCTACCAGGCATCCACTTCCGAGCTTTTCGGTAAGGTGCAGGAAATTCCCCAGCGCGAGACGACTCCTTTCTATCCGCGTTCGCCCTATGGAGTGGCCAAGCAGTATGGTTTCTGGATAACGAAGAACTACCGCGAGAGCTATGGCATGTATTGCGTGAACGGCATCCTGTTCAACCACGAGAGTGAACGTCGCGGCGAGAACTTCGTCACACGTAAGATTACCTTGGCGGCAGCCCGCATCGCCCAGGGACATCAGGACAAACTCTATCTGGGCAACCTCGACGCACGCCGCGACTGGGGCTATGCCAAGGACTATGTGGAGTGCATGTGGCTGATTCTCCAGCACGAGACTCCCGAGGACTTTGTCATTGCAACCGGTGAGATGCATACCGTGCGTGAGTTCTGTACCCTGGCATTCCATGAGGCCGGCATCGACTTGCGTTGGGAAGGCGAAGGGGTGGACGAGAAGGGCATCGACACGGCTACCGGACGTGTGCTGGTGGAGGTCGACCCGAAGTATTTCCGTCCCTGCGAAGTCGAGCAGCTGTTGGGTGACCCGACCAAGGCAAAGACACTCCTGGGCTGGAATCCGCAAAAGACGTCCTTTGCCGAACTGGTGCGTATCATGGTTGCCCATGACATGCGTTTCGTGAAGAAGCTGCACCTGAAGGCGAACCTGTGATTTGGATAATTGGAAATCGTAAAAATGGATAAGAACACAAAGATATACGTGGCAGGACATCGCGGGCTGGTGGGTTCTGCCATCTGGAACAACCTGAAGCAAAAAGGATATACCCGGCTGGTGGGGCGCACTCATGCCGAGCTGGATTTGCTCGACGGGGCTGCCGTGCGCCGCTTCTTTGATGAAGAACAGCCGGAAGCTGTCATCCTGGCTGCCGCCCATGTGGGAGGTATCTGGGCAAACCTGCATCAGCGTGCCGACTTTATCTGGCAGAACCTGCAGATTCAGCAGAATGTCATCGGAGAGAGCTATCGTCACGGGGTGAAGAAGCTGGTCTTCCTGGGCAGCACCTGCATCTATCCGCGGGAGGCTCCGCAACCGATCAAGGAAGAAGCCCTGCTCACCTCACCGCTGGAGTACACCAACGAGCCGTATGCCATCGCCAAGATTGCCGGACTGAAGATGTGCGAGAGCTTTAACTTGCAATACGGGACCAACTACATCGCCGTGATGCCTACCAACCTCTACGGTCCGAACGACAACTTCCATCTGGAAAACAGCCATGTGCTGCCTGCCATGGTACGGAAGATTCATCTGGCGCATTGCCTGTCGGAAGGCAACTGGGAGGCTGTACGGCACGACCTGAATCTCCGTCCGGTGGAGGGTGTCGACGGTTCTGCTGCCGACGTAGAGATACTCGAAGTGCTGGCACACTATGGCATAGCTCCCGGCGTGGTGACGCTGTGGGGAACGGGGACGCCGCTGCGTGAGTTCCTGTGGAGCGAAGAGATGGCAGATGCCACGGTCTTCGTGATGGAGCATGTCGATTTTGCAGATACGTATGCACCCGGTTCGCAAGAGGTGCGCAACTGCCACATCAACATTGGTACAGGCAAGGAGATTACCATCCGCCGGTTGGCTGAGTTGATTGCCGGGACGGTGGGCTTCAAGGGTGAAATCCGTTGGGATGCGTCGAAGCCGGACGGTACCCTGCGCAAGCTGACCGACGTGAGCAAGCTGCATGCCCTCGGCTGGCACCACACCATCGAGATTGAGGAGGGTGTCCGCCGTATGTACGACTGGTACCTGGGACGATAAGTACGAGCTGACTAATAAAGAAAGGGGACAAGCTGATGAGGTCTGGAGTGATTCGCCTCGTCCGCTTGTCCCCTTTGTTTATTGCTTCCTATTTCAGGTGCACGGTGGCTTCCCGTTGTTCACGGTCGATGACCACTTTCGCCTTCTTGGCATAGATGATGGAGCGCAACGAATGCTCGTAGGTGAAGTAGTTCCACATCCAGTTGAGCAACACATTCATCTTGTTGCGCACGCCCAGGATGGAGCGCAGATGCACGACCAGCCAGAGCACCCAGGCAAACCATCCCTGGAACTTCACCGCTCCCAGCTCCACCACGGCTTTGTTTCGTCCGACGGTCGCCATGGTGCCCAGATTCCGGTAGGCGAACGGTTGCATCGGTTCACCTTTAGCCAGTCGTTTCAGGTTGCGTGCCAACAGACGTCCTTGTTGGATGGCGACTTGTGCCAGCTGCGGATGTCCGTTGGGATAGCGGGCGTCGGCTGTCATGAGTGCCTGGTCGCCGATGCAGAACACGTCGTCCATGCCTTCCACCCGGTTGAACGCATCAACCTTGATTCGCCTTCCTCTGCCGAGGCAGTCGGCAGGCATGTTCTCCACGATGTTTGCCTGGATTCCGCTGACCCAGATGAACGTACGGCTCGGGATGGACTCTCCGCCTTCGAGGCACACGCGGTAGTCCTTGTAGTCCAGCACGCGGGTGTTCACCCTCACCTCCACACCCATCTGTTCCAGGAACTTCCGGGCTTTCTCCGACGACACCGGCGACATGGCTGCCAGCAGACGGCTGCCTGCTTCAATCAGGATGACACGCACCTCGCTCATGTCCATCTCCGGATAATCCTTCGGGAAGATGTAACGCTTCATTTCCGCTAGTGCACCGGCAATCTCCACACCGGTGGCACCGCCTCCCACAATCACGATGGTGCGCAGTTCCCGGCGTTCTTCAGCCGTTGCGCAGGTGATGCTCCGTTCGAAGTTGCCCAACAAGGCATTGCGCAGGCCCATGGCCTCGGAGAGTGTCTTCATCGGGATGGCTTCCCGTTCCACGGCCTGGTTGCCGAAGAAGTTGGATGTAGCGCCGGCTGCCAGCACTAAGTAGTCATATTCCACCTTGCCGATGGAAGTCTGCAACAGCTTCTTCTCGGGCCAGATGACCCTTGCTTCCGCCAGGCGGAAATAGATATCCTTGTTCCGTTTGAAGAGTTTCCGGAAGGGGAACGCGATGGAGCTGGGTTCCAGTCCCGATGCCGCCACCTGGTAAATCAGGGGAGGGAACTGGTGGTAATTGTTGCGGTCGATCAGGATTACCTGGAACCCGGAGTTATGCAACTCATTGGCAAGCTTCAGACCACCGAAGCCGCCACCTACAATGACCACACGTTTGCGGTCGGTTCGTTCAATGTTTAAACTCATAGTCGGTTGGTTATGATTGCGCGGCGAAGTTACGGCAAAAACAACGGATTATCTGCTGAATTTCGACAGATTTAACAGTCTCTTCAGACAGACTGGTGTATCCCTTGTTGCGCTCTGGTCCGTCCATGGAATAGTATACCGTCGGTAAGGGAGTTCAAGGGGCAAATGGAAGAAAATGAAGAGACGGATTGTTTTTCAAGGCATCGGATGCAGGTCGGTTTCAGGAAATACGTATATTTGTTGCTCCCATAACTTATAACCTCCTTTAATCTTGACCGATGCGGGACAAATCAAACGATAGACATACTTTCGAACAAGAGTTTGAGACTTTGTTCAGGAAGAATTACGACAGACTCTACTACACGGCGTGCGATTGGGTCGAAGATGCCGAGGTGGCGCGTGATGTAGTGAGTGATGTATTTGGCGAATTGTGGGTGCACTATGAACGGTTGCGTAATGAGAACTTGGACGCTTACCTGTTTCGGAGTGTACGGAATCGTTGTATGAACCACTTGCGCCATAAGGTTATAGAAGGTAAGTATCAGGATTATTTCCTGGCTATGAAAGTGGAAGCCATGGACGAGGATGAGGCTGAGAGGGAAGCACGGCTGCGGGAGATTGACCGGGTTATGGACAGCTTTACCAGTCAGACCCGTTTCATCTTTGAACAGTGTTACTTTGAAGGTCGGAAATACAAGGAGGTGGGCGATGAACTGAACATCAGTGTCAGCGCGGTCCACAAGCACATGAACAAAGCTTTTGCAATGTTAAGAGCTGTTTTTAATAAGAAAAAGACAGACTGACCGGGTGTCTCTTCCGGTGAATGGGGTGTTTTATAGATAAATCTGATTAGTATGGATACAGACGATAAAAAGGAACAGGCAGGCAGACTGACAACACAGCCTGTTGGAAACGATCCAGACGAGGCGGAGCGTCAGCTGACAGAGGAGGAAGCCCGTTGCGTGGTGTGGGCTCGCATGGCTCACGACAGGCATACGCGTCCCCGTCCGGATGCTGAGGCTGCCTGGAAACAGTTCCGGAGCGAGAGAAAGCCTGTACGTTTGGAAACCAGAAGACGCACGTGGCAGATATGGGTGGCTGCGCTGGCTGGAGCGGCGGCAATGTGGATTGGCATTATGGGCTATGATGCCTGGGTAGAACCTCGCTTGCAGGCTGTACATGACGTGGTTGCCATGCAGTATGAGCGGATGCCCCAACAGGTGGTCCTGCACGATGCTGACGGAGTGGTGGACTTGACGGGACACGATTCGTTGTCTTACCGACTGGCGGCATCAGCCGATGAGCTGTCGAAGGAAGAAGCTGGAACGGCAGGAAGGCTTCGGGTGCAACCTGTGACCTTGCAGAAGCTGTCCACTCCCCGGGGAATGGACTTTAAGGTGATTCTCCCCGATGGTTCGGAGGTATGGCTGAATGCCGAGAGCACCATCGAATTCCCGTCAGCATTCACGGAGAAGGAGCGTCGGGTAGTCTTGCACGGAGAGGCCTTCTTCAAGGTGGCACACGATGAACGTGCACCGTTCTATGTGGAGACGGACCGACTGAAGGTGCGTGTGCTGGGTACGGAATTCAACTTCCGGAATTACCGGGACGAGGAGGCACATGTGTCGCTGGTCAAAGGTAGTGTGGAAGTGATGCAGCCCGGAACGGATGAGGCAGCGGCGCGTCTGCAACCCGGACAGGATGCTTGCTGGAACGAAGCCGGTCAGGTGGTTGATGTGCATGCGGTTGACACGTTTGCAGTGACTCAGTGGGTGCAGGGTTTCTTCTATTTTGATGATGCGCCTCTCAAGACCATCTTGCGTGAGGTCGGACGCTGGTACAACCTGGGTGTCGTGTTCCGCAATGCGGCATACCTGGATTACCGGGTACACTTCAGCGCCTCGCGCAACGAGGAGGTGGAGCAGCTGGTCGACTATCTGAACCGCTTGCGCAAATTCAAGGTCCGGAAGGAGGGGGTGAACCTGGTGGTCGAGTAACGGCTCTCTTATCAGTCAGATACAACAAGACACCCACACAGAAGGTCTGCCGGAAGGCTTGCCCGATGTGTGGGTGTCTTGTTTTTATAGAGCTTCGGAACCGTTGCTTATTTCAGAAGTGTGGGGAGGAGGGTCATCAGACTGTCGCCCCGCAGGTCACGGGCTACAATCTTGCCGTCTTTGATAAGTACGGTGGCAGGGATGGCGCTGACCCCATAGAGTCGGGCGCCTTCACAGTTCCAACCTTTCAGGTCGGACATTTGCGGCCAGGACAGTTTGAGCTGGTCAATGGCTTTCTTCCAGGCTTCGGCATTGTTGTCCAATGAGACTCCTATAATTTCAAAGCCTTGGTTGTGGAACTTCTCATAGGCTGTTTTTACGTGAGGCATCTCTGCCCGGCACGGTCCGCACCAGCTTGCCCAGAAGTCAATCATGGTTACTTTGTGTGCCTTTGCAATGTCGGTTATGGAGAGCTTCTCTCCATTGGGTGTCTGCATGGTGAAGTCCGTGAAGGGTTGCCCGATAGCGGTGCGTTGCATCTGTTCATATTGTTCCTTGATGCCTTGTAGTTCTGCCGTCATGTACATGGGAGGGACTTGACCGATGAGGTTCACGACGGTGGTATCCGGGAAGCGGTCGCCGAACATTTGCAGCGTATAGGCACCGGCTGCTGTCTGAATCTCCTTCCGTGCGAAGTCGATGCGGAGCTGTTCTATCTTGGCGGACAGGTCCCGGTCCTGCTGTTCCAGTTCGGCACGTTTGTCAGGTGTCAGTGTCGAGTCTTGCAAGGCATGGTAGATGTCCATGGATTGTCCGCAGAGCTGCTCGTCTTCGTTGTGGAAGGCTGCCCACCGTTCATTGGCAGGAGACCCCTTGATGTCATATTGATAGGTGCCCGGAGTGAGATGGACGCTGAGTCGGGCATTTTCCAACACGAGTTCCACGGACGTGCCTTCTCCCTTTATCGGACGATAGGACAGGTAGCGCATGGCAGCCGTATCCTGTTTTCCTTCCAGTACGAACTTCCCTTCCTTGACGAATGTGGTTTGCAGAACTTGTGGTTGCATGCCATCAAAGTAAATCAGTTCTACGGTGTCGCCGTCGGCGGCATTGTCTACGGTGCCTTCAAGGATGTATCCTTTGGACGATTGGCACCCTGTCCAGGTCAGCAGTCCGATGCAGGCTGCTGCGCCTAATAACTTTTTATTTCTCATAAGTTTATGTGATAAGATTCTGTTCTGAGTTTAGTGGATGTGCTCGCTGAGCAGGCGTTCGATGTCCTGCGGGTTGGAGGCTGCCTGTACCACCTTTCCGTCGGGGGCGATGAAGAGCAGGTAGGGCACGCCGTTCCCGACCTGATACTTGTGGAAGAAGTCATCGAATCCCTGTTTGGTGAGGCGGTACTGTTGCCAGGGCATGTGCTTTTTGGCAACTGCATTGCGCCATGCTGCCTCTTTTTCATCACAGGAGACGGCGAGGACTGTCAATCCCCGGTCGGCATACTGTCGCTCCACTTCCCGCAGCTCGGGCATGGCAGCCAGACACATGCCGCACCATGATGCCCAGAAATCCACGATGACCCATTTCCCCTTGGGGAGAATGTCTTTCAGAGTCGTCGTCTTGCCTTGCAGGTCGGTCAGGTCCAGATTGACTAATGCTGCACCCCGGGTGGTATGCCGGGCATATTGCAGCTTTTCGTTGAACTCTCTCATCCGTTCCGGTGCTTCCGGAACACGGATGTGTGCAGCCAGGTAATCCACCTGTTCCGTAGTGAGCTTATATCCCCGTTCCAGCAGTTGGTTGGCCAGGTAGACGGCGATTAGCGAGGTCGGGTTCGTACGGATGAACTCCCATTGTGCCTGTTCTTCTTCCTCCGGACGGTAGTTGGCCAGCAAGCGCTGGTAGGCTGTGAAGTCGGCTTGTGGCTTTCCACCCACGATGTCAAACGTGAAGTTGTAGTTTTTCTCGCTGGCATACGGATAGCGTTCCGCCCGGACCTGCTGTTCCGGGGCAGTCAGGAAGAAGGAGGTGTAGCTCCACTGGATGGAGTCGTTGCTCCATCCTCGTTGCTCTGTCTGTTTCAGGTTGTTGGTGATGAGCGTGCATAGCTGAGGACGGTCGATGGCACCCGTCAGACGGAAATGTCCGTCCTTTGCCGTGGTTGTGGCAAGAGTCTTGCTGGGCATTGTCTCTCCAGTAAGAATGGATACCTCCACCCCGTCGGGCAGATTCGCGATATTGCCCTCTACCACGAATGTCGTTTCTTGGGCATGGAGGGCGGAGAGACTCAGCAGTCCGCCCAGCAGGCCTGCATGGATTTTTTTGTTCATGATGGTTTTTATTGCGCGTCGCGTACGAAACGGACGCTCAGGTAGTAATTCTGGATATTGATACTTTCTCGGTAAACTTGCGGACGGTCGTACATTACCTTGCGGTAGAAGTAGTATTCGCCCTCCTTACTGGTATCCTTCGTCTGACTCCAGAAATAGCCGAAGCTGCCTATATGGCGGTAGTTCGCGCCATCTCCGTTGGCATCGAAATAGGTGTTGTAATAGCCGCCCATGAGGAGGTTGAGTCCACTGTCGGCCTCATCCTGTTGCATGGCGAGTCCGGCTGCGCCTCTCCAACCGTATTGCTGGAGTTTATCGGAGGAGGAGCCCAGGGCTGCCTCCAAGCGGTTCCAGTCTTCATCCGTCGGGAGACGCCATCCTTCCGGAACAGCTTTTTGAGCTCCTTCAAAGGTGTACAGGTAACCGTACTTGGGGAGGTTGGCTTCCGAATAGGTCACCGAACTTCCGTGAATCTCCGGATAGATGAAGCAGGAGCCTTCCCCGGTATCATAGTGTGCATTCTCTACGGTCCAATCGAGTCCGTCGAAGCGTACCCAGTGGTATTCATATTGGTCCCGAGAGTCCACGAAAGTGCCGGAAGTCTCAGGCTTTACATTCGGCAGGTATTCTTCCTTGTCGTCCTGACAGGCTGCAAGCAGAGCAGCCAGGCAGAGACAACTGATTTGTAGTAGTTTCATAATCGGGTGATAAATTATTCAGGGATGTATCCCAATTGATAAATGAGTGTGTTGATAATCTCAAACTTTTTCAGAACCAAAGGATAGTCGGCATACTGTCGGTGCACTTCTTCGGGGGTGGAACTCAGGCAGAGCTTGACGTAGGAGGTCACATCCTGTACCTGCTTGGGATAAATCCCGTTGGCTTCAGCATTGCTCCAGATGCTGAGTCCACGTACGAGGAAACCGTGTTGCAACAGGGTCTCCATATTGTCCTCGTCGGTCTCATAGTCGAAGTAATTTCCGTAGAGCCCGTTGCCCGGTTCATAGAACGGAGTCATGGGCTTGTCGACGCCCGAGAGGATGTTGCCCATGACGGTTGTCATGATTTCCCTGGACAGAGACAGCTTGTCTTCGTCCGTGGCGATTGAGATGTCTCCCACGGCAATGGCGGTCGCTCTTTCTCCGGCAAAAGTCTTCAGCTCGGTCAAGTCATTCAAAAACTCTTCCGTCAGTGTCTTCAGGACAAACCAGGAGTAGGGGCGTAGCCGGGTGCTGAGGTGGGGGAGCACATAGGTTTGCAGGAACTTGACTGCATCCTGCTTTTCACGGTCGGTGTTCAGGAACACGAAGTGATACTTCTTGGAGGAACGCACACCGCCAATGACATAGTCCAGGTCAAGCTTTTCGAGGAGGTATTGTGTCTCTCCGTAGCGGTCGACGCCCAGCGGTTCGTAGCGCAGGGTGTCGTTGAAGAGCAGGTAGCTCCCCTCCTTGGCAAAGAACTGCCTGCGGAGTTCAGCTTCGGCGCTGGTATCTTGCTCGTCGGGCATAAAATAGGAGCTGCGGGGGTCGGTCTCTCCGGAGAGGACGTCGTCGTCGCTGCAGGAGCCCAATGCTCCCAGGGTCAGCAGACCGGCCAAGTAGAAGGTATATGGTTTCATACGGATTGTCTTCTAGGGTTAATGGATAGGGATGAGTGTGTAGTCACGACGGGGATGTTCGTTGTTCTGCATGCCGGTGTTGAACTCCAGCACCTCGTTGGGGATAGGCAGGGTGTAGGCGGGGTCATTCGCCTTCAGCACATAGCGTCGCCGTTCTGTCATGGTGGTGGAGTTGCGGCTCTCGAACAGTGTGTATTCATGCACGATTTCTTTCGATTGGGGATGCACGGCGCACACGGCATAGCGGCGCAGGTCGAACCAGCGATGCCCCTCCAGTGCCAGTTCCCGGCGGCGTTCGTCGCGGATGGCTTCAATCAGCTTGTCGCCACTCTCTGTCAGCTGGTAGTCGCTGCCTGTCTGGTAACGGTTCATGCGCAACCGGTTGATGATGTCTCGGGCGATGCCGTCGTGTCCCAGGTAGGCTTCTGCTTCCGCCTTGTTCAGATAAGCTTCGGCGGTGCGGAACAGGAAGCGGTCGGACACTTCTGCCAAGGCTCCATTTGAAGCCCAGTTGTAGCCGTAATAGTAGTATTCCTGACTTGTCGTTTCAACGGTTGCCTTGTAGGGCATTTTCGGTTTGATGTCACCCACGAAGTCTTCATACGTCCACCACCACTGCGTCTTGCGCAGGTCTTCGTCGGCATACGTTTGGTAGAGGTCATGCGACACGCGGAAGCTCTTCCAGCTGTTGCACATGGTGCAGGTCACGTCCGAGCCGCCCATGGAGAAGAGGACTTCCGGATTGTCTTTGCGCAGGAAGGCTTCTTCGGCTGTATTCAGGTTCTCCAGCTGGGTGTGGGGCGCCCGGAGGACTTTGTCGGCGTAGCGGCTGGCATCTTCCCACCGTTGCATGTAGAGGTAGACACGGCTCAGCAACAGGTTGACCGCCGTGCTGTCTGCCCGGTAGATGGTCTTGCGGGGTTCTGACTGGTTCAGGCTGCTTTCAGCCACCTGCAGGTCGGCAAGTATCTGGTCGTAGACTTCCTGCACGGTGTTGCGGCGGAAGCGTTGGTCCTTCACTTCCGGGAATACTTTGATGGGGACTCCCAGGTCCGTTCGGGCGGAAGAGGGTTGATAAGGCTTGGCGTAGAGGTTGACTAGCCAGAAGTAGTACAAGGCACGCAGGAAGTGTGCTTCACCGTTGACGCGGAGGGCGCCGGCTTTCTCCTGTGCGGTTGCCTGGGGAATCTTGGGTACTTCGTTGATGATGTTGTTGGCTACGTTGATAAGGCGGTAGGTCTCTTTCCACGTACCATTTTCCGATTTGAAGCCGGAATCATCTTCCGTCGCACCCACACGGTCCTGCCAGGTGAAGTAGCCGAAGATGGATTCATGGTCGTCGAACGTCTGTGAGAAGGTACCGTTCTGCTCTTCGATTTCGTCACAGATATACGGCAGGAAGTAGCCGATGTCGGGCGACGAGGCGAGGGGTTGGGACGCTTTGGTCCGGAGGTAGCAGTCGCCGATGAGCAGCTCGTCCAGGTCTGCATAGGAAGAGATGTAATATTTGTCTTGCGACTGTTCCTCCAGGAAGTCGGAGCAGCCGGAGAACGCGCCACAGCTCAGGAGAGCCAGGAGGCAGCAGATATAGTGTTTCATAAGGTCAGTCATTAGAAGTTAGAAGTTGATGTTGAGTCCCAGCGTGTAGGTCGGGGTGTCGGTGAGCTGCACTTCGCTGAAACCGCCCTGGGTCGGTGTCTGTCCTTTCAGTCGGCTGTCGCAGAAGGTGTAGAGGTTGGTGGCCTCCAGTGTCAGGGCGACGCGCTGCATCTTCCAGGCATCAAGGACACGTTTGGGCAGTTCGTAGGTCAGCGAGAGACTTTGTACTTTCAGGTAGTTGCCGCTTGCCACACGGGCATTGGAGTAGTCATACATGTCCCAGGGCACTTCATGGAACCGGGCGCCGGAATACAGCGAGCTCCAGTGACGCCAGTAGTCGTAGTAGCCGTTGGATGCCTTGCCCATGACGGCGGGAATCTGTGTGTACGCTTCATCGCCGGGTTTCTGCCAGGCGGACAGCAAGACGCGGTTCATGTTCTTCTCCGATGAGTAGCCGTTGACATAGTTGTCAAACACACGGAACAGGCGGGTCTTGGCGCCCATGCTGTAATACAGCCCGACATTCAGACGCCAGGCTTTGTAGGTGAAGGTGTTGTTGATGCTGCCGGTGACTGTCGGCTCGCGTGGACCGGAGGGTTCCAGGATGGTCGTATAGGTCTCATAGGGCGACATGGTTTCCAGCTCGCTGATGCGCTCTTCTCCGTCATCGAACAACGGACCTCCGTTCAGAGGATTCAGTCCCAGGAAGCGGTAAGACCAGAAGGTGCCGATGGCATATCCCTTGACGACAGCTTCGCCGGAGAGGAACGAATCCAGCGTATAGGCTTGGGAGCCCGGAGCCGTCAGCATCTCATTGGTCACGTGGGAGAGGGAGCCTGACAGAATCCAGTTGAACGACGGGGTGCGGACAGGAACAAAGGTTGCATTGAAGTTGTAGCCGCGGTTCACCATCGTGCCGGAGTTGATGACGTAGGAGTCAAAGCCGTTGACATCGGAAATCACCTTGTTCATGAAGGCATCGCCCGTACGCTTGTGGTAATACTCGAATTGCAGCTGTACGCGGTTCCGGAAGAAGGAGCCTTCAAGCGAAAGGTTGACCGTACGCGTCTTTTCCCACCGCAGGTCCGGGTTGGCGAAAGTCGAGATGGTCGAGGTCAGTTCGTTGTAATAGGAGTTCATGGAACCTTTCTTCAGGATGGGTTCGGGGCTTTGTCCGTTGAGCATGTTTCCCTGTTCGCCGTAGGAGGCTTTGAAGGTGAGGCCGTCTATCTGGTCCCACGCTTTCTTCAGGGGAAAGACTTCGCTCAGGTCGACCATGCCGGACACGGACCACACCGGGAGCAGCTTCTCGTTGCTCCGGCTGCCGAACTGGTTGGAGCCGTCGTACCGTGCATTGGCATTCACGGTGAAAAAGTTGCGAAAACTGTAGGATGCTGTCGCATAGGCTGCCAGCAAGTTCGTGCGGTTGTCTGTGATGGTGGGATGGTTTCCCAGCAGCCAGGCATTGTATTGCTGGTAGTCATTGGTGAGATTTTCCACGAAGCTGCGTCCACGGTCGGGATAGTAACCCCGTTCCGTGTTGGCGTAGGAGTTGTAGTGGGAGGACTGTGCCTCAGCACCCAGGGCGATGTTCAGGTAGTGCTGTCCGTCACTGCCGAGTGTCTTGCTGATGTTGCCTTGCAGACGGGCGGTGTAACTCTTGTTGGAGGTGGATTGTGTGTTCAGCTCTCCGCCGTAGGGCAGTTCGCTCCGGTCTTTGGGCGGCACTTCTCCATACTCACACTTGCGCAAGGCTGCCACGTGGAACGAGCGTTCACCCCAATAGCCTTCCAGACCGGAGCGTGTGGTCGTCCCGGACAGGATGGCGTTGATGAATGCCCAGTCGGTCACGTCGTAGCGCAGGTTCAGGGTGGCGGTCAGTCCGTTGGTGCTCTGGCTCTGTCCGCTGTTGGCCAGCTCGTTCAGGATGTTGAAGTCCATGTAGCTGGTGTCACTGGCAGGCTTCTTGTAGAAGGCGTACGAGCCATCCTCGTTGTATGCCGGGATGGCGCGGCTGGTGTTGTAGGCATAATCGATGGGGTTGAGGCTCGTCTGGGGATACTTCTTGTCGTTCTGGTATCCGCTCAGGCTGAACTCTGCCTGAAACTTGGGGCTGAGCACCATGTTCAGCTTGATGTTCCCCGTATAGCGTCGGTTGGTCGTTCCCTTCACGACATCGTTTTCGTCGGTATATCCCGCCGAGCTATAGTAGCGGATGTTGTTGGAACCGCCGGAGATGCTCACGTTGTGGTTCTGGGAGAAGGAGTTGTGCGTCAGGATGTCAAACCAGTCGGTGTTCATCGTCTGCAGGCGTGCCACCTCAGCCTGGAACTCCTCTTCCGTGTAGTTCCTGTTGTAGAGTTTCTTCAGGGCTGCCTCATAGCCGACGAGAGGTATGTCCGACGGATAGTCGTAGTGGATGTCGACGAGGTGTTGCGAGAACCCGATGCGTTCCCTGGAGTCCATCAGGTCGATGCGCGGGTCGCTGTAGTAGGGCCGACGGCGGAAGGTCGCCTGTCCGCTGTAAGATACTGTCGGCTTTCCGACCCGTCCTTTCTTGGTTGTGATGACGATGACGCCGTTGGCGGCTTTCGTTCCATAGAGTGCCGTGGCAGCGGCATCCTTGAGGACGTCGAGGCGTTCGATGTCCTGCGGGTTGATGCCCGAGATGGCATTACCGATACGGTTTACATAGTCCGGGTCGTTGAGTACGTCGGGCGAGAGTTCCACCGGGTCTGTCACGATGATGCCGTCGACCACCCACAGCGGTTCCCGGTTTCCGATGATGGTCGATGTACCCCGGATGCGCAGCCGGGGAGTGGCATTGATGTCGCTGCTGTTGGTGCTGACAATCATGTCCGGAATCTTCCCTTCCAGCATTTGCGACAGGTTGCTGGTCCCGAGCACCCGTATGTCGTCCATCTTGACGGAAGTCACCGCGCTGGTCAGGTGGCGGCGGTCCAGCTGTTGGTAGCCGGTGACGACCACTTCGTCCATCAGTTGGGAGTCATCCTCCAGGACCAGTTTCACCTCTTCGCCCCGGCGCACCTTGCGCGTCACGGTCTTTTTGCCGATGAACGTCGCTTCCAGGATGGCTTGTCCTGTGGGGAGCGGCAGGGTGAAGTGTCCGTCGAGGTCGGTGACAACCCCGTCCTTGCTGCCCTGTCTGCGGATGGCAACTCCCACCATGGGCGCACCCGTCTCATCAACGACCGTGCCGTTCACGGCATTTCCCTGTCCTACCTTGGACAGTTGCTTCCGGAATACCTGGATAAACCGTCCATCCACGTCGAATTTCAGCTCCGTCCCTTGCAGGGCTGCCTGCAGCGCTTCGCTCATGGTGGCTTTGTTCAGCGCAAGGCTGGTCCGGTAGTCTGCCACATCCTCATACGTGAATTGCAGACGGTAGAAGTTCGACAGGCGTTCCAACTGACGGAGGGCATCAGCCAGGTTTTCGTCTTTACAAGAATAGGTGATGGGATTCCCTTGGTCGAGAGACTGTCCGTAGGCTGCTGCCTGGAACAGGATGAGGCAGACCCACGTCAGCAGACGGACATGTAGCCGTTTCCTCCTCTTTCTAAAAATTAATTGCATATCGGTAGCGTTTAAAGATTAAAAATTTTCGGATGTTTACTCATAAAACACTCCGTACGGACAAATGGATACCCTCTCCCCGAATCTTTTTTGCGGAAGGGTAGCCTGTGTTTACCCTTTTACCAAAAAGTAATCATTTCCCTTCTTCTGCTTGACAGATTTCGTTCAATCGTCCTTTTCAGCTAACGCGTACTTTTCAAAAATCCGATAATCTGGAGACGAAACGTGAATGATTGCAAACGAAACGCACGGAAAAAGCCTTTGATTTTAGAAAACTATACATTTCATTTTCGAAAAACAGACAAAACGTGCCCGGAACAATATTGTTTCGCGCGCCAAACAATATAGTTTGAGGCGTCAAACAATATAGTTTCACCTGCCAAACACGATTGTTTCGTCCGCGGAAGTCAAATCTTTGGAAAATGAAACGCAAAAACACCGGGTTTCGTTCGCTGGAAGGAGTGCCGTGTCAACAAATTGGAAGGTAATAAAATGCGTTGGATTGGGAGCGGGGGCTGTTCGCGTGAAAGCCGGATGCCTTCCGGATGTTCCATCAGGATACCTTTTCCGGCGAATCGATAGCAAGGTGTATTTTGCGAATAGCCTGAGAAGGGCCTCGGAATCCACCCAATCGTATTTTGGTGCGAGCATGCTCTCTGTGGAGCGATTCGTTTGACATTTTGTCAGAAGGGAAGGGAATGCTGGTGAAAAAACAATACGTTCTGACAGAATTAAAGAAAACGCGATAAAAAAGTAACATATTATTTTTGATATATCAAATAAACCGTTACTTTTGCATCCGTAAAACGAAAAAAGTATGATACAGAACAGTCTGCATATTCTAGGTCTGAACATTTCCATTATTCTACTGGCGAAGGTCGGCGGAAGTGGGTGTTGCGCTTAGAATCGTGTATGACGATGAAGATACATGAAAGCCTTTCTCACTTCCGGGTGCGAAAGGCTTTTTGATTTTGTGAGCTGTGCGAAACTTAAAAAACAAATATACTATGAGTGACAGACTTTTTATTTTCGATACCACCCTTCGCGATGGTGAACAGGTGCCCGGCTGTCAGTTGAACACCGTGGAAAAGATTCAGGTGGCACGCCAGTTGGAAGCACTGGGAGTGGATATCATCGAGGCAGGATTCCCCATCTCCAGTCCCGGAGACTTCAATTCAGTGGTGGAAATCTCCAAGGCAGTGACCTGGCCCACCATCTGTGCGCTGACCCGTGCGGTGGAGAAGGACATCGACGTGGCTGCCGAGGCGCTGAAGTACGCCAAGCGCAAGCGTATCCACACCGGCATCGGCACGTCCGACTCACACATCCGTTACAAGTTCAACTCCAACCGGGAAGAAATCATCGAGCGTGCGGTGGCTGCCGTGAAGTATGCACGTCGTTTTGTCGACGATGTGGAGTTCTATGCCGAGGATGCCGGACGGACGGAGAACGAATACCTCGCCCGGGTGGTGGAGGCGGTCATCAAGGCAGGTGCTACGGTGGTCAACATCCCCGACACGACGGGCTACTGTCTGCCGGGCGAGTATGGTGAAAAGATCAAGTACCTCATGGAGCATGTCGACGGCATCGACCGCGCCATCCTCTCCACACACTGTCACAACGACCTCGGCATGGCGACTGCCAACACCATCAGCGGTGTGCTCAACGGGGCTCGTCAGGTGGAGGTGACCATCAACGGTATCGGCGAGCGTGCCGGAAACACTTCGCTCGAGGAGATTGCCATGATTGTGAAGTGCCACAAGGACATCGACATCGAGACCAACATCAACACCCAGAAGATATACCCTACGAGCCGCATGGTCTCCAGCCTGATGAACATGCCCGTGCAGCCCAACAAGGCGATTGTCGGACGCAACGCCTTCGCACACTCGTCGGGCATCCACCAGGACGGTGTGCTGAAGAACGTGCAGACCTATGAGATTATCGACCCCAAGGATGTGGGCATCGACGACAACGCCATCGTGCTCACCGCCCGCAGCGGACGTGCTGCCTTGAAACACCGTCTGCAGGTGATGGGCGTGGAGCTGGCGCCGGATAAGCTCGACAAGGTGTATGATGCCTTCCTGAAGCTGGCGGACAAGAAGAAGGAAATCAACGACGACGATGTGCTCATGCTGGCAGGGGCTGACCGTTCGGAGAACCACCGCATCAAGTTGGAATACCTCCAGGTGACCAGTGGCGTGGGAGTACGCTCCGTGGCAAGCCTCGGGGTGAACATCTCGGGAGAGAAGTTTGAAGCTGCCGCTACGGGCAACGGTCCGGTGGACGCTGCCATCCGTGCGTTGAAGAAAATCATCGACCGCCAGATGGTGCTGAAGGAGTTCACCATCCAAGCTATCAGCAAGGGCAGCGACGATGTGGGCAAGGTGCACATGCAGGTGGAGTATGATGGACACGTCTACTACGGCTTCGGTGCGAACACCGACATCGTGGCGGCTTCGGTAGAGGCTTACATCGACTGTATCAACAAGTTCAAACACTAGGATTTTCAAGAATCGGACGCACCGCTTGTGCGTCCCCCTACAAACATACCTCAATGAATACATTATTCGACAAAATCTGGGACGCACACGTGGTGCAACAAGTTGCCGACGGTCCCACACAGTTATACATCGACCGCTTGTACTGTCACGAGGTGACCAGTCCGCAGGCCTTTGCCGGGTTGCGGGCACGCGGTCTGAAACCTTTCCGTCCCGAACGCATCTATTGCATGCCCGACCATAACACGCCGACGCATGACCAGGACAAGCCCATCGAGGACCCCGTGTCGCGTACCCAGGTGGACACGCTGGCAAAGAATGCCGCAGACTTCGGGCTGACACACTTCGGCATGATGAATCCCAAGAACGGCATCATCCACGTCGTCGGTCCGGAACGCGGACTCACCCTGCCCGGCATGACCATCGTCTGTGGAGACTCCCATACCTCGACGCACGGAGCCATGGGAGCCGTGGCATTCGGCATTGGGACGAGTGAGGTCGAGATGGTGCTCGCCTCGCAGTGCATCCTCCAGACACGTCCCAAGACCATGCGCATCACCGTCGATGGACGCCTGGGACGGGGTGTCACGGCAAAGGACCTGGCACTCTACATGATGTCCCGGATGACCACCAGCGGAGCTACCGGCTACTTTGTGGAGTATGCCGGCGAGGCGGTGCGCAGCCTGACGATGGAGGGACGCCTCACGCTGTGCAACCTCTCCATCGAGATGGGAGCACGGGGCGGCATGGTCGCTCCCGACGAGACGACGTTCGCCTACATCCGCGGACGTGAATATGCACCGAAGGGTGCCGACTGGGACAAGGCGCTGGCCTACTGGCGGACGCTGAAGAGCGATGAGGATGCCGTGTTTGACAAGGAGGTGCGCTTTGATGCGGCGGACATCGAGCCGATGATTACCTACGGGACCAACCCCGGCATGGGCATGGGCATCACCGGTCACATCCCCACGACCGACACGATGAGCGAGGTGGAGAAGGCTTCGTTCGAGAAGTCGATGCACTACATGGGCTTCCAACCCGGCGAACAGCTGTTGGGCAAGCCGGTCGACTACGTCTTCCTGGGAGCCTGCACCAACGGACGCATCGAGGACTTCCGTGCGTTCGCCTCGTTGGTGAAAGGCCGGCACAAGGCGGCACACATCACGGCGTGGCTGGTGCCCGGTTCGTGGATGGTGGCTGAGCAGATACGCGAGGAAGGACTTGACCGGGTGCTCGAGGAGGCAGGCTTTGCCATCCGTCAGCCGGGCTGTTCCGCCTGTCTCGCCATGAACGACGACAAGATTCCGGCAGGGAAATATGCCGTGTCGACCAGCAACCGTAACTTCGAGGGACGGCAGGGTCCCGGTTCGCGGACGTTGCTTGCCAGTCCGCTGGTGGCAGCCGCAGCCGCAGTGACCGGTGTCATCACCGACCCGCGTGAACTGCTTTAGCCCAAGTCCCCAATCGGTCATTTAAAAGTATACAACAATGAAACAGAAATTCAATATCATCACCAGCACGTGCGTACCCCTTCCGTTGGAGAATGTCGATACCGACCAGATTATCCCCGCACGTTTCCTCAAAGCCACGACGCGCGAAGGGTTCGGCGACAACCTCTTCCGCGACTGGCGTTACCGTGCCGACGGCACTCCCAACCCCGACTTTGTGTTGAACGACCCGACCTACGGCGGACAAATCCTCGTGGCAGGCAAGAACTTCGGTTCCGGTTCCAGCCGCGAGCATGCAGCCTGGGCGATTGCCGACTATGGCTTCCGCGTGGTCGTTTCGAGCTTCTTTGCCGACATCCACAAGAACAACGAGCTGAACAACTTCGTCCTCCCCGTGGTCGTGAGCGAACCCTTCCTGAAGGAGCTGTTCGACAGCATCTATGCCGACCCGAAGACGGAAGTCGTGGTCGACCTTCCCGCGCAGACCATCACCAATCGGGCGACGGGCAAGAGCGAATCGTTTGAAATCAATGCCTACAAGAAGCATTGCCTGATGAACGGCCTGGACGACATCGACTTCCTGGTGGAAAGCCGGGACAAGATTGAAGCGTGGGAGAAGAAACAGTAAACCGACATACATGGAAAATCATCCTCAAATAGAAATCATGGACACGACGCTGCGCGACGGCGAACAGACCAGCGGCGTATCGTTCATGCCCCATGAGAAACTGATGATTGCGCGGCTGTTGCTTGAGGAAGTGAAGGTGGACCGCATCGAGGTGGCTTCCGCCCGGGTGTCTGACGGCGAGATGAAAGCCGTGCATGGCATTTGCGAGTGGGCGGCACGCCACGGCATGCTCGACCGGGTGGAGGTGCTGGGCTTTGTTGACGGTGGAACGTCGTTGCGTTGGATTCGTCAGGCAGGAGGGAAGGTCATCAACCTGCTCACCAAGGGGTCGCTCAAGCATTGCCTCGGGCAGTTGGGCAAGACACCCGAGGAGCACATTGCCGACATCCGTGCCGTGGTCCGTATGGCGGACGAGATGGGCATCGCCGTCAACATCTACCTGGAGGACTGGAGCAACGGCATGAAGGATTCGCCCGACTATGTGTTCCAGCTGATGGACGGACTGACCGGGACCAGCATCCGCCGCTACATGCTGCCCGACACGTTGGGCATTCTCAACCCCTTGCAGGTCATTGAGTATTTCCGCAAGATGAAGAAGCGTTACCCCGACCTGCACTTCGACTTTCACGCGCACAACGACTATGACCTGGCGGTGAGCAATGTGCTGGCTGCCGTCCTGAGCGGTGCCAAGGGACTACACACGACCATCAACGGACTGGGCGAGCGGGCAGGCAATGCGCCACTTGCCAGCGTGCAGGCGATTCTGAAGGACCATTTCAGTGCCGTCACGAACATCCATGAAGAGAAGCTCAACGATGTGAGCCGAGTGGTGGAGTCATACTCCGGCATCTCCATCCCGCCCAACCAGCCCATCGTCGGCGAGAACGTCTTCACGCAGGTGGCAGGAGTGCATGCCGACGGCGACAACAAGAACAACCTCTACTGCAACGACCTTCTGCCCGAGCGTTTCGGACGCAAGCGCGAATATGCCCTGGGCAAGACCAGCGGCAAGGCGAACATCCGCAAGAACCTCGAAGACCTGGGACTGGAGCTGGACGAAGAGTCGATGCGCAAGGTGACGGAACGCATCATCGAGCTGGGCGACAAGAAGGAGCTGGTCACACAGGAGGACCTGCCCTACATCGTGAGCGATGTGCTGAAGCACGGCGTGAAGGGCGACCGCGTGAAGCTGAAGAGCTACATCGTCAACCTCGCCTACGGGCTGAAGCCGATGGCGACCATCAAGATGGAAATCGACGGACGCGAATACGAAGAGAGCTCCAGCGGAGACGGACAGTATGACGCCTTTGTGCGTGCCTTGCGCAAGATATATAAGGTAACGCTGGGACGCACCTTCCCCATGTTGACCAACTATGCCGTCAGCATCCCGCCCGGCGGACGGACCGATGCCTTTGTGCAGACAGTCATCACCTGGAGCTACAACGGCAAGGTGTTCCGTACCCGTGGCTTTGATGCCGACCAGACGGAAGCTGCCATCAAGGCGACGGTCAAGATGCTGAACCTGATTGAAGGGGGACCAGGGAATGAGTTGAACTGAAATAATACGTATTTTTGCAATCCAAAACACTCACAAACTTACAACAGTATGGAATTTAAAATAGCAGTATTGGCCGGCGACGGCATTGGCCCTGAGATATCCGTGCAGGGTGTGAATGTGATGACAGCCGTGTGCGAGAAGTTCGGGCACAGCGTGAACTATGAATATGCACTCTGTGGAGCCGATGCCATCGACAAGGTGGGCGACCCCTTCCCCGAGGCGACCTACGAGGCGTGCCGGCGTGCCGATGCCGTGCTCTTCTCTGCTGTCGGACACCCGAAGTTCGACAATGACCCCACGGCGAAGGTTCGTCCGGAACAGGGGCTGCTGGCAATGCGCAAGAAGCTGGGACTTTTCGCCAACATCCGTCCCGTGCAGACGTTCAAGTGCCTGCTCCACAAATCGCCCTTGCGCAAGGAGCTGGTCGAGGGGGCCGACTTCATCTGCATCCGCGAGCTCACCGGAGGCATGTACTTCGGTGAGAAGTATCAGGACAATGACAAAGCCTACGATACGAACTACTACACCCGTCCCGAGATTGAACGCATCCTGAAAGTCGGCTTTGAGTATGCCATGAAGCGCCGCCGCCACCTCACCGTGGTCGACAAGGCGAACGTGCTGGCATCCTCCCGTCTGTGGCGTCAGATAGCCCAGGAGATGGCACCCGCCTATCCTGAAGTGACCACGGACTACATGTATGTCGACAACGCCGCCATGCGCATGATTCAGGAGCCGACCTTCTTTGACGTGATGGTGACGGAGAACACCTTCGGCGACATCCTGACCGATGAAGGCTCTGTCATCAGCGGTTCAATGGGACTCTTGCCGTCGGCATCGACCGGGGAGAGCACGCCGGTTTTTGAACCCATCCACGGTTCGTGGCCGCAGGCAGCCGGACTGAACATTGCCAATCCGGTGGCACAAATCCTTTCGGTGGCGATGCTCTTTGAGTATTTTGACCGGAAGGAAGAAGGCGCGCTCATCCGCCGTGCCGTCGATGCTTCCCTGGATGCCAACGTGCGCACACCCGAAATCCAGGTGGAAGGTGGAGCCCGATACGGCACGAAGGAAGTGGGCGAGTGGATTATCGACTACATCCGCCGCGAGGCATAGAACCCGCAGGAGACTGGACGGACGGAGGGACTTCTCCCTCTTCCAACACAGGGACAGACCTGGAACAAGCCGGCCTTAGACAGACCAAAGTATTATACTTAGCCTGCCTAAGTATTATACTTAGGGTGCCAAAGTATTATACTTAGGTCTGTCTAAGTGGCGGTTTAGCCGGGTCTGTCCCTTACTTTGATGCGGTGGATGTACGCCAAGGACGCGATGGAAAGAAAAAACGTGCTTCAAAGTGCTTTGAGATGTCATATTTTTTTGTTCCTTTACAGCCGCAAAAATAAAACATGAAGCAACCATGAAACGATTATTCAGCTATTTGATGGGAGGATGCCTGCTCGCAGCCTGTGCAGCTCCCCAACACGATGAGATCAGTGGTGAACTGACCGACCTGGATGCCGACAGCATCATCGTCTATTCCTACCCGTTCGGTTCACGCAGCCAGGACGATGTAAAGATGGATACGATTGCCGCTCCGCAAGGCAAGTTCGTCGTCAATGTGGGCGACAGCGTGGTGAAGGGTGTCACCATCCGTCCGTGGAAGACCCCGGTACCCGATGCCGATGGCAAGATTCGTCCGGTAATGATGAAGGGTGTCAACTTTATTCTTGTTCCGGGTGCTCCCCTGACGCTGACCGGAACGCTGGATAACTATACACTGGGCGGTTCCCCCGTCTATGAAGCTTACAATACCCTGCTGACTCAGCTGAAGCCTTATGAAGCCAAGATTGACTCCGTGAGCAAGCTGTGCAGGGATATGGGCAAGCAGGGCGTAGGACGCGACTCCATCATGCAGGCTTATGCTCCGGTGGAAGGATGGCAGGACGAGATGGAGCAAATCCATGTGGACTTCGTGAAGCAACATGCCGACCAGGATGCAGCCCTGTTGGCGTTGCTCAACGTACGTTCGGTAAAGAGCATCCATGAACTGCTGGGCGCAATCGCCGAACCGGTACGTACGGGTGTCTTGTCGTCCGTCTATGACGTCATGAAGACGAACAATGACAAGGCGATGGCACGCGAAGCCGCCAAAGAGAAAATCAAGGAGGGCGCCGAAGCTCCCGACTTCACTCTGAAGGATATCAACGGCAAGGACTTTACGCTTTCTTCGTTGCGCGGCGGTAAGTATGTCGTGCTCGACTTCTGGGGAAGCTGGTGCGGATGGTGCATCAAGGGCATGCCCGACATGAAGAAGTACTATGAGAAGTACAAGAACAAGCTGGAGATTGTCGGCATCGACTGCAATGACACCGAAGACTCCTGGAAGGCTGCCGTCGAGACCCATGCACTCCCGTGGATTCACGTACGCAATGCCGGCGACCCGGACATCAGCGTGATGTATGCCATCGAAGGCTATCCCACCAAGATTGTGCTCGACAAGGAAGGCAAGATTGCCAAAGTCGTTGTCGGCGAAGATCCCGAGTTCTATAAGTACCTGGATAGCCTGTTGAAGTAAGCTGTCCGTAGCCCGGAACGGGAAAAGAAGACGACGCAGGGTGAACATGACCGCTCATCCTGCGTCGTCTGTGTATATACGGGTCACGAAAGTTGCATCTTCTCCCGCAGTTGCCTACTTTTGTCCCGTCAAAATTATTCTCTACTGAATTGTTAACCACAACTGGAGCTTGCGACAGTTGCATAAAACTATCGAAAACATGAAACCGACAATCCCTTTCCGTACGCCGATGCGTGCGCTGCGGGCGATGGCTGTTGCCGCCTGTCTGTGGGCAGGAGCCTGCCTCCCGTTGCCTGCACAGACCCAGGCTGTCATCCCGACTGCCGACCAGGTGGGCGCAGCTTGTATGCCCGACACCTTGGCACCCATCCGTGCCCCGTTTGAGATGCCCCAACTCACACGTCCCGTCTTTCCGGACCATACGCGGACGCTGACCGCACAGGAACTGCAGCAGCACCGGCTGGCATCCGTTGCCATCCAACAGGCCATCGACGAGACCAGCCGACGGGGAGGAGGGACGGTCATCGTGCCGTCCGGTGTGTGGAACGTGGGACGCATCGAACTGAAAAGCCGCGTCAACCTGCATCTGTCTGAGGGAGCCGAGCTGCACTTCAGCGGACGGGTGGAAGATTACCTGCCCGTGGTCTTCACCCGCAGTGCGGGCGTCGAGGGGATGTCGCTCGGCAGCTTCGTTTATGCGTGCGGACAGGAGAATATCGCCTTGACCGGAAAGGGACGGCTCATCGGTCCCGAGCGCGACTGCCCCATCCTGAAACAGAACATCGGCTATGGCGACTTTGACCGCTACATTGCCTATGACAAGCCTGCCACCGAACGCATCTATGACGGGCATGACGGCACGGCGGTCTTCCTGCCAACCTTCATCGGACCAGTCAACTGCCGCAATGTCCTCATCGAAGGCGTGAGCCTGGAACGTTCGGTGTTCTGGAACATCGTGCCTACCTACTGCGACGGGGTCATCATCCGTGGCGTGACGGTGAACTCCGCCGGCATCCCTACGGGCGACGGCATGGACATCGAGTCGTGCCGCAACGTGCTGATCGAGTACAACACGATTTCAGCCGGAGACGACTGTTTCACGCTGAAGGCAGGACGGGGGATAGACGGTCTGCGGGTGAACCGTCCGAGTGAGAACATCGTCTTGCGCTACAACCTCGCGCTGACCGGTCACGGCGGCATCACCTGTGGCAGCGAGACTGCCGGAGTGATACGCAACGTGTATGCCCACGACTGTGTGTTCCAGGGCACAGACGTCGGGCTGCGCTTCAAGACACGACGTCCGCGGGGCGGAGGAGGCGAACAGCTCTACTATGAGCGCATCCGCATGAACCTGCATGCCACTGCCATCCACTTTGACATGCTGGGCTCCAGTCAGTACGTCGGTTCACTGGCAGGACGTGCGTGGGTCGAGCCGGACCGTTTCACGCCGTTCTACCGTCAGGTCCGCATCAGCGATGTCGTGGTGGAGGACGCGACCCACTTCCTCAAGGTCAGCGGCATCCCCGAATCGCCGGCAACGGACGTACGCATCTCGCGCGTCACCTCGAACTCTGGACAGCTCATCCGCATTCACGACATGGACGGTCTGGTGTTGGAAGATGCCGAACTGACTTCGCCTGACAATACCGTGGAGATATCCGACGGACGCAACCTCCGCTTCGAACGTGTGTCGTTCAAGGTGGACGGCGGACGGGTGTACCGGCAGATTGACGGCAAGCTCTCGTCACACATCGACTTCGTGGACTGTACACCCGAGGTGGAAGCCAAGCCGTGAGGCAGGGCAGCGTCGGCGGAGCGTGAAAAAGAGGTTAAATCTCAGGCGTGAGACTAAGCTTCGGACACCACGCCGCGTCTTAGATACAATCAAAAGAACAGTAACAGAACATCCTTATGAAAATGAATATCCTATGCGTGGGACTGCTCGCCTGCTGGTGGGCAGCCCCGTTGGAGGCTCGCTCGTTCGTCACGGTTGTGGCAGCGGACGGGAGTGGAGACTACCGTACCCTGCAGGAAGCCGTGAATGCTTGTCCGGCGGACGGAGACCGGCACCTCATCTTTGTGAAGAACGGAGTCTATGCCGAGCGGGTGAACCTGCCCAAGGGCAAGCTCATCAGCCTGCTGGGAGAAAGCCGCGACGGAGTGGTCCTCACCAACGACCGTAACCGGGGCAAGAACAGCCCTTACCGGAACTTCCGCGACATCACGACCTTGCAATGCTACGGCGACGACTTCTACATGGAGAACCTCACCGTGCGCAATACGGCAGGCAATGTCGGGCAGGCGGAGGCGCACTTCATCGCCGGGGCACGTCAGGTCTACCGCGACTGCCGTTTCACCGGATACCAGGACACGCAGCGCACGAAGAACGGTGCGTACGCCTACTTGCAGAACTGCCGCATCGAAGGGGCTGTCGACTTTATTTACGGGGACGGGCTGATGTATTACGACCATTGCACGATTCATTCCGTGAAGGGAGGAGGATACCTGACGGCTCCTGCCGAGTGTGCCCATACGACGGAACCGGCTGCTGACGGCAAACCTCTTCATTATGGCTACATCTTCCGCAACTGCAACCTGACGGCGGACCGCGACGTGCCTGCTGGAAGTTACTACCTGGGACGTCCGTGGAAGGAGCAGGCGGCTTCCTATTTCATCGGTTGCCGGCTGGGTGCGCATATCCATGCCAAGGGCTGGCGCGAGTGGAACGGCAACGGGGCGACTGCTGACTTTGCCGAGTCCGGCAGCCTGGATGCAAAAGGTGCTCCGGCAGATGTCAGCGGACGGGTGGCATGGAGTCGTCAGTTGTCCGAGGAGGACGCACGTCGGCTGACTCCCGAGACCGTGTTTGCCGTGATGTCCGGCGGAACAGACTTCCGTGTGAACGACTACTACCGTCCGGTGGAAGGTCCGGCGTGGGCAGAGCAGACGGGAAACGACCTGACTTGGGCTGCCGTACCCGATGCAGCAGGTTATCTGGTGTTCTGCGACGGCAACTACCTGACCGCCGTTGAGGGGACTTCATGCCGGGTGGACCAGGCAGAAGGACACATCTATACGGTGAAAGCCGTCTCGGCTGTGGGAGCAACGAGCCGTGCCGTGCGTGCACTGACTGCGGGAGAACGGACGCTGAAGGCATTCCCGACGGCGGAGGGCTTCGGCAAGTATGCGTCCGGTGGAAGAGGAGGCAAGGTCGTCACGGTGACCAACCTGCAAGACGATGCCGAAGGGAAGACCGTCGGTTCGCTGCGGTGGGCGTTGAACCGCTATCCGAGTGACTTCACGGTGGTCTTTGTCGTGTCGGGCACCATCGACCTGGTGGCGCCGTTGCGCTGCAACAAGCAAAACTTCACCATCGCCGGACAGACGGCACCGGGCGACGGCATCTGCATCTCGAAGAACAAGGTGAACCTGGGAGGCTCGCGGAACTTCATCATCCGCCACGTACGTTTCCGGGTGGGCAATCAGGATGCCGGCGGACATCAGCTGTCTGCCAATGCCCTCGGTGCGGAGAACTGCACGAACTTCATCATCGACCACTGCTCGTTCAGCTGGTCGGCGGAAGAGAACCTCAACACCTTCGACGACCACTTCCACACCGTGCAGTGGTGCATCGTCAGCGAAGGACTGTACCGTGCCGGACATGTGAAAGGCGTACGCGGCTACGGATGCCAGTGGGGCGGTTCGTCGGCGACCTACCATCACAACCTGCTGGCGAACAACTCGTCGCGTTCCTGTCGCTTCAACGGTGCACGGGGCAAGGACGTGGGGCAGGACCTCTCAGTCTACCTGGAATACATCAACAACGTCAACTACAACTGGGGCCGTGTCGCCTCCTGCTACGGGGCAGAGAACTCCTCGCAGCACCCCGACTACTACGGCTATGAGTCGAACTTTGTGAACAACTACTACAAGCCCGGTCCTGCCACGCCGGAGTCGCCGCTCTTCTTCTTCGAGCAGTCAATGGCACGGAAGGAAGCTGTCTCGCGCGGTCCTTCGGTCTGGTACCTGAATGGGAATGTGATGGAAGGCGATGCGTCGGTGACGGCAGACAACTGGAAGGGCGTACGTCCCGGGAAAGGCATGACCTACACGGTGGAGGAGATGAAGTCCGACACGACGGTCATCCCCTCCGGTCGACGTGATGCGCCGCAGTACCAGTATGACTGGCACCGGTATGCCTATCAGGATTATCAGCCTGCCGACGCGGCTTATGAAGCAGTGCTCAACGGGGCAGGAGCTTTCCCGCGCGATGCTGTCGACAGCCGTCTCATCGGCGACGTGCGCAGCGGAAGGGCTACGTACGGCAATGCCGGCATCATTGACTTGCCGACGGATGCCGAGGGCTTCCGTCCTTACCTGACGTATGGCTCCTGTTCGGATCAGGATGGCGACGGCATGGACGATGCCTGGGAGCTGGCACACGGACTGGACCCTGCCAATCCCGATGACGGCAACCGGCTGACCCCCTCCGGTTACACGATGCTGGAGGTCTATCTGAACAGCCTTGTCGGCGAGAACATACGCCTCTCCGATTAACCCTCTTCCCCCGTCAGCTGCAGGGTGAGGTCCTCCACGTCGAGCCAGCGTCCGAATTTGCGTCCTACCTCGCTGAAGTGGGATGCCCGGCTGAATCCCAGCGCCCGGTGCAGGGCGACGCTCGCCTCGTTGGGGACGGTGATGCAGGCCACCAGCACATGGTAACCCCGCTCGCGGCATGCCCCGATGAGCCGTTCCATCAGGGCACGTCCGTATCCGTGGCGCGTGTGGTCGGGGTGCAGGTAGATGGTGGTCTCCACCGTCAGCCGGTAAGCCTCCTTGGTCTTCCACGGATGCACGTAGGCATAACCGACGAGCACTTCATCCTTCAGGCAGACGAAGGCAGGTTGGGATTCGATGACGGGGAGCAGCAGGCGGCGCATCTCTTCAGCGGAAGGGACCGCCGTGTCGAAGGTTACCACCGTGTGCTGCACATAGTGGGCGTAAATTGCTCGGACGGCTGCGAGGTCGTCCTCCCTCATGGGACGTATCTGTATCATGCTTTTTTCAAATCTTTTAGGCAAAGGTAAGGAAAATAGCTCCTATCTTTGTCCGCACATTCGTAAAACATCCGACCGACATGAAGAAACTCATTGCAGGGGCTTTCGCAGCTCTCTTCCCCTTGTGCGCCGGGGCGCAGACCTATCAGGAACTGGCGGAACATGCCTTCCGCTGTGTGGAGGCCGACAGCCTCGACCGGGCAGTTGTCCTGTTTCAGGAGGCGCTGAAGAAAGAGCCCGGCAACGCCTTCAACGCTTCGCTCTTTGCCGGAGTGGGAGAGATTTACCACCGTCAGGGACGTCAGCAGGAAGCCATCGAGCAGTACAGCCTTTCGCTTAATCTCCGTCCGAAGTCCGTCCCGACGCTGCTTGCCCGTGCGGGAGTCTATATGGAAGTGGGCGATGAACGCCGTGCATACACGGACTATTGCGATGTGCTCGATCTGGACAAGGACAACCGCGAAGCCCTCTTCTTCCGTGCCTACATCAATATGGAGCAACGCGACTACCGTGCCGCCCGTGTCGACTATGAACGCTTGCTGTTGCTCGATGCCAATCACTTCAATGCCCGCCTCGGTCTGGCTATCCTCAACCAGAAGGAAGGTCGCCTGAAGGAGGCCAATGACCAACTGTCCACACTCCTCACAGCCCATCCGCAAGAAGCTTCCCTCTATGCAGCCCGTGCCGATGTCGAGAAGGAACTGAAGGCTTATGACCTTGCCCTGCTTGACATGAGCGAGGCCATCCGCCTGCAACCTTCACAGGCGCAACATTACCTCATCCGTGCCGCCATCTATGTGAAGTTGGGCAGGAAGAAGGACGCGCGTGCCGACCTGGAGCGTGCCGTCGAACTGGGTGTTCCCCGTGTTTCGCTGAAGGATTTTATCCGGGATAATGAGTGAGTGGGGGAGATGATGGGTGGCGTGTGGTTGTCAAAAAGCAACCCTTTCCACTGTTTCCTCTTGACAAATTTGCGGAAATGCACCTTTTGTGCTAACTCGTCTTTTCCCAATTCCGCTTAAACTAGCGTTCAATAGCAAATGAATGCAAACGAAAATGCTCTAAAAAGCCTCTTGTTTTAGAAAACTATACAGTTGAATTTCGGAATCCTTACATTTTAACGTCCAAACAATGTTGTTTCACGCGTCAAACAATATTGTTTGGCGAGCCAAACACATTAGTTTCACCTCTCAAACAATATTGTTTCGTCCGCGAAAGTCCAATCTTTGGAAAATGGAATGCAAAAACACCGGGTTTCACTCTCCAGAAGGTGAGTGGTGTCAACAAATCGGAAAGTTTCGTTATGCGTGGTGTATGTATCTTCCGATGTCTGTCGGGAAAGGTCCTGTGTCTGTAAGGTTTCAGAATAATGCCATTCCGTGTACATCTGCATCCATGTGTATTTTGCGAATCGCCCGAGAAGGGCCTTGGAATCCACCAAACCGTATTTTGGTGCGAGGAAGGGCACTGTGGAGGGCTTCGTTTGACAAAATGTCAAAATGATTTGGAAATGTAGGGGCGACCGGTCTGGTCGCCCGGTCCAACCAAGTTCCGTTTTAATCGGATAAGTGGGGTATTGGCTTCAATGTGAACAGGAAATTATATGTGAAGCCGGACATGAAATAGGTCTTTCTCTCCACTCCCTTTCCAAAATAGTTTCTAACTTTGTGGCATGACCATTGAAAATACCAGTAAAATGAAAACAACAGGTTGGTGGGGGATGCTGATGCTGTTCCTCTGTACATTCGGCTTGATAAGCTGTGATGACGAAAACGAAGAAGGCAGAAAAGTGACGGACTACAAGGAGATTGTGCTGACTGTCGCTTCGAAGAAAGTTCCGGGTATCCTGGGTGACGGGCATAGTCATCTCACGGAGGTCTATGCGGTCAAAGAGGAACCGTCCGATGAATGGAGTGCCTTCGGCTACATCGACGGATTTGAGTTTGAACCGGGATACGAGTACAGGATAAGGATAAGCAGGACCAGTTACCTGGATTACAGCATGGGGCAACCGGCCTGGGACGAACAGAAATTGCTGGAGGTAATCTCCAAGGACAAGAAGGACTCGGAAGGCTTGCCGTTGCACTTGATTCCGGAAGCGTATTACAGCCGCATTCCGTTCCCCCAATACAGCTATGCGATTGATGCAGACCAGAAAGAACCGGTTGAGCAGGATTTGAAAGAGAACCCCCTCATTCCTTTGGATGGCCACTACATGCTTTATAGCAGAGAGGAGGGCTTTCAGGTGTTGGCGGTGCAGGATGCCGACCATGCATACGGACCGTATCAGATACGGCTGGAGGGGAAGGCACCGGAAGAGATGCCGGAATCGTATAAGTCGCTTCCTCCGGAGGGGGTACAGATCGTCAGTTATGCAGCATGGACTTTTCTGGGTGAAGAAGGAGATGAAACCGAACGTCTCTCCTTTGATACGTTCATCGGTTATGGAACCAGGACCAGGAACGTCGGACCTACTCCCGATGTCTTTTTGCTTTATAAGGACCTGACCACCCATTACCAGGTCAAATATCCGGAAGCGGGAGTGAAATCGGTCGTGGTTGCCTATAAACTTTCGTCAATAGGATGAACTCTTTCGTCAACTTGGACCGGATGGTCCAGAATACATCGGGAAACAGTTGAGTGGTACTTCAATTTTTGCTATCTTGTCGCCGCTTTACAGCCCCGCTTTGCTCCGGATGAGGAACAAGGGGCTGGAATCCGAATACAACAATCAAACCCTATAAACCATGAACAAACTTATGAAACCATGGCTGCCGGTGTTGCTGTTGGGATGTGCTGTGCCGACAATGGCACAGACTTTCCAGGAATGGCAGGACCCGGGAGTGAATGAAGTCAATCGAGAACCGATGCACACGGCCTATTTTGCTTATCCCGATGAGGCTGCGGCGTTGGAAGGCATCAAGGAGAATCAGAAGAATTACCTGTCTCTGAACGGAGTGTGGAAATTCCACTGGGTGAAGGATGCCGATGAGCGTCCCACTGATTTCTTCCGAAAGAATTTTGACGATACGGCGTGGACGACGATGTCTGTCCCCGGCCTGTGGGAGCTGAACGGCTTCGGTGACCCCATCTACGTGAATGTGGGTTATCCTTGGCGCGAGCATTACCGGAACAATCCGCCTCAGGTGCCGACCGAGGAGAATCACGTCGGCAGTTACCGCCGCACGATTACCGTGCCTGCCGACTGGCAGGGCAAGCAGGTGTTCATCCACCTGGGGTCGGTGACCTCGAACGTGTACCTGTGGGTGAACGGACGCTTCGTGGGTTACAGCGAGGACAGCAAGCTGGAGGCGGAGTTCGACGTGACCCGTTACCTGAAGAAAGGCGAGAACCTGATTGCCTTCCAGGTGTTCCGTTGGTGTGACGGTACGTACCTGGAGGACCAGGACTTCTTCCGCTATTCCGGTGTCGGTCGTGACTGCTATCTCTATGCACGCGAACGGAAGCGCATCCGCGACATCCGTGTGACTCCCGACCTGGATGCCGACTACCGTAACGGCAGCCTGGCAGTGAAGCTCGATGTGGAAGGCAGCGGCAGTGTGTCGCTCCGTCTGCTGGATGCTGCCGGACGTCAGGTGACGGCAACAACCCTGAAAGGCAGCGGGGAACGGACGGCAAGTCTGACGGTGGACAACCCGCAGAAGTGGACGGCTGAGACACCTTATTTATATACCTTGCTGGCTGAGTATGCCGACGGCAAGCGGGTGAGCGAGGTTATCCCCGTCAAGGTGGGCTTCCGCAAGGTGGAAATCAAGGGCGGACAGCTCTGCATCAACGGACGTCCGGTACTGATTAAGGGAGCCAACCGCCACGAGATGGACCCCGACAACGGTTATGTGGTGTCCCGTGAACGGATGTTGCAGGATATCCGCATCATGAAGGAGATGAACATCAATGCCGTGCGTACCTGTCACTACCCCGACGACCCCTACTGGTATGAACTCTGCGACGAATACGGCATCTACATGGTTGCCGAAGCGAACGTCGAGTCACACGGCATGGGCTATGACGAGCAGACGTTGGCAAAGCGGGAAGACTACAAGCTGGCACACCTGCAACGCGACCAGCGCAACGTGCAGCGCAACTTCAACCATCCGTCGGTCATCATCTGGTCGATGGGCAATGAAGCCGGCTTCGGTCCGAACTTCGAGGCATGCTACCGTTGGACAAAAGCCGAGGACCCGTCGCGCCCCGTTATGTACGAGCGTGCCGGTCTGAATGAATATACCGACATCTTCTGCCCGATGTATATGGGATACGAAGGGTGTGAACGCTATGCGCAGGGCAACGACTCCCGTCCGCTGATTCAGTGTGAGTATGCACACGCGATGGGCAACTCGCAGGGAGGATTCAAGGAATACTGGGACCTGATACGGAAATACCCCAAGTATCAGGGTGGTTTCATCTGGGACTTTGTCGACCAGTCCGTGCTGGTGCGTCGTGACGGAAAGACCTTCTATGGCTATACGGGCGACTGGAACAACTACGACAGCAAGTTCGACCAGAACTTCTGCAACAACGGACTCATCGCTCCCGACCGTACGTGGAATCCTCACGCCTACGAGGTGCAACGTGTCTACCAGTCCGTCTGGGTGACTCCCGTGGAGGGAAGAGCCGGACAGGAGGTGGAGGTCTACAACGAATATGCCTTCCGCAACCTCGACAACTATTACCTGGAGGCTACCGTGTTGGTAGACGGACGTCCGGTGGCAAAGGGGCAGACTGACCTCACGGGTGTAGCGCCTGGTGAACGGAAACGTTTCCAGCTTCCGGTGATTGTGCCTGCACAAGCAGGGAATGCAGAAGTGCTGGTCAATGTGGCAGTCCGTCTGAAGGAGAGCGAGCCGTTGCTGGATGCCGGCTTTGCCGTGGCGAAGAACCAATGGGCTTTGCAGGACTGGCAGTTTGACAACGCTTATACACCGGAGACGGCGCCTGCCTATCCGCTGGAGAAGTTGTCGGTGAAAGATGACGGCAAGGTGTTGCAGATTGCAGGTGAGCAATGTAGTTGGAGCTTTGACCGCGAGGACGGTTTCCTGACCGGTTACCGGGTGAACGGACGTGAGCAGCTGGCAGAAGGCGGACGACTGACACCGAACTTCTGGCGTGCACCGACAGACAACGACATGGGTGCCAATCTCCAGAAGAAACTGGCCGTCTGGCGTAATCCCGGCTACCAGCTGCTGGACATGAATGTGTTGCCCCAACCCGATGGCACCGTACAGCTGACCACGACCTATCGCCTGGAACAGGTCGATGCACGGCTGACGCTGACCTATACCTTCTATAAGGACGGCGTGATGAAGGTCCATCAGGCATTGGAGGCGGCAGGTAAGGAAGGTCCCATGTTGCCCCGCTTCGGCATGCAGATGCAGGTACCCGCAACAATGGAATACATCACCTACTATGGCAGAGGACCCGTGGAGAACTATGCCGACCGCAAGGAGGCTGCCGACCTGGGCATCTATCACCAGACGGTGACGGAACAGTTCTATCCCTACATCCGTCCGCAGGAGACCGGCAACAAGTGTGACGTACGCTGGTGGAAACTGACGGAGAAGGGAGGTCGCGGACTGGAACTTCGCGGAGTTGCACCGCTGTCCGTCTCGGCATTGCACTATTCGGTTGCTCAGCTAGATGACGGAGACAACAAGGACAATCGCCACTCTGAGCTGATTACCCCGTCCCCCTACACCAACTGGTGCATTGACAAGGTACAGATGGGCTTGGGCTGTGTCAACACCTGGGGCGCCCTGCCGCTTCCTAAGTATCTCTTGCCGCTCGGTGACTATGAGTATACATTTTTCATTTACCCCATCCGTTGAGGGGCAATGAACCGATAGGACAGTCCTGTTGAGATAAAAATAAACATCCCCGTCGTGATTTTATGTCATCGGCGGGGATGTTTTTTTCATTTCTTCCTATCCGGATGCTTGCATGGTTGACGGTCGGAATCTCAGGACGCTCACTGCTTCTTCAGGTAGTTCCGGATGAGGCTGACGAAGCCATCGCCGTATTTCTCCCGCTTGAAGTCCCCGATGCCGCTGATGTTCCCGAACGCCTCTACCGTTGTCGGACGGATACTGCACAGCAGATGCAGCACTTTGTCAGAAAGGACAATGTATGCGGGGTAGCCTTGCTCGTCGGCTAATTTCTTACGGTGAGCACGGAGTATTTCAAACAAATCGTCGTCCTCTTCTCGCAGCTCGGGCTTGAGCAGCGGACGTTCTTTCTCGACACTCTTCTTCCGTTGTCCTTTTTTCTTTGTTTCCTCCTTGTCGCGCCGGATGACTACCAGCATGGCTTTCTCCTGTCCGAAGAGAATCTTGCGCCCGCTTTCCGTCACCTTCAGGTGATTGTCCTCGTTGTAGGCAATCTCGAAATAGCCCAGCTGCAGCATTTGCAGCAGATAGTCCTGCCAGTCGCGTGCCGGTACGTCGCGTCCGGCTCCGAAGGTCTTCAACCGGTCGAAGCCGTTGGAGGTAATCTCATGGGTGTAGTTTCCTCGCAGGACATCGACCAGCAGGTGGGTACTGATGTGTTCATTGGCACGGACGATGGCACTCAATGCTTTCTGCACCAGGATGGTCCCGTCAAAGCGTTGGGGAGGATTCAGGCAGACGTCGCAATGTCCGCAGTCGTATTCGCGATTCTCTCCGAAATAGTTGAGCAGGATGCGTCTCCGGCAGATGTCGGCTTCGGCATATTGCTGCATGCGGTGGAGCTTGTCGAGGTTGATTTCCTGTTGCGAGCTTTCGTTGGCAAATTTGGACAGTAGGATGATGTCCCCCAACGAGTAGAACAGCAGTGTGTCCGACTCCAGTCCGTCTCGTCCGGCACGGCCTATCTCCTGGTAGAAGTTCTCCATGCTCTTGGGCAGGTTATAGTGGATGACCCAACGTACGTTTGACTTGTCGATGCCCATGCCGAATGCGATGGTCGCACACACCACCTGCACCCGGTCGTTGATGAAGTCCTCCTGTGCACGGTCCCGTGCTGCGGGGCTGAGTCCGGCATGGTACATGGTGGCGGAGATTCCATGCCGTTGCAGGGCGGCTGCAACTATTTCCGTCTTGTTCCGGCTCATGCAGTAGATGATGCCGCATTGCCCCCGGTGACGGTCGATGAAATCAAGGATGGCGCGCATCTTCTCCTTCTGTTGGTATCCCCGTTTCACGGTCAGGCTCAGGTTCGGTCGGTCGAACGAGGAAATAAAGATACGCGGGTCTTTCAGTTGCAGCTGGTCGAGGATGTCCTGCCGCGTGATTTTGTCGGCAGTGGCAGTGAGGGCAATCATCGGTATGCGTGGAAATTCTTTGCGCAGCACCTTGAGCTGGGTATATTCCGGACGGAAGTCATGTCCCCACTGGGAGATGCAATGCGCCTCGTCGATGGCAAAGAGGGATACGTTGATGTCTTTCAGCAGGAAATTCACTTCGCCCATCAGGCGTTCGGGAGAGATATAGAGCAGCTTGATGCGTCCTTGCAGGCAATTCTTGCGTAGCAGGGCATTCTCTGCCTCCGAGTTGCCGCTGTTGAGTGCTGCGGCAGTGATACCGTTGGCGCGCAGTGCCTCCACCTGGTCTTTCATGAGGGAAATGAGCGGCGATATCACCACCGTCGTTCCCTCCATCAGCAGGGCGGGCAGCTGGTAACAGATGGATTTTCCTCCACCGGTCGGCATGAGCACCAGGGTGTCTCTGCGGGCAAGGACATTGCGTATGATTTCTTCTTGGAGAGGTCGGAACGAGTCGTATCCGAAGTAAGTTTTCAGTGTCTGTAACATCATGGACGGATGTCTGTTTTTAGTATGGTCTGCAAAGATACATAAATAGGTTGAAGGGGCAAGACGGCCTCTTCTCGAATTGAGTCGTTGGGGATGAAGGAGTCTCCCGATGTTTTCAAGAAGCCTTTTCCGATGAGGCTTATTGTTTACAATACAAGTTACTTGATTTATTCTTTATTCTTTACAAATGGAAGTTCTTTTAAAATTCCTGATTCTTGTATACTCGAAAATGTTTTTGTTAATTATTGAATAAGATTTTCCCCTTTTAAGACGAATTCCTAGAAAGAATGATAACGTGGATTTCACCTATATATAATAGGTATAGTCAAGTTTCATTTGGGCGTCCGATGGGAAATAATCTCATTTCATTCCGTAACAGACGGTACCCGCCCCGAAACTCACAAATCGACTTTGGTTTCTTGCATTTAAGCGTGCGTTATACACCAAATGAACCCCCGACATGGTTTCAAATGAAATTTAAAGTAAAACAATCAGGTGTTTCAGGTTTTTTATTTCGTAAGTCTCCGAAAAGGATTAATCGGGTTAATATTCTTTTTGAAAAAAAAGATTAAAGGTGTATTGTTTACAGAAAAAAATATATGTACTTTGTGTGAATCCAAGGAAAAGAGAATTAATGTAAAAATTTCTACAAGAACTTATGACAAAAATGGCGAAGGATGTTGAAGGAGGAGAGGTACGTCGTCCCTACAACATTAGAGAAAGAAAGGAAAAGGATGCTGCTTATCGGTCCTTGATCCGCGCTGAACTGGCGGACGAACTGTATGATAAGATTGTGAACATCATCGTTGCTCAGAAGAAGTACAAAGATCCTGACTATTCTGCCAAGGAGCTGGCGTCGGACTTGAAGACCAATACCCGCTACCTGTCAGCAGTCATCAACTCACGCTTCGGTATGAACTACTCATGTCTGGTCAATGAATACCGCATCCGTGAAGCGGCGCACCTGTTGATTGACCGGCGTTATCTGGACAAGAACGTGGAAGAAATCAGTACGATGGTAGGCTTTGCCAACCGTCAGTCGTTCTATGCCGCATTCTATAAGTTGAAAGGGGAGACTCCCCGCAACTATAGGCGGAGACATCTGGAGAAGAACAGCAAGTAACTTCACACGATAGCTTGAAATTGGGAAGGTTGTCTGGAAAGTCTGCTTTGACGTTGGGCTAGGGAAGGGGAGGGGACTCCTGCTTCCTGAATTGAGAGAATGGGTGCCCGGACGCTGAAGCGCTTTGCAGACAACCTTCATTTGTTGATACCATGAATTCAAAATAATAGTGATTATGAAGAAAAGAATGATGCAAATGGCTATGACTACAATGTTATTGACAGCTTGTGGCACGGCAAATAAGGAGGCTGTGCCGGCTGACGATTTTAAGTACACCGTGGAGCAGTTTGCCGACTTGCAGATTCTGCGTTACAAGGTGAAGGACTTTGACAAGCTCACCTTGAAGCAGAAAGAGCTGGTCTACTACCTGTCGCAGGCTGCCCTCGAAGGTCGGGACATCCTGTACGACCAGAATGGCAAATACAACCTGACCATCCGCAAGATGCTGGAGACGGTCTACACCGACTATCAGGGAGACCGGGCGGACAGTAACTTCGTCAACATGGAGACTTACCTGAAACGGATGTGGTTCTCCAACGGTATCCATCATCACTATGCAACCGACAAGTTTGTGCCGGGCTTCACGCAGGAGTTCTTCCGGGAAGCACTGAAGGGAGTCGATGCAGCCAAACTTCCGTTGGCGGAAGGACAGACCGTGGACCAGTTGTGCGACGAGGTGTTCCCCGTCATCTTCGATCCGGATGTGATGAAGAAACGGGTCAATCAGGCTGATGGCGAAGACCTGATACTCACGTCCGCCTGCAACTATTACGAAGGCGTGACTCAGGCTGAAGCCGAGGCGTTCTATAATAAGATGAAGAACCCTGCCGATACCATGCCGGTGATGTTCGGCATGAACAGCCGCCTGGTGAAGGAGAACGGCAAAATCCATGAAAAGGTCTGGAAGGTCGGAGGACTGTATGGCAAGGCTATCGAACGCATCGTCTACTGGTTGCGCAAAGCCGAGACCGTAGCGGAGGATGACCAGCAGAAGGCTGTCATCGACAAGCTGATTGCGTTCTATACCACCGGAGACCTGAAGACGTTTGACGAGTACTCCATCCTGTGGGTGAACGAGCAGAATGCCAAGGTGGACTTTGTTAACGGCTTCATCGAAAGCTATGGAGACCCTCTCGGACTGAAGGCAAGCTGGGAGTCCATCGTAAACTTCAAGGATGAAGAGGCGACCAAGCGGACCGAAACACTGAGTGCCAACGCCAAGTGGTTTGAGGAACACTCGCCGGTAGACAACCGCTTCAAGAAGGATACCGTGAACGGCATTACCGCCAAGGTCATCACGGCAGCCATCCTGGGCGGCGACCTCTATCCGTCGACAGCCATCGGAATCAACCTGCCCAACTCCAACTGGATCCGCAGTGTACACGGTTCGAAGTCGGTGACCATCGGAAACCTGACCGATGCCTACAACAAGGCTGCCCACGGCAACGGGTTCAACGAGGAGTTTGTGTACAGCGACACCGAGCGCGCCTTGCTCGACAAGTATGCCGACCTGACCAACGACCTGCATACCGACTTGCACGAATGCCTGGGACACGGTTCGGGACAATTGTTGCCGGGTGTTGACCAGGATGCCCTGAAAGCATACGGGTCGACTATCGAGGAGGCACGTGCCGACCTCTTCGGTCTGTATTACCTGCCTGATGCCAAGATGGTGGAACTGGGACTGACTCCGGATGCGGAAGCCTACAAGGCGGAATATTACACCTACATGATGAACGGACTCATGACGCAGCTCGTGCGCATCGAACCGGGAAACAACGTGGAGGAAGCACACATGCGCAACCGTCAGCTGATCGCTCGCTGGGCCTTCGAAAACGGCAAGGCGGACAACGTGGTGGAACTGGTGAAGAAGGACGGAAAAACCTATGTAAAGGTGAACGACTATGAGAAGTTGCGTGCCCTCTTCGGCAAGCTCCTGGGAGAAATCCAACGCATCAAGTCGGAAGGTGACTTCGATGCAGCCCGCAACCTCGTGGAGACGTATGCCGTGAAGGTAGACCCTGAGTTGCACAAGGAGGTGCTTGCCCGCTATGAGAAACTTCACCTGGCTCCTTATAAGGGCTTTGTCAATCCGGTATACACACCGGTGACCGACAAGGACGGCAACATCACCGACGTGAAGATTTCCTATGAGGAAGGTTATGCCGAGCAGATGTTGCGCTACAGCAAGGAATATGCCAACCTGCCTTACCGCAACGAATAAAGGAGTATACCCATGATGGATTTGCAAGAAACACTGAAGGACATCAAGACCCAGTTCCGCATGGGAATGAACGGTGTCACTTCGAAAAGCATGCGCGACAAGGGGCTGGACTACAAACTCAACTTCGGTGTGGAAGTCCCCCGGCTGAAAGAGATCGCCGCCCGCTATGCGAAAGACCATCAGCTGGCGCAGGCTCTCTGGAAAGAGAACATCCGCGAATCGAAGATACTGGCAGCCATGCTCCAGCCCGTCGACACCTTCTATCCCGAGATTGCGGAGATATGGGTGGAGGACATGCACTATCCCGATCTGGCGGAACTGACCTGTCAGCACCTGTTCCAGTATCTGCCCTACGCTTCCGAAAAGGCGTTCGAGTGGATTGCCGACGAACGTGAATACTTTGCAGCCTGCGGTTACCTGATTCTGGCACGTCTGTTTACCCGTCACCAGGCACTCAGCGAACGTTCGGCAAACGAGTATCTCGATCAGGTGGTTGCCGCACTTCAGTCCGGCACACCTTTCGTCCGCCGGTGTGCCTACGCTTCGCTGCTGAAATACGTACAGCAAGGGCAGGATGCAGGCAAAAAGGCCCTGGCAGCCCTGGCACCCCTGCAAGAGTCAGCCGATGAGACGCTGCGCAACCTTTATGAGGAAGTAAAACTTGAGACGGAGGGTTGAACTGCCGTCTGCATGACCTGACATATTCCGGCGAGCCGATGAAGGAGGACAGTACCGCTCCGTCCCTCTTTCGGCTCGCCGGCTTGTCTTTCCGACGGACGATTCCGTCTTTTTTGCATCCGTCCCTTTCAAATATTCACAGGTTTCTTTTCTGTTTCAGCGAAAAGGCGTAATTTTGCGCGTAAACCCTATGAGTTTGTTAAGACGTGGACAATGTAAAAGATAGAGTCAAACAACTGTTTACCGAGTATCTTCGTGTCAATAAGCATCGCAAGACACCCGAGCGTTTTGCCATACTCGATGCTATCTATTCCATTGACGGACATTTTGACATCGAAACCCTCTACGGCATCATGCTGAGCAAGGAGAACTTCCGTGTCAGCCGTGCCACGCTTTATAACACCATCGTGCTGCTTCTCGACGCCAAGCTGCTCATCAAACATGCTTTCGGCAACACTGCCCAATACGAGAAGTCGTTCAATATCGAGACCCACCACCACCTTATTTGTACCACTTGCGGACGAGTGTCTGAATTCCAGGACGAGGACCTGCAGACCCACATTGCACAGATGGACCTGAAGAAGTTCCAGATGTCGCACTATTCGCTCTATATCTATGGGACATGCGGACGGTGTGCGGCTGCGGCGCGACGGAGGAAAAAACAAACCCCGGATAAGAAATGACACAACATACTATAAAAAACAAAAAGATCATGAAAGTAGACGTCTTGCTAGGACTCCAATGGGGAGACGAAGGCAAAGGTAAAGTTGTCGACGTGCTGACCCCGAACTATGACGTAGTAGCTCGTTTCCAAGGCGGACCGAATGCCGGTCATACGCTTGAGTTTGAAGGACAGAAATATGTGCTCCGCTCCATTCCCTCCGGAATCTTCCAGGGTGACAAGGTGAACATCATCGGCAACGGTGTGGTGCTCGACCCGGCCCTCTTCAAGGCGGAAGCCGAGGCGCTCGAAGCGTCGGGACACGACCTGAAGGAACGCCTTCACATTTCAAAGAAAGCCCATCTCATATTGCCTACCCACCGCATTCTCGATGCTGCCTATGAGGCTGCCAAGGGAGCTGCCAAGGTGGGAACCACCGGAAAGGGTATCGGACCGACCTACACCGACAAGGTGAGCCGGAACGGATTGCGCGTGGGGGACATCCTGCATGATTTCGAGAAGAAGTATGCAGCAGCCAAGGCACGTCACGAGCAGATTCTCAAGAGCCTGAACTATGAGTACGACATCACCCAGCTGGAAAAGGAATGGATGGAAGGTATCGAATACCTGAAGCGTTTCCACCTGGTGGACAGCGAGCATGAAATCAACAACCTCTTGAAAGACGGGAAGTCAGTGCTTTGTGAAGGAGCACAGGGAACGATGCTCGATGTGGACTTCGGTTCCTATCCTTTCGTGACTTCCTCCAATACGGTGTGTGCAGGCGCCTGCACGGGTCTCGGTGTGGCTCCGAACAAAATCGGCGAAGTCTTCGGCATCATGAAAGCCTATTGTACCCGCGTGGGCAGCGGTCCGTTCCCTACGGAGCTGTTTGACGAGACGGGAAAGACCATCCGTGCCATCGGTCACGAATATGGCGCCGTGACCGGACGTGAACGTCGTTGCGGCTGGATTGACCTGGTTGCCTTGAAGTATGCCATCATGGTCAACGGGGTGACCCAGCTCATCATGATGAAGAGCGATGTGCTCGACGGATTCGACACCGTGAAGGCATGCGTGGCCTACAAGGTGAACGGCGAAGAAATCGATTACTTCCCCTATGACATCAACGAGGGTATCGAGCCGGTCTATGTGGAGATGCCGGGATGGAAGACCGACATGACGAAGATGACCAGTGAAGACGAGTTCCCCGAGGAATTCAATGCCTACATGTCGTTCCTGGAGTCGGAACTGGAGACACCCATCAAGATTGTCTCCGTGGGTCCTGACCGCGAACAGACCATCGTACGTTATACGGAAAAAGACTGAACCGCTCACGATGGAGGGTAGCAACCGGGTGCTTGCTGACACCGGCTGTGCCCCGTCGGTGCGGATACCAAGAAACGAAGACACGGAGGAAACAGGGGAAGCCCGGGTTTCATTCCGTGTCTTTTACTTTTTTTACTAAAACATTCCCAAAAAGCCTCTGTATAAATGGCAGTTCCTGCCTGAATTCCTATCTTTGGCATATCGTTTGCTTTTCCTTAAACAGATTAACCATTAAACACATAGAAACATTATGATTGGATATTGGATATTGTTTGGTGCCATTGCCGTCATCAGTTACCTGGTGCAGGCAAATTTGAAGAACAAGTTTGAACGCTACTCGAAGATTCCCACCGAGAACGGAATGACCGGGCGCGAGATTGCCTTGAAGATGCTTCACGACAACGGCATCTATGACGTGCAGGTGACTCATACGCCAGGCATGTTGACCGACCACTATAATCCGATGAACAAGACGGTCAACCTCAGTGAAGGCGTCTATGCCAGCAACAGTGTGGCTGCCGCTGCGGTGGCTGCCCATGAATGTGGACACGCCGTGCAGCATGCCCGCGCCTATGCTCCGTTGCGGCTGCGTTCGGCATTGGTACCCATCGTGCAGTTCTCGTCAGGCATCGTACCTTGGATTCTGCTCATCGGCATGCTCACCATTCAGGTGTTTCATGGGCTGATGCTGTTGGGTATCATCCTGTTTGCCATGACGACGCTGTTCAGCTTTGTCACCCTTCCGGTGGAGATTGACGCCAGCCGACGTGCCTTGGCATGGCTCAACAGTGCCGGCATCACGACTGTCCGCACTCACGACAAGGCTACGGATGCATTGCGGTCTGCCGCTTATACCTACGTCATAGCCGCACTCAGCTCGCTTGCCACATTACTTTATTACGTGATGATTTACCTGGGTGGACGTCGCGAATAAGTCCTCCCTGATACAGACTTTGATACAGGAAGCTGTTTTGAATCCTTGCCTGTTTGCGTCCCGGAGACGGATGCAGGAGGAAGGGGATTCAAAACGGCTTTTTTATTTCCTGTTCCGTCAGAGAGACCGAATCGCGTGCAATGATGTCCTTGGCAGGACCGGTCACCTGGATGACGGGACGGATCTGTTCGGCTTCAGCTTCCGTGATAAGTCCCTTTTTTGCCAATCGGTCGGCAATGAGGTGGTAGTAGCCGGAGAGATTCTCACGCAGGTTGCCTTCCGCATCAAACGAACTGCGGAAGTGCTTGGGCTTGGGGACGATGGATGCCAGGAAGATGGCTTCTTCCGTACTGAGTTCGGAGGGACGCTTGTTGAAGTAGAAGTGTGAAGCCTCGGCGGCTCCGTAGACCAGCGGTCCCCATTCGATGATGTTCATGTAGACTTCATACATACGCTCCTTCGAGGTCAGCCCCTGGTTTTCGATGAGCCACACGATGAGTGCTTCCTCCAGCTTGCGGGTGATGTTCTTCTGACGGTTGAGAAACACATTCTTCACCAGTTGCATGCTGATGGTGCTGCCTCCTCGGGCGAACTTCCGCTTCTTCAAGTCCTCGATGAGCGCCTCGCGCAGGGCATCGATCAGGAAGCCGCGGTGGTAGAAGAAGGCCCCGTCTTCACTCTGCATCACTGCCATTTGCAGCAAGGGGGAGATTTGGCTGAGGGGTGTGAAGTGCTCCCACGACGGACCGATGGGGAAGGTGCGGACAGGACGTCCGTTCTCGTAAGCCGTGTATTCGAACTCGCCGTTCATCTTGCTCAGGTTGGCGTTGCCGTAACGGACGATGCGGAAATTCTTCTTTTGCAGCTCCGACTCCAGCTTCAGGCTGTCAAGGCAGGCAAAGTCGACGTCGAGCAATCCGCGGTACGCCAGTTCACCTTCCGTCTGGATGCCGTCGAGGGTGTCAAAGAGTCCTTTGGGCAGGGAGCCGAAGAGGTCCTGCGAGGGGAACCACGGACGGTTGACCGATGCCCGGACATGCCACCGTTCCAGGGGCGAGAGCCGTGTGTCGGACCGATGGGTGAGGCAGAGGTAGGGATGGAACGTCAGCCGGTTGAAACGCACGGTGCTGGTACTGTCCAGCTCGATGTCCTGCGGACGGAAGTTCAGGCGGCAGTCCAGTGTGCCGCGGTCGAGGCGGACGGTATCAGGCGACAGGGCCGGATGGAACACCTGCAATCCGGCGACGTGTGTCCGTCCGTTGAGTTGCGTGAGGCTGCTTCCGCCACTTGTCTCCGTCAGTTGGCAGGTCAGGGTGTCGAGCCGGATGTCTGCCCCGATGCGGCGTTGCAGGTAGGGCAGTCGCAGAGGCTGGCGTCCGTCAGCTGACAGACAGACGTCGATGTTGCGTTCCGAGGGGGACAGCTGTCCGCTCAAGGTCCATTGCTGGGTGGGGAGGGAGTCTTCCGTGATGGAGAGGTGAGTCCGGAAGCGGTTGTTTTCGATGAGCAGTTCGGGCAGACGGAGGGTGACACCGTGGGTGTTGTGCCGTTCGCGGATGCAGACGTTGCTGATGCGTCCGTTGTCGGGTACCCGTCCGTAGAGCCAGCTCAGGAGTGTGTGCATGCGGGTGGCATAGTTGGCTGTCCGGTCGGACGATTCCTGTGTGCCGCTGTCGGTTCCACGGAAGAGGAAGTCATAGTTGGCGGTGGAGTCGTTCTTCAACAGGTTGGTAGACAGTCCGTCCAGGGTGACTGTCTTGACCCATATCTCTCCTTGGATGAGTTCCCACAAGCTGAGTTTCAGGTCGAGCTGTTGCAGGGTGAGCAGGGTGTCGCGTCCGTCAGGGACGACCGTCAAGCCACGGAGACAGACCGTGTTGAGCCCTTCGAGACCCAGCGATTGGTAGCCGACGTGCAGACCGTAGTGCTGTTCCAGAGCAGAGATGTGTTGTCCTGCCATACGTCGGAGGAAGGAATCCTTGGCGGCAAAGAGCACACCGACGCCAATCACGATTGCCGCTCCGGCTATCCCGGCAGCAATCTTCCAATGTCGTTGAAGCATGTTTGTTTCTATACGTTTTGCGGCTGCAAAAGTAGTCTAAAGCAAGGACTTGGACGAATGATTGGGAGGGAAATCGAATATTTTGCCTACCTTTGCGCAAACAACGAACATCTATGAATGCATTAGCCCTCATCGACAAATACTATCCCGTTGAAAACGAGTTGAAACACATCCTGTTGGTACATAGCCGTTCGGTGGCAGACAAGGCGTTGCAGGTGGCGGACCGCCATCCCGAGCTTCTGTTGGACCGCCAATTCCTGGAAGAAGCTTCCCTGCTTCATGACATCGGTATTTTCCTGACGCATGCCCCCGGTATCTGTTGCCTGGGTGACAAGCCCTACATCTGCCACGGTTCGTTGGGAGCGGACCTGGTGCGTGCCGAGGGGTTTCCCCGCCATGCTTTGGTATGCGAACGCCATACCGGAACCGGACTCTCGCTGGAGCAGATCGTGCGCGAGCAGTTGCCCGTTCCCCATCGTGACATGCTCCCCGTCAGCCTGGAGGAGCAGGTCATCTGCTTTGCCGATAAATTCTTCTCAAAGACCCATTTGGACCGGGAGAAAAGCGTAGAAAAAGTCTTACGTAGCCTGGCTCCTTTCGGGGAGGAAGGAGTGGAGCGTTTCAAGGGGTGGTGCGAGCGCTTTCTTTAACACCTAAAAATCAATAAAATTAGAAGCTCTCATTTCTTACCATTGGTGGATAATATGTAATTTTGCCGACCAACTGTAATAAGGGATTGATGAAATCGTTAAGAAACTGTTTATATATACCTCTTCTGTTTATCGTGATGCTGTCGCTCGTTCCGCAGAGTACGGATGCGCAGCGTCGGCGTTCCAAGGGAAATCCGACTTTCGACTCGCTGGTCACCGACTCCCTGTCGCTGCCGAAAGATTCGCTGTTGCTCGATTCGCTGGCTGTCGATACACTGAAGACAGATACCACTGCCAAGAAGAAGGATGCCCTCGAAGCGCCTGTCACTTTCTCTTCGACAGACTCCACGGTCATGACAGCCGTCGACGGCTTTGCCCGCATGTATGGCAATGCGAAAATCAATTACCAGACCATTGAGCTGACTGCCGCCGTTGTGGCGATGAACATGGACAGCAGCATTGTCCACGCCAACGGAGTGAAGGACACCATGGGAACCATCCAGGGCAAACCGGTGTTCAAGGACGGCGAGACTCCTTATGAGTCGGAGAAGATGAGCTACAACTTCAAGTCGAAGCGCGGTTTCATCAACAACATCACCACCGAACAGGGGGAAGGATACATCACCAGCGAGAGTGCCAAGAAGGGCAACGACGAGGAGTACTACATGGAGCACGGACGCTACACCACGTGCGACGACCACGAGCATCCGCACTTCTACCTGGCATTGAGCCGTGCGAAAGTCCGTCCGAAGAAGAATGTCGTGTTCGGACCAGCCTGGCTGGTGCTGGCGGACGTTCCCCTTCCGCTTGCCATCCCCTTCGGTTTCTTCCCGTTCAGCAGCAGCTATTCGTCAGGTTTCCTCATGCCGAGCTACGGTGACGAGTCGACCCGTGGTTTCTACCTGCGTGACGGTGGTTACTATTTTGCCATCAACGACAACATTGACCTGCGGCTCACCGGAGGTATCTATACCAAAGGTTCCTGGGAGGCGAATGCAGCGTCAACCTATAACAAGCGCTACCGCTATTCCGGTAACTTCAGCTTCAACTATCAGGACATCAAGACGGGTGACAAGGGAATGCCCGACTACACGGAGACACGGAGCTTCCGCCTGCAATGGACGCACCGCCAGGATGCGAAGGCAAACCCGAACTCCAACTTCTCGGCGAGCATCAACTATTCGTCGACCAGCTATGACCGGAACAACCTCAACAGCCTCTATGACCCCAGCCTGTATGCACAGAGCACCAAGACTTCGAGTGTGAGCTATTCGCGCACGTTCCCCGACATCGGTCTGACGCTGTCGAGCACCTTCAACGTTTCGCAGAGTACGCGAGACTCCACCGTGTCGCTGACCTTGCCCGACCTGAACATCAACCTCAACCGTATCTTCCCCTTCAAGCGGAAGAAGGCGGCAGGCTCGGAACGTTGGTATGAGAAAATCTCCATCCAGTATACAGGACAGATCAGCAACACCATCACGGCGAAGGAAGACTACATCCTGAAGTCAAACCTCGCACGTGACTGGCGCAACGGATGGCAGCACCGCATCCCCATCCAGGCGACTTTCTCCCTGTTCAACTACATCAACATCACTCCGTCGTTCAACTATACCGAACGGTGGTACCTGTCGAAAATCAAGCGTTCGTGGGACCCGCAGACGCAGACGGTGGTGCGCGACACCATCAACGGCTTCAACCGTGTCTACAACTATGACTTCAGTATCTCGGCAAACACGAAGCTCTACGGTTTCTACAAGCCGTCGCCTAAAATCTTCGGCGACAAGATTGAGATGATCCGCCACGTCTTCACGCCGAGTGTCAGCTACAGCATGTCGCCGGACTTCAGCAAGTCGCGCTACGGCTTCTATGATACCTATACTTATACGGACGAGAACGGTGAGGTTTACACCCAGAAATACTCCTATTATGAAGGTATGCTTTACGGAACGGCTCCGCAAGGCAAGACGGGCAACATCAACTTCTCGTTGTCAAACAACCTGGAGATGAAGGTAAAGTCTGACAAGGACTCTACGGGTGTGAAGAAAATCAGCCTGATTGATGAGTTCCGCGTCGGCATGTCCTACAACCTCGCCGCTAAGGAAAAGCCATGGAGCGACATGGACATCAGCCTGCGTCTGAAGTTGTCGAAGAGCAAGACCTTCAACCTCTCTGCCAGCTTTGCTACTTATGCCTACGAGTTCAACGACCGCGGCCAGGTGGTGGAGGGCAACCGTACGGAGTGGTCCTACGGACGTTTCGGACGCTTCTCGGGCATGAGCCAGAACTTCTCATATACCTTTGACAACAACACGTGGAAGAAGTGGTTCGGTAAGGACGATGAGGACACGAAGACCAATGAAGATACGGAGAATGAGGACGATGAAGAGTTCACCGACCTGGAGGAACGCGAGGAACAGCGCAACAAGAAGAAGACGAAAGTGAGTGCCGAGGTGGATGATGACGGCTACCTGAAGTTCAGCATGCCCTGGTCGCTCACGGTCTCCTACGGTATCACGATGAGTGAGGATCGCTCAAAGCCCATCAATGTGAAGACGATGCGCTATCCCTACCGTTTCACGCAGAACCTGAACTTCTCAGGTAACCTCAAGCTGTCCGAAGGATGGAACGTGAACTTCTCCAGCGGTTACGACTTTGAAGCGAAAGAAATATCCATGTCGACCGTCAACATCACCCGCGACCTTCACTGCTTCAGCATGAGCTGTGGTCTGGTGTTCGGACGTTACCAGTCCTACAACTTCACCATCAGTGCCAATGCCAGCATGCTGAAGGACGCCCTGAAGTGGGACAAGCGAAGCAGCTACAGCAGCAACGTCGAGTGGTACTAGACCCGTTGACGGATTCCTGAAAAAAAACGAGTTGACAAGGATTGGAAAGGCATGACATCCGCTCAGGTGCCTTCCTCCTTGTCAACTCGTTTTTTTTTGTCTGTTTTTCTCGTCCGCTGTCAGAACCACTACCAGTCGATAGGAGTTTGTCCGTGTGCCCGGAGGTAGTCGTTGGTCAGGCTGAAGTGATGGTTGCCGAAGAAACCGTTGTGTGCCGACAGAGGAGAGGGATGTGCCGAGGTCAGTACCAGGTGACGGGAGCGGTCAATGAAAGCTCCCTTTTTCTGAGCGTATGCACCCCAGAGGATGAACACAAGGTGTTCCCGTTCGTTGTTGAGGGCACGGATTGCAGCGTCGGTAAATTCTTCCCAGCCACGGCGTTGGTGGGAGCCGGCTGCATGGGCGCGTACAGTCAGGGTGGCATTGAGCATCAGTACACCCTGTTCCGCCCAACGTGTCAGGTTGCCGCTGGTCGGTATGGGCTTGCCCAAGTCAGCTTGTATTTCCTTGAAAATGTTTTGCAGGGAGGGCGGGAAGGCAATCCCGTCGTTTACCGAGAAGCACAGTCCGTGAGCCTGTCCCGGACCGTGATAGGGGTCTTGTCCGATGATGACCACTTTCACCCGGTCAAAAGGACAGAGGTTGAAAGCATTGAAGATTAGCCGTCCCGGAGGATAGACCGTGGTGTGTGCATATTCGTTGCGTACGAAGTCGGTCAGCTGCACAAAATAATCCTTCTCAAATTCAGGAGCCAGGTGTTTCTTCCAGCTCTCTTCTATCTGTACATTCATGAGTCTGCTTGTTGGTTGGCTGCAAACTTACGAATAAATGCTGAGATACGGAAGTGGAACCGGGTATCCCACTTCCGTTATCTTTGTACGTCTGCCTGTGGATTCCGGTGCATCAAACGGACGGATTCAACCCAAATCGGTCATTCGACCGCTCCAGGTTCAAATCAGGGGAATGTGGAGCTTGGCACACGCTTCGCGCATCTCTTCGGGCCAGATGCTTGCCTGGATTTCGCCGATGTGTGCCTTGCGGAGATATATCATGCAGAGTCTGGACTGTCCGATGCCGCCTCCGATGCTGAGTGGCAGTGAACCTTCGAGCAGCCGGCGGTGGAAATAGAGCTCCTTGCGTTCCTCTTTCCCCGACAGGGTCAGCTGACGGAGCAAGGTCTCCCGGTCCACACGGATACCCATGGAGGAAACCTCAATGGGGCAGTCCAGGATGTCATGCCACACGAGGAGGTCACCGTTCAGTCCCAGGAACCCGTCGCTGTTGGGAGTCGTGTAGTCATCGTAGTCGGGAGCACGCAGGTCATGAGGCTGTCCGTCACCCAGATTGCCACCGATGCCCATGATGAAGACCGTTCGGTGCTGGCGGGTGATGAGGCTCTCGCGCTCTTTCGGTGTCTTGTCCGGATAGAGGCGGCGCAGTTCCTCGGAATGGATGAAGAAGATGTCCGGAGCCAGGAACGGTTCGATTTGCGGATACTGTTCACACACCATGTATTCCGTGCGTAGCATGGCAGCATAGATGTGGCGTACGATGTTTTTCAGGAAGTCCAGGTTGCGGTCGTCTGCCGTGATGACCCGTTCCCAGTCCCATTGGTCAACATAGAGCGAATGCAGGTTGCCCAGTGATTCGTCGGCACGGATGGCATTCATGTCCGTATAGATGCCATATCCCGGAGCTATCCGGTAGTCTGCCAGCGTTACCCGTTTCCATTTCGCCAACGAGTGGACCACCTCGGCACGTGCGTCGCCCAAGTCCTTGATGGGAAAGCTCACGGCACGCTCGATGCCGCTCAGGTCGTCATTCAATCCCGTACCTTGGAGGACAAAGAGAGGAGCGGTGACCCTTCGCAGGCGGAGTTCCGAGGACAGGTTCTGCTGGAAGAACTCCTTCACTTTTTTAATTCCCAGTTCGGTTTGTTTCAAGTCGAGCAGCGGCTTGTAGCTTTTCGGTTCAATCAAATAACTCATCTGTTGTTTTTGGTTTCTCTTTACTTGGTAATTGTATTTTTACTTATCTCGTTTCTTTTTGATGGGCAAATATAGATAATAGTTTTTATTTTGATAGTATATTCCCGATATAAATGACGTTTAGAAAATGAAAAAGAAGAACGTCCGGCATAAAAAAGTCAGCCAGAGTTAGGAAGATTCTGCATTATTTGTTACTTTTGCACCGATTTGAAAAGAATCTGTCTCCGTAGTTCAATGGATAGAATATTGGATTCCGGTTCCAACGATTGGGGTTCGACTCCCCACGGGGATACACAGAAGGACTTGTTGTCACAGACAGCAGGTCCTTTTTTTGGTTGGTGTCAATCGTTCCAATTGGCAATGTCTATCGGGTAGATGTCCAACAAACAAAAATGTAGGGGTGTGGATGTTTCTGAATTATGTTTTGACAAAATGTCAAACGAAGGGTTCTACAATGTTCTTTCTCGCACCAAAATACGATTTGGTGGATTTCGTGGCATTCTCAGACGATTCGCAAAATACAGATTGTTGCTGTATGGAGAATTTTCTTTCCTTTCTGAGTGTATTATTGGGGAGGAAGGCGACTTTTGTCATTCATACTATTCGAGTAGACCTCTTTTTATCACCTTCCGATTTGTTGACAGCACCTTTCTTCTAGAGAGTGAAACTCGCTTCTTTTTACTTCCATTTTCCAAAGATTTGACTTCTGGGCATGAAACAAAAGTGTTTGGGAGGTGAAACTATATTGTTTGACGCGTCAAACTATATTGTTTGGCTCGCGAAACAATATTGTTCCGGGCACGTTTTGTCTGTTTTTCGAAAACGAAATGTATAGTTTTCTAAAATCAAAGGCCTTTTTCGGGCATTCCGTTTGCAATCATTCACGTTTCGTCTCCAGATTATCGGACTTTCGAAAAGGACGAGTTAGCTGAAAAGGGCGTATCGGGTGATTCTGTCAAGCAGATGAGGGAAAATCGTGTCTTTCTGCTTTCGGGTCCGCTGTCTGCTACCTCTTGAACGGCAGTTCCAGTTGCCGCCAGACCCCCTTTCTGTCTTCCTGCGGGTTGGAGACAGAGAGACCGATGAGGCGGACGGCATGATGTTCGCAGTCGACCTCCTTCAGGAGCTGTTTGGCGAGGGGGAGGATATCTTGCAGGCTGACGAGAGGTTGCACCGTGCTCTGGCTGCGGGTGATTTGTGTGAAGTCGTGGAACTTGATTTTCAGCGTCAGGGTGTTGCCGCGGAAGTTGTGGCGTTTCAGTCGCTCCACCAGTTCGGTGGTCACGTGATACAGTTCGATGATGAGCGAGGTCCGCGAGGTGAGGTCGCGCTCCAACGTATGTTCGCAGCCCAGGGATTTGCGGATGCGTATGACCTCCACCGGACGTTCGTCAATGCCTCGGGCGAAGTCATGATAGAGTTGTCCTGCCTTGCCGAAATAGTGTGTGAGCATCTCCAGCGAACAGGCACGCAGGTCCTTCCCCGTATGGATGAACAGTTCGTGCATCTTTTTTGCCGTCACCTTGCCCACGCCCCAGAAAGCCTCCACCGGAAGGTGGTCGATGAAGTCCTGCGCCTGGTCGGGGTGGATGGTGCACAGTCCGTCCGGCTTGCGGTAGTCCGAGGCAACCTTGGCGAGGAACTTGTTGTACGATACACCGGCGGATGCCACCAGGTGCAGCTCCTCCCGGATGCGCCGTTTGATTTCCTTGGCAATGTCCACTGCCAGTTCCATCCCCTTCTTGTTCTCCGTCACATCCAGGAACGCCTCGTCGATGGACAGCGGTTCGATGAGGTCCGTGTATTCCGCAAAGATGTCGCGTATCTGCTCCGACACCTTCTTGTAGACCTCCATCCGTCCCGGTACGAAAATCAGTTCCGGGCACAGCTTGCGTGCACGGGTCGATGCCATGGCAGAGCGGACGCCAAACTTGCGTGCCTCATAGCTTGCCGCCGCCACAACACCCCGTTCTTCTTCGCGTCCTACGGCAATCGGTTTGCCGCGCAGCTCCGGGTTGTCGCGCTGTTCAATGGAGGCATAGAAGGCGTCCATGTCGATGTGGATGATTTTGCGTAAGGTCATGGGGTTGTCCGGTAAATCGTGAGCGAAAATAGTGAAAAAAGCTTGGCACGTTCTTTCCTTTTAATTATCTTTTGCACGTCTTTATGCAGTAAGTGCCCTTCCGATACGTTTACTGGTAAAAACCAAGTCTCTATGTCTGTGGAGTAAAATGATTCAGAGAGTGTCGTGTCTCTTTGTCACTGATACTTGAGTAAACTTAAACAAAAGAATATGGAAAGAATGTTGTTGAAAAGCATGCTGCTGCTCGCAGCCTTCTGCTGGATGGTTCCGCTGATGGCACAAGATTACGCCCGTCAGTGGAAAGAAGTGGAAGCCATGCAGAAAGCAGAGTTGCCCGTATCCGTCATCCGGCTTGCGGACGAAATCTATCGCCGTGCCGAGCGCGACGGCAATTTCCCCCACATGGTTAAAGCCTTCCTCACGGCAGCACAGGAACGCCGTGCCATCAGTCCCGACAGTGCCTGTACGGACGTGCGTCGGCTGACGGAATGGATTGCTGCCGAGAAAGACCCTGCCCACCGTGCCGTGCTGAACATGGTGCTGGGCAATGCCTACCATGAACTCGGGATGCAGAAGAGGGCGGACAGCCGTCAGGTGACGGAAGCCTTGTCGGACGACCCTGCCAAGTGGAGCCGCACCGACTTCCTGCGTGCCCGGTTGACTGCCTACACCGAGGCACTGACGGACATGCCGTTGCTGATGCGCACGACGACCGGCGACTATGCCTTGCTGGTGGAGAAAGGGGAGGAGAGTGCCTTCTTCGGGCACGACCTGCTGTCCTTGATGGTTCGGGAGATGCAGGACCGGTGTACGGATGCCGACGGCGTCGCTTTCATCCTTCAGACCTACAGCCGTGCCGTTGACTGCTACCGGACGTCCGGTAATCGGGAAGCGCTCGGATTGATGGAACTGTGGCAGGCGGAAGCCTTGTCCGATCTGGGTAGTGGCGGCAATAGTCCGCTTTGGAAACAACGGGAGACGTTTATTGCTACGCTGAAACAGGCACTCAATACCTACCGCGACACCTCTCTTCCACCTTACATCTACCAGATGTGGGTGGAGTATGAGCAGGAAGACTCCGTCCGCTACAGCCTGTGCCGGGAAGCCCTGGAACGGTACCCCCGTTACAAGTTTGCCGATTTCTTCCGCGAACGGCTGGACGGCATGACCTCCCCCGTGCTGCATCTGAATTTGGAGGACGCGCCGTTGAAGGGACGACCTTGGAGCTTAAGGGTTCTCCATCGTTCGGTGTCGGAGATGCGTCTGACTGTGAGAGACCGCCTCACCGGTAAGGTAGTGGAACGCCGGACGGTGCGGCTGACTCACCCACTGCCGTATGAAGCGGAAGATACCCTGCTGACCCTGCAACCCCTGCCTCACCCGTCGCAGTACGTGGTGGAGGCACAGGCAGGCAAGTCGGTTGAGAAGCTGAAGTTCAACCATTGCTACCTGCGTCCCGTGGTACTCCACCTGCCTGATGGTAGTCGTCAGGTCGTGGTGCTCGACAACCTGACGGGACATCCCGTGGAAGGTGCCGAGGTGGAATGGCTGAAGCGCGACATCAGTGGACGCAAGGAGGTCTATCACTCTCTGGGCAAAGCTACGACCGGACGTGATGGCGAAGTCCTCATCAAGAGCGAGGTCAAGGACCTGTATGTGAGCGCCTACAAGTCGGACGCAGGACGTACCGATACGCTGAGCGTGCGCAATTGGGACTGGCTGCGTTTCGATGAGGATGCCACAGAGACTACCCTCTATACCTATATGTATACGGACCGAGCCGTTTATCGTCCCGGACAAACCATCCAGCTTAGTGGACTGGCATTTACGGATAAGGACAGACGTCAGCATGTGGCGATCAATCAGGAAGTGGGGTTGGAAGTGCGCGACACGAACGGTCAGATGCTGGCGAGGCTGAATGTGCGTACCAACGATATGGGTTCCTTCAGTACCCGAGTAACCTTGCCGGAGAACTGCATGCCGGGACAGGTCACTATCGAATGCGACAATGACGGAGGAAGGACGACCTGCCGAGTAGAAGAATACAAGCGTCCGGTGTTTGAAGTTGCGCTTCGTCCGTTGACGGAAGCCTATGTCGTGAATGACAGTGTGACCCTGACCGGCACGGCAATGAACTACAACGGAACCCCTGTGGCAGGAGGCAAAGTGACCTATAAGGTAATCCGTGAAAGGTTCTGGACACGTGATGGCATGTTTGACGAGCAGGTGCTGACTACCGGAGAAACCACAGTTGGTGACGACGGATTGTTCCATATCCCCTTCCGCTTGCAGTGCGAAGCAGACCCGATGAGCTACGACAACTTTACTTTCCGGGTAGAAGCCTCGGTGACCAGCCTTGCCGGAGAGACTCAGGAGGCTGAATGGGCAGGAAATGCCGGAAAGGAGTCGTTGAAGCTCTTCTTCAAGAACGAATATGTGCAGGTGAAGGAACACCTCGATTCGCTCTTCGTCCGTGTGACCAACAGCAATGGAGTACTCATGAACGTGACCGGCGAATGGACGGTAGCTCCGTATCGCTACAAGGAAGGTGGAGAGAGGGAGGCAGGCGAACCCGTCTATCGCGGACAGTTTGAGGCGAACCGTCCCTTCGAGCCGGAAATCTTCAAACAGTTGCCTTCCGGTGAGTATGAGTTGCTCTTCACGGCTGCCGATGCCCGGGGGCGTCGTTCGGAGGAGAAAGCCTCTCTGACGCTCTTCAGCTTGGACGACCGACACATCCCGACGAAAGACGTCTTGTGGGTTTATCAGGACCAGAGTGAGTTGAAGCCCGAAGGCACAGTCACCATCCAGGTGGGCACGGCTGCCAAGGACGCCTGCATCTTCTACGATGTCTTTGCCGGTAACCGTCGGTTGGAGAAGAAGCGGTTCCTGCTCACGGACTCCGTGTTGACCTTCCGCTACGCGAACAAGCCCGAATATGCTGAAGGGGCTCTCATCCAATTTATGGCGTTGAAGGACGGTGTCGTTTATCAGCAAAGCAAGAAGTTGACACCCCCGGCTCCGAAACAGGAGCTGCAACTCCGTTGGGAAACCTTCCGTGACCGTCTCCGTCCGGGTGATACCGAGGAATGGCGGTTGAAAATCACTCTTCCCGATGGGACTCCTGCCGATGCCGAGCTGCTTGCTACCCTCTATGACCACTCGCTCGACCAGTATGGACGCTTGGAATGGTTGCTTCGTCTGCCTTCCCACCTGCGCTATCCTTTCGTGCAGTGGAGAGCACCAGAAACCTTCTTGCCTTCTGCCTATTTCAGCTTTGCAAACAACAAGCGGTACCGCAACCTCTTCTGGTCCTTCGACCGCTGGACGGAACTGATGGCTTTCCGCGAACAGTGGAGGGGATTTGCCGGACGGCAATACATGACCAAGGCAGTAGCTTCGGTGGCGGGCAGTGTTGTGGTGGAGAATGCTGCGTTGATGGAACCCGCCGTGGCGGACATGCAGGAGGTGGTGATGACAGATGTTGTTCCACTTTCACTGCTGGAGGAATCAGGTACGAATACGGGTGCAACGTCCGAGACTCCGCGCTCCAACTTTGCCGAGACCGCATTCTTCTATCCGCACATCCGCACCGACAAGAACGGCGTGGCAACCCTTGCCTTCACCTTGCCCGAGAGCCTGACGACCTGGCGTTTCCTTGCCCAGGCGCATACGAAGGACATGCGGTACGGTCAGTTGGAAGACGAGGTCGTGGCGAGCAAGGAGTTCATGCTCCAGGCACAGCTGCCGCGCTTCATCCGTGTGGGCGATGAGGCGACCCTCTCGGCAACCATCCAGAACCGTTCGGCACGGATGGTCAAGGGCGTGGTGCGCATGGAGCTGTTTGACCCGCAGACCGAGAAAGTCCATGACTCCCAAAAGCTGACGTTCGAGGTGGGTGCCGGCAAGCAAACCGTCGCCTCCTTCCGTGTGACACCGACGGAAACGACCCTCCTTGCCTGCCGGTTCGTGGCAGAGGGAGATGCTTTCTCTGACGGCGAGCAACGCTACCTGCCCGTGTTGAGCAACAAGGAGTGGATTACCGAGAGCAAGACCATCTCCGTGAACGGAGCAGGACGTCATGAAATCAGCCTGAAAGACCTGTTCAACCGCAACAGCCGCACGGCTACGGAACGCCGGCTGACAGTGGAATATACCAATCACCCGGCTTGGCTTGCCGTGATGGCTCTGCCGTCGATGGCCCAACCCGACGCAGACGATGCCATCTCGCTGGCTTCCGCCTACTATGCCCTGACGCTGGGCAGTCACGTGGCAAATGCCCATCCGCGCATCCGCGAAGTGGCAGCTGCCTGGGTGGCACAAGGAGGAACCGGAGAGACCTTGTGGAGCCAGTTGCAGAAAGACCGTGAGCTGAAGAACATCCTGCTCGAAGAGACTCCGTGGCTCTCGGAAGCTGCCAATGAAGCCGAGCAACGCCGCCGCCTCTCCACCCTCTTCGACCTGAATACGTTGGGAGCACGCACATCGGACTATGTGAAGAAGCTGTCTGCCCTCCAGCGTGCTGACGGCGCCTGGTCCTGGTATCCCGGAATGCCGGGCAGCCGGTATGTGACGACTCAGGTTGTGGAGACGCTGCTCCGTCTGCGTCAGCTGGCAGGAGAAGAGGCGACCGGTGACGTGCAGACGAACATCCGCTCGGGCATGCACTACCTGACGGAAGACATGGTGGAGGAATACAAGCGGATGCGTGAGGCGGAAGAAAAGCACGGGGGAGACCTGATGCCTTCCGAACCGATGCTGCACTATCTCTACCTGCAGACGCTCTACGGTGGCAGTCTGACCGACGAGGAACAGACGGCGTGGAACTATTTCATGGGGAAACTGGAGCGGATGTCGTCAGCCCTGACCATCTTCGGGAAGGCGGCTTCGGCTTATGTGCTGACGAAGAACGGCAAGCAGGATGCCGGACAGACCTTCTTGCAATCGTGCCTGGAATACTCCGTGCAGACTTCCGAACTGGGACGTTACTATGACACGAACATTGCCCGGTACAGTTGGGCGGACTATCGCATCTCGACTCAGGTCATGGTCATCGAGGTATGCCGTGAGATGGGTGTGGCGGACAGTACCGTACAGGAGTTCCAGCACTGGCTGCTGAAACAGAAACAGGTGCAGGCATGGGATACGCCGATGAACAGTGTGAATGCGGTCTATGCCTTGTTGGACGGACGGGACGAATGGCTGGATGCCGCTGAGCCTGCTGTACTGACGCTCGACAAACAGCGTCTGGCAGACAAGGAGCCGTCATCGGCTTTGGGTTATGTGAAGCAGACCGTTCCGCTCGGCGATAAGGCGAAAACTCCGAAGACACTGGTTGTGGAACAGAAAGCCGACCATCTGTCGTGGGGTGCTGTCTATGCCCAATACCTGGAACAGCTTGACCGGGTCAGCGCTGCCGCCACGGGGCTGAGCATTGAACGCCATCTGCTCGTGCGTCGCCGGAACGGTGACCGGGAAGAGTGGCAGGAAGTGAAGTCCGGAGATGTCCTGAACGTAGGCGACCGGGTACTCTCCCGTCTGCTGGTCACGGCTGACCGCGACCTGGACTTCATACAGATAGAAGACAAGCAGGCTGCCTGCATGGAACCGGGTGTGGTGCTTTCCGGCTATCGCTGGGACAACGGCATGGGTTACTACCGGGTGGTGAAGGATGCTTCCGTCCGCTATTTTGCCGATACCTTCCGTAAGGGCGTGCATACGTTTGACATGGAATATACGCTGACGGCTCCGGGTACTTACAGCCTGGGCATCGCGACCATCCAGTCGGCCTATGCGCCGGAGCTGAATGCCCATTCCGCAGCCGGAACGATACAGGTGAAGTAGCCGTCATGTTACGGCTGAATACGGGTGTGTCCCGTGAGACGCGTCGGATGGATGCGTTTCACGGGACACACTGTTTGGTGGGGTACGTCAGGAGTTCTGTAGTTCGGTAATCAATGCCGAGATGTTGGCAGTGAAGAGGCGGGCGGCAATGGCAATCAGGATGATGCCAAAGAACTTACGCATGATGTAAATACCGCCCTTGCCCAGGAAACGTTCGATGCGGTCGGTCATCTTCAGGACGAAGTAGACCCACACCATGTTGAGCACAAGGGCAATGAGGATGTTGATGGTGGCATATTCGGCACGCAGGGTCACTAGCGTGGTGAAGGTACCTGCACCGGCAAGCAACGGGAAGACAAGGGGTACGAGGGTCGCTTCTTGAATGGGACCCTGATTCTTGAAAATCTCAATGTCGAGAATCATTTCCAGTGCCATCAGGAAGATGATGAGCGCACCGGCAATGGCAAACGAAGCAATGTCCACCTGGAAAATCTTCAGGACGGCATCACCGCCGAAGAAGAATAGAATCAGCAAGGCAAATGAGATGAGCGTAGCCTTCGGCGCATTGACTGGGCGACCTTTCTGTTTCAGGTTCAAAATGATAGGTATGGCACCGATGATGTCGATCACGGCGAATAGCACAATGAATGCGCTCACTAATTGCTGAAAGTTGAATTCTGCAAACATATCTTCCTCCTTTTTTTCTGCAAATATATCTATTTTTTATGCACCGCTCTTCATTTTAATAAAAGAAAAAAAACATAAAACATCGGGCAAAATGGTCTGCTGTAAAGGTTTCGTCCTTATATTTGTATAATTTAGCAAGTAATGATATAAACACGAAGAACGATGGAGATGACAATGTATGACACTTTGCTACAGCTCCCTTTGTTTCAGGGACTCGCAAAGAATGACTTCACCAGCATACTCGATAAAGTAAAGATACATTTTCTGAAACGCAAAGCCGGAGATACTGTAGCGCTTGGAGGAGAGGACTGCCGTGAGTTGGTTTTCCTGCTGAATGGCAGCCTGGTATCGAAGACTTCCGACAGGGATGAGCTCTATACGTTCTACGAGGCAATCAATGCTCCTTTTCTGATAGAACCCTATTCGCTTTTCGGGTGGTCTACCAAGTATGTGTCGACTTATACGGCACTGACGGCTTGCAACCTGGTCACCATCGAAAAGGCCTACCTGCTCTCCGAGTTGAACAACTATGAAATCATCCGTCTGAACTACCTGAACATCCTGAGCAACCGCGCCCAGAACCTGCACGACCGTCTGTGGACCAATCTGCCCGAGAGTCTGCATGACCGCATCGTGGAGTTCATCCTGCTGCACAGCTACGTGCCGGGTGGAGAGAAACGGCTGAAGATCAAGATGGACGACCTGGCGAAGCTCTTGTCAAGCACACGCATCCGGGTGTCGAAGGCACTCAATGAGATGCAGGACAAGCACTGGCTGACCCTGCATCGGGGAGAAATCCGCATCCCCGACATTTCCTTGCTGAAGGAACATCGCGACATGCGACTGAGTGAATGAACCGAAAGTATCAACCGATTAAAATCCCAACATGATATGACAGAACCTATTTCTTCATCCAATCCCTTTTTGGAACCTTACCATACGCCCCATCATACCCATCCGTTTGACCGTATCCGTACGGAGCATTACGAGCCCGCTTTCCGGGAGGGTATGGAACGGCAGAACCGGGAGGTGGCAGCCATCATCGGGAATCCCGAGGCACCGACCTTCCGCAATACCATCGTGGCACTGGAGCGTTCCGGTGAACTGCTGGACCGTGTCTGCCAGGTGTTCTTCAACCTGATGGAGGCGGAGAGCAACGACGACATGCAACAGCTGGCGCAGGAGATTTCGCCGGTCTTGGCGGAGCACAGCAACAATATCAGCCTGAACAAGCAACTGTTTGCCCGTGTGAAGACCGTCTATGAACAGGAGGCGGACACCCTGAAGGGGGAGGACCGCGAACTGTTGCAGAAGACCTATGACAGCTTCGTGCGCAGCGGTGCCAACCTGGAAGGAGAGGCAAAAGAGGAATACCGTCGGCTGAGCATGGAGCTGAGCCGGCTCACGGTGCAGTTTGCCCAGAATACGTTGAAGGAGATGAGCAATTTCCGCCTGGTGGTGACCGATGAGGCACAGTTGGCAGGACTGCCCGAGTCTGCGGTGGAAGCGGCTGCACAGACGGCACGTGAGAAAGGTCTTGCAGGGTGGGTCTTCACGTTGCAGGCCCCGAGCTATCGTCCGTTCATGACCTATTGCGCCGACCGGGAACTGCGCCGGCAGATGTACATGGCCTACATGACCCAATGTACGCACGGCGATGCGTATGACAACCGGGGCATCGTCCCTGCCATCGTCAATACGCGCATGAAGCTGGCACAGCTGCTGGGCTATGAGACCTATGCCGACTATGTCCTGAAGAAACGCATGGCAGAGAACAGTGCCAATGTCTACAAGTTGCTCAACGAGCTGATCGAGGCATACCGTCCCACGGCGGAAGCGGAATGTGCAGAGATCCGTGCGCTCGCCGAACGGATGGAAGGCAAGGACTTCGAAGTCATGCCCTGGGACTGGGGTTACTATTCGGAGAAGCTGAAGAATGAGAAGTACAGCATCGACCAGGAGTTGCTTCGTCCCTATTTCGAGCTGGACAATGTCATCGCCGGGGTATTCGGGCTTGCCACACGGCTCTACGGCATCACCTTCCGTGAGAACAAGGACATCCCGGTGTTCCATCCGGACGTGAAGGCGTACGAGGTCTATGACAACGACGGCAGCTACCTGGCTGTGCTCTATGCGGACTTCCATCCGCGTGAAAGCAAGCAGTCGGGAGCCTGGATGACCTCGTTCAAGGACCAGTGGATGGAGGACGACGGCACGAACAGCCGTCCGCATATCTCCATCACGACGAACTTTACCAAGCCTACCCCCAACAAGCCTGCCCTGCTGACGCTGGAGGAGGTGGAGACCTTCCTCCACGAGTTCGGACACGCCCTGCACGGGATGTTTGCCAACACACGCTATGCCTCGATGAGCGGGACGAGCGTCTACCGCGATTTTGTGGAACTCCCGTCCCAGATTATGGAGAACTTCGCCATCGAAAAGGAATTCCTGCACACCTTTGCCCGGCATTACCAGACGGGCGAACTGCTGCCCGACGAATACGTGGAACGCATCATCCGGGCATCGAACTTCAACGTGGCTTATGCCTGCCTGCGTCAGGTGAGCTTCGGGCTGCTCGACATGGCATGGTACACCCGTCACGAGGACTTTGACGGCGATGTGCGTGCCTACGAACAGGAGGCCTGGGCAAAGGCACAGCTGCTCCCGGTCGTACCCGATACCTGCATGAGCGTGCAGTTCTCTCACATCATGGATGGTGGCTATTCGGCAGGCTATTACAGCTACAAGTGGGCGGAGGTGCTCGATGCCGATGCCTTTTCGGTGTTCAAGCAGAAAGGCATTTTCAACCGCGAGGTGGCTGCGTCCTTCCGCGAACAGATTCTGTCGAAGGGAGGGACGGAACATCCGATGGTGCTCTACCGACGCTTCCGAGGACAGGAACCGACCATTGAGGCCCTCCTGCGCCGGAATGGCATTATTACAGGTGACAAGTGAGCAACCAATCTTTCCCCGTCAACACTAAAAAACAAGAACCGATGAAACATTGGACAACCCTTTTCAGACTTTCGCTGGTGTGCCTGCTGTTACCGTTGCTGGCAGGCTGCAACGACGAAGACGACATCTCGGGCATCTTTGTCGAACGCACCTGGTATGTGACCGAACTGTATAACGCCGACGGGCGGACCTCCAGCCTGGACGAGGCACAACACCAGCAGTTGGGCAATCGCCGCGATGCTTACCGCATCTCTTTCACGCCGGAGACATTCAATGCCCAGGCAGGAAGTACTACCCTCACCGGAACATGGACGGTCGACGGTTCCAACCAGACCATCCGCTTCCATTTCGACAGACCGGTGACAGGCGAGGACGCCATCAGCCGGATTATGATAAAATATTTGGAAGAAGCTGTACGTTATGAAGGAAGTTATATCTATCTTCGCATCTATACGGAAGCAGGGACTTCCATCCTCTTCAGCCCGGACAAATAGAAAGGGAGTGAAACAAAAAGAATGAACAGTATGACATACGACGAAACCAAGCAATACGAACTGGACCGGCGCTACATCCGCATGGCAGCCATCTGGGCGGAGAACTCCTATTGCAAGCGCAGGCAGGTGGGTGCCTTGATTGTGAAGGACAAGATGATTATCTCCGACGGCTACAACGGGACACCGTCGGGATTTGAGAACATCTGCGAGGACGAGAACAATGTGACGAAGCCCTACGTGCTCCATGCCGAGGCGAATGCCATCACCAAGATAGCCCGTTCGAACAACAGCAGCGACGGTGCCACGCTCTACGTCACGGCTTCGCCCTGCATCGAGTGTGCCAAGCTCATCATTCAGGCGGGGATACGCCGTGTGGTCTACTCGGAGAAGTATCGCCTGGAGGACGGCATCGAGCTGTTGCGGAAGGCAGGTATCGAAGTGGTATATGTGAATCCTAAAGAATAATATAGAATGTATGAGTGACAACAACAAGACCTCTCGTTTCATCCCTGTCATCATTGCCGTCAGCATTGTCGTCGGCATCCTGATAGGAACCTTCTATGCCAACCATTTCTCGGGAAACCGGTTGAGCATCATCAATACGTCATCCAATAAGCTGAACGACCTGCTGCGCATCATCGACGACAAGTATGTCGACTCGGTGAGCATGGGAGACCTCGTGGAGAAAGCCATGCCGCAAATTCTGGCAGAGCTGGACCCGCACTCCATGTATATCTCCGCCAAGGATGTGGAGGCGAGCAATGCCGACCTGAAGGGACACTTCAGCGGCATCGGCGTGTCGTTCACCATCCAAAAGGATACCATCTGCATCAACAGCGTCATTCAGGGCGGACCCTCCGAGAAGGTGGGACTGATGCCGGGCGACCGCATCATTGCCGTCGACGACTCGGCGTTCGTGGGTAAGGTGGTGACCAACGAGAATGCCATGAAGAAGCTGAAGGGCGAAAAGGGCAGCGTGGTGAAGCTGGGCATTTACCGTCCCGGTGTGAAAGAGACGCTCGACTTCACCGTGGTGCGTGGCGATATCCCCGTGAAGAGTGTGGATACCTACTACATGCTGACCGACAAGATAGGCTACATCAAAATCAACAAGTTTGCCGAGACGACCTATGCTGAGGTGATGATTGGCATTGCTACCCTCCAGCAGCAGGGCAGCGAAGGACTGGTCATCGACCTGCGTGGTAACACCGGAGGTTACCTGGGCTCGGCGGTCAACATCATCAACGAGTTCCTTCCGCGCAACAGCCTCATTGTCTATACCGAGGGACGCAAGTCGCCGCGTGAGGAGTTCCGTTCCGACGGACGGGGCACCAATCAGAAGACGCCCATCGTCCTGCTGACCGATGAGATTTCGGCTTCCGCAAGTGAGATTTTCTCCGGAGCCATCCAGGACAATGACCGCGGACTGATTATCGGACGCCGTACCTTCGGCAAGGGACTGGTGCAGCAACCGATTGACTTCCGCGACGGTTCGTCGATGCGGCTGACCGTGGCACGCTATTACACTCCCTCGGGACGTTGCATCCAGAAACCCTATGTGCGTGGCGAAGGGGCGGAGTATGAATACGACATCGTCAACCGTTTCAATCACGGGGAGTTCTTCTCGGAGGACAGCATCAAGCAGAACACCGAGGAGGTCTACCACACTTTCCTGGGACGCACGGTCTATGGTGGCGGAGGCATCATGCCCGACATCTTTGTGCCGCAAGACACCACAGGATACACCTCTTACTACATGACGTGCGTGAACCGTGGCGTGTACATCGAGTTCGGTTTCCAATACACCGACAAGAACCGTCAGAAGCTGGAAGAGTTCAAGGACCAGGCTTCGCTCGTGGCCTACCTGAAACGTCAGAACCTCGTGGACAAGTTCGCACGCTTCGCCGAGACACGGGGCATCAAGCGCCGCAACCTGATGATACGCAAGTCCTACCCGTTGCTGGAGAAGCTGGTCATCGGCAGTGTGGTCAACTATGCACTCGACTTTGGCGACTACGTGCAATATATCAATGAGAGCGACCCCACGGTGGCAAAGGCTGTCGAAGTGTTGGAGAAGGGGGAATCGTTCCCGAAAGCTCCGCAAACTGAAGAGAAATCCGAATGAATGAAGAGAAGAAAGCCATGCGCAGGCACATTGCGCAGTTGAAACGTTCGATGGCTGTCGCCGATGCCGCGGCAGCCTCCGAACGGCTGTTTGCCATGCTGGAGCACTCGCCCCGTTTTCGGGAAGCACACACGGTGCTGTGCTACTATTCCATGCCCGATGAAGTCGGGACTCATGACTTTGTGGAACGTTGGCGCACGAAGAAGTGCATCCTGCTTCCGGTGGTGAAGGGAGACGAACTGGAACTTCGCCGATACACGGGACCACAGGACCTGCAACCGGGCGAACGTTACCACATCGGTGAGCCGACGGGTGAGCCGTTCACTGACTATGCGTCGATTGACCTGACGCTTGTCCCCGGTGTGGCGTTTGATGCCGAAGGCAACCGGCTCGGACGGGGCAAGGGATACTATGACCGTCTGCTGCCGAAGCTCAACTCCTATAATATAGGTATAGCCTTCGACCTGCAACTGGTCCCCCGTGTTCCCTGCGAACCGTTTGACCGTCCGCTGGATGCCGTGCTGACGGACAAGGGATGGGCGAAATAGCCCGTTCCTGTTTTATGACTTCAGTAGATAACGATATTTGTGATAACCTGGGCCCCCACGTGGTGGTTCAGGTTTTTCAGTATCCGGTCGCGTCCCATCGAGAGCTCCTGGCGGAGGACCGGCGAAGTGATGTGCACGTAGAGCGTCTGGTTCTTGATGTGCAGGCCGTCGGTGTAGGAAGAGATGCCCGGACCCAGGACCTCCTTCCACGCCTGGATGAGCCGGTACTCGTTGAGTGGAGACTCCAGTCCTTCCCGGCGCATGAACTGCCGGATGAGCAGTCCGATTTGTTCCGCATCGTTGCGTTTCATACCTTGCCGCCCTCCTCGATGCGGTCGCTCACGGCACCCTTGTCGACGGTGAACAGGCGGTAGTTCTGTTCCGTCTTCCGCAATATCTTGTCCAGGTGGTCCCGGTTGGTGTCTGTGATGAAAATCTGTCCGAAGCTGTCGCCTGCCACGAGTTTCACAATCTGTTCCACCCGCGAAGCATCCAGCTTGTCGAAAATGTCGTCCAGCAGCAGGATGGGTTGCGTACGGCTGCCCGTCCGCTTCAGGAAGTTGAACTGTGCCAGCTTCAGGGCGATGAGGTACGTCTTGTTCTGTCCCTGTGACCCCTCGCGCTTGATGGGGAAGTCGCCCAACTCCATCTCCAGCTCATCCTTGTGGATGCCGTGGAGCGAATATCCCATGATGCGGTCCTTCGGTCGGCTCTCCCGGATGACGTCAATGAGGGCACCCCGTTGGGCATGCGAGCGGTAGGTCAGTCCCACCCGTTCGCGGTCCTGCGAGATGTAGGAGTAGAACGACTGGAAAATGGGGATGAATTCGCGGATGAACTCCTCCCGTTTGCGATAGACCGTCGTGCCCGTCTCCGCCATCATCTCTTCCCACACCGCCATCAGTTCCCCGTCAGGTTCCTCCTCCTGCTTCAGCAGGGTGTTCCGCTGTTGCAACGCCTTGTTGTAGCGCATTAGCGCCTCCAGATATTCGCGGTCATACTGCGAGATGACCACATCCATGAAGCGGCGCCGTTCCTCACTGCCCCCTGCGATCAGTTCCGCGTCAGCCGGTGACACCATGATGAGCGGGATGAAGCCGATGTGCTCCGCCAGCCGTCCGTATTCCTTCTTGTTGCGTTTGAACTGCTTCTTCTGCCGGCGTTTCAGTCCGCAGTAGATTTCTTCCGGTGTCCCGTCCTCCAGCTCATAGAAGCCCTGGATGACGAAAAACTCCTCGTCGTGCCGGATGTTCTGCGAGTCCACCGGGTTGGAGGCGCTCTTGCAGAAGGACAGGTAATAGACCGCATCGAGCAGGTTCGTCTTTCCCATGCCGTTCTGCCCGATGAAACAGTTGATTTTCGGCGAGAAGTCCAGCTCCACTTCCGCCAGGTTCTTATAGTTGAGTATCGAAATTCGTTTCAGTATCATGCCGCAAAGTTACGTCTTAAATGTCGATTCGGAAAGAGCCGGAACCCTCTTTCTTTGCGGAAAACGGAGACGGTCCGGCGGCGTCCCCTCTTGTCAGAAAGACACGGATTTAAGTTAATTGCTTGACAGAATCGCGGAATATGCCTTTTCCGGCTAACTCACACTTTTGCGAAAATCGGAAAAGCAGGTTTTTTTAAGAATAGATATGCGACAGAATTTGCATAAAGATTCCATTTCTGACCCGAAATGAATAATTATACCCTTCAAACACTATTGTTTGAGCCGTCAAACACTTGTGTTTGCCACGTGAAACAATATTGTTTGGCGGGTGAAACAATATTGTTTCGTCCGTCGAGTACAAATGTTTCCGTTACGGAACGTTGTAGTTTGCTTACGATAACACTTGTTGTGCTTTGTTTGCTTCTGGTTTGAACGGACGGACGTCTTTTCCGGATGTGTGATTTTGCACGGAAGATGTGCGTTCCCGCTTTCCATTCTTTTTATCCGACGTTTGACCGGCGGACGGATGGAAGGCGCTTCGTCCGTAGTTGTGGCACGGTGAATTTTGCAAACCGCCTGAAACGGCAAAAAAATCCACCGACTCCTGTCCCGGCTGCGAAAAGGGCCTTTGTGGAGCGATTCGTTTGACAAAGTGACAAGCTGACGATTTGTCAAACCGTCCGTTCGTCCCCCGGTTCACCCCTCAACGGATTACTAATCCTAAAAAAGATGCGTTGAAATTTTCTTTATATACGGAAATAAACTACTTTTGCCCTCCGAAAATACGGTAAATAAGTAAATATTAAAAGTTTCTATAAATATGGCAGAACAAAAACACACTCCCAATGCAATGGATGTGGAAGAGGCACTGAGCTCTTCGGAAGCATACATTATTAAGAATAAGAAGACAATCATCGGCATCGTTGTCGCAGTGGTAGTCATCGTAGGTGGCTGGTTGCTTTACAACCACTTCGTTGCCATGCCGAAAGAGCAGAAAGCTTCGACCATGCTGGCGAAAGGACAGGAATATTTCGCAATGAGTCAGTATGAGCTGGCACTCAATGGCGATTCGCTGAGCTACAAGGGCTTTGCAAAGATTGCTGAAGAGGAGAGTGGAACGGCTGCCGGAAACCTCGCCAACGCATACGCAGGTCTCTGCCTGGCTCAGACCGGGAAATACGAAGAGGCTATCCCTTACCTGGAGAAGTTCAGTGGAGACGACCAGATGGTGGCTCCTGCCGTGAAGGGTGCGTTGGGCAACTGCTATGCCAACAAGGGTGACCTGGAGAAAGCCGTCGCCCTCCTGGTCGATGCTGCCAACAGCAGCGACAGCCAGTCGCTGAGTCCCATCTTCCTGCTTCAGGCAGGTGAGCTGTATGAGAAGCTGGGCAAGAACGACGAGGCCTTGAAGCTCTACCAGACCATCAAGGAGAAATATTTCAACTCATACAACGGAGCGAATATCGACAAGTACATCGAGCGCGTTTCGAAATAATCCGGGGCAGGTCCTCCGGGAAGTCCGGAACACGTTTCGTCACGGACGCGGCAAATAACCTTTTACATACACAAAACTTGTTGAACGACGGATGATGCGGATAAGGACGGGAACGGACCGTCAGTCTATCCGTGTCATCCGTTTTCCTTGTTTGGCGGACGCCCCGTCCGTCTGTCAGCTGAATACCTTCATAAACCAACAAAAACCAAATAGAGACTATGGCAACAAAGTATCACAACCTTTCAGAGTATAATGTAGACACGGTGCCCGATGCGGGTGCCATGCGTTTTGGCATTGTCGTTTCCGAATGGAATGACAACATCACCGGTGCGCTGCTGGACGGTGCGCTGAAGACGTTGAAGAAGCATGGTGCGAAAGACGAGAACATCTGCGTCATGACTGTTCCCGGCAGTTTTGAGCTGACGTTCGGTTCGGCACAGATGATCAAGAGCGGCAAGGTGGATGCCGTTATTGCCCTGGGCTGTGTGGTCCGCGGTGACACCCCTCACTTTGATTACGTTTGTGCTGGAGCCACGCAAGGCATTACCCAACTCAACGCAACCGGCGATGTACCTGTGATTTACGGCCTGATAACCACCAACAACATGGAGCAGGCAGAAGACCGTTCCGGCGGCAAACTGGGCAATAAAGGCGACGAATGTGCAATTACTGCAATAAAAATGGTCGATTTTGTTTGCAGATTAAAAAAATAGTCGTACCTTTGCATCGCAATTGAGAGATAAAGCCTCTCAGTGATGCAAAACGGGCAAATACCAGAGTGGCCAAATGGGGCAGACTGTAAATCTGCTGGCTTACGCCTTCGGTGGTTCGAATCCATCTTTGCCCACTGAATTTGCGGAAGTAGCTCAGTCGATAGAGCATTAGCCTTCCAAGCTGAGGGTCGCGGGTTTGAGTCCCGTCTTCCGCTCTTACGAAGAGGAATTCCATATTGGAGTTCCTCTTTTTGCTGTTATGGCGGCGGTGGTCTCTCTGAGGGGACTCAGTTAGGGCATCAGACAATCCTATTTTAGAAGAAAGCAAAAGGTTACAGACTTTGAGTAAATTTGCAAACAGATTTGAGTAAAATTCTCATCACAATTGAGTAAAATCTTCATTAGAATTGAGCATGGACTATATTCGTAAACAATATCAGGGCTGTGCTGACGGTATCGATGATTTCCCCTCCTGACATCTTCTCGTTGTTCGAATCCCCTTCCGTCTTACTACGGAACGGATAATTTGATAAAATCCAAACCACTTTTATATCCATTTATAATTTATTCGCTATATTTGCCCTACAGAGGAGAACCCGTCAACCTTCGCTTGCGAAAGTTGGCTCATGTTACTTATAAACTAGGAAGAATATGGCAGACTTGACAATTCTAATTGCAGTAATCGCGCTTTCGGTATGGCCGATCGTGTGCTTCTTCTATTTCAGAAGAAAGCACAAGGAGATTGCCGACCGGCTGGCTGAAAGAGACTTGGACGACATCAGTACGCAGGACCTTGTGGTAACCGTCCTCCAAGCCATTGGCTGCCAACCGCAACTGAATGAGGAAAAACATATCTGTTTTAAATACCAGGGGGATGACTTCTACATCGCTACGCAGGAAGACAGCCGCTTCATCGTCATCTGGAATCCCTGGTGGGGCACCAGTGAACTGACCAACAAGGCATTGCCCTACCTGAAGGAAATTGTCAACCTGGTCAATGTAGATTCCATCGTGACAACCGTCTATACGACTGACGAGGAACAGAAGAACCTGGGATTCCACTCCAAGTGCCACATCCTCTTCACGCCGAAAGAAGCTCCGCTCGACGAATACCTGAAAGCGGTGCTCGACCAGTTCTTTGCCACGCATGATGTCATTAAGGACAATTTCAAGCAGCTCAATGCTGCCCCGACAGAGACTGAGAAGGAGAAACGGGTGCGCGTGAAAGGTTTTGCTTCCTACAAGGACAGCGGAAGCACCGTGCCACTCGACAATGTGGAGGCATAATGCCTCGTTGTGATGTCAAACACCCTGACGCAAGAAAGAGAGACTTGCGCCTTTTTTGCTGTTTGTGATGGAAGAAAAAACTGAATTCGACGATATATTCCGCTTATACTATACCCGGCTTTTTATCTATGCTTTCCAGATGATCGGTACCAAGGAGGAGTGCCGGGACATTGTCAACAGTGCGTATGAACATGTCTGGATGAACTTTCAGCTGATGGACCGTTCGACGGTGCGCTCCTTCCTGTATTCGTTCGTGAGGAGCCGTTGCCTGGATTACCTGCGCCACCTTGATGTGCACAACCAGTATGTGGAGTATTGCAAGTCGTGCGACGAAGGTTATGAGCCGGAACCGGCACTCATGGATATGGACTATCGGATTGTGATTATCCGGGAACTGATGTCAAACCTCAAGCCTTCGACCCGTCAGATTCTGGAAGCCTGCTACATTGACAAAAAGAAATACAGGGAGGTGGCGGAAGAGATGAACATGAGCACCAGTGCCGTGAAGAAGAATCTGACGAAGGCACTGAACTTACTTCGTGAAAAAATTGCAAAAAAACAATAAAGCCGTACCCGATTGACCGGGCTGATACGTTATATATATAGGATATTCCCTGAAACCTTGTCAACTGTTATTGTATGGATACGAAAGATAGACCTGTCACAGACGAAGAACTGTTGGACCTCCTGGAGGGGATGTCCGAGCGGGACGGAGAGCTGTGGCAGCAAGTGAAAGAGAAAGGATTGACCGACGACTGTCTCCACCTGAGACTGCTCGCCGCTGCTTCACGCATCGGGCAGGAAGAGCCGGATGTGGAGGCACTGTTGGCTGCCTTCCATGCCGGGCAGTCCCGCAAGCGGCGTCTGCGACTGAGACGCTGGGGACTGTCCCTGGTCGGAGTGGCGGCGGCTGTGCTGCTTCTGTTCCTGTGGATGTTGCCCGGCGGAAACGGGGCAGGGACCGGCAAGGAACCGTTGCTGGTGTTTGCCTCCGACTCGGCAGCCTTGCGCTGTCCGGTGTTGCAGACAGAGAAGGCGCCGGGTGTACAGGCTTCGGCGGATGACGGGGCAGACCGTCCGGCAGTGTGGGTCGCCAAGGGACCTCATGAGCTGGATTATCACACTCCCGCCAACCTGTCAGCCTATGCCAAGGACCTGCCCGAACGCCACAGCCTGACTGTCCCTCGTGGTCAGACCTTCAAGCTCATCTTGTCCGACGGGACGGAAGTCTATCTGAATGCCGACAGCCGCCTGGTGTATCCCAGTCGGTTCACGGGGAAGGAGCGGAGTGTATTCCTGGACGGGGAAGCCTACTTCCGTGTGGCAAAAGATGCCGGACACCCCTTCATCGTGCGTACGCAGACCTTGCAGACCCGGGTGCTGGGGACGGAATTCAATGTCTCCGGTTATGAAGGTTCTGACACGGAAGTGACGCTGGTGGAAGGCAGTGTGGAGGTGAGTGACGCCGACCGTCAACGGACGGTACGCATCAAGCCCGGCGAACAGGCAAGCCTGCAGACTGACGGCGGCTTTGCCGTGCAGAAGGTCGATGTGTCACAATACATACACTGGCGGGAAGGTTATTTCTATTACGACAATGTCACCCTGCTGGACATCATGAAGGAGCTGGGACGCTGGTACAACGTGTCCGTGGTCTTCTGCAATGCCGAAGCCATGGAGAGCCGCCTGCACTTTGTGGCAGACCGCCGGCAGGATTTGCAGCATGCCCTCACGCTGCTCAACCGCATGAACAAGTTCACCATCACTCAGAAGGCGGACGGACGCGTGTACGTGGAGTAGGGGGGATGCGATGGATGTTGAACTTAACTTAGTTAGATAGAAGAATATGTTATTGACGACAACGCCTTCGGTAGAGGGCAAACACATCACGGCTTACTATGGCGTGGTGTCGGGAGAGACAATTATCGGTGCCAATTTCCTTCGCGACTTCATGGCGAGTGTCCGCGATTTCCTTGGCGGACGTTCCAAAGCGTATGAAGAAGTGCTTCGCGAAGCCAAACAGACTGCCCTGCGGGAGATGGAGGAGGAAGCCCAGCGTCTGGGTGCCAACGCCGTCGTTGGCATTGACATCGATTACGAGACGGTGGGACAGTCCGGCAGCATGCTGATGGTGACTTGCAGCGGCACGGCTGTCCGTCTGGAAGACTGAACGAACAGAGTATCCGGTGGACGGACCGGTCGGGGAAATGCAGGCTTCGTGTGCGAAGTCTTCTCCCCGGCAGGTTCGTCCACCGGCTTTTTTTTTTCCTTTGATGAGTACGAAATCTTAAAGAAATGTTTGCGTAGGTAAATAAAAGTGCGCAAGTTTGAGAGAAAGAGTTTCAACCGTGTGTGTGGATAAGGAGAAGAGAAAAGACGCATCAGAGCGCGTGACCCTTCACTTGTCAGAACCCCAAAATCTTTTTGCTTCGTCCTCCTGTGGGACGGGTACCCGGGTCGGCTGACCCCTTGTGTACCCATGCTGTGTGTGCATCTCCGTTGCCGCAAGGTGGCGGGGAAGGGAATGACTTTTTCCATTCCCGTGCAGATAAATCTATTCAATCGGAAGGTGTGTTGGATGTGTATACACCTGATAACCTTAACAACAAGAACTTTATGAAACGAATCTTAGCACTGTTCTGTGCGTATTTATTGATCGGTGTTCACCTGGCAATTGCCCAAACCTTGCAGGTGACAGGTACGGTGATATCCGGCGAAGACGGTCAGCCTATTATCGGTGCCTCGGTTGTGGTCGAGGGAACGAAGACGGGCGTAACAACGAATGTGGAAGGTAAGTTTACCTTGCGTGTCGACAAGAGTGCGAAACTGAAAATCAGCTACATCGGCATGCAGACCCAAGTGCTGAAAGCGCAAGCAACCATGAAGATTACCCTCTATCCCGATGCCATGCTGATTGATGAGGTGGTGGTGACGGGTATGCAGAAAATGGATAAGCGTATGTTTACCGGTGCCACGGCAAAGGTGGATGCCGACAAGGTGAAACTCGACGGTATGGCGGACATCAGCCGCTCGCTGGAAGGACGCATTGCCGGTGTGTCGGTGCAGAATGTGTCGGGAACCTTCGGTACGGCTCCGAAAATCCGTGTCCGGGGTGCTACCTCCATCTATGGCAGCTCCAAGCCTCTGTGGGTGGTCGACGGTGTCATCATTGAAGATGCAGTCGATGTGGGTGCCGACGACCTTTCGTCGGGTGATGCCGAGACGCTGATCAGCTCTGCCATTGCGGGACTGAATGCCGACGACATCGAGAGCTTCCAGATCCTGAAGGAGACGGTTCCGCCACCTCCATCTACGGCGCACGCGCCATGGCGGGTGTGATTGTCGTCACCACGAAGAAGGGACGTGCCGGACACAGCAGCATCAACTACACCGGTGAATTCACCATGCGCATGAAGCCCAGCTACAACGAGTTCAACATCATGAATTCACAGGACCAGATGGGCGTGTATGACGAAATGGAGAAGAAGGGCTGGCTCAATGCCGCCGACCTCCACCGCGCCTCTGACAGCGGTGTCTATGGCTACATGTACAAGCTCATGAATACGTATGATCCGGCTACCGGACAGTATGCCCTGCCCAATACGCCCGATGCCATCAACGCCTACAAGAAGGCCGCCGAGATGCGCAACACGGACTGGTTTGACCTGCTGTTCTCCAACGCTGTTTCACAGAACCACTCCGTGAGCATCTCCACGGGTACGGAGAAGGCATCGTTCTATGCCTCCCTGAGTGCGTTGACAGACCCGGGATGGTACAAACAGAGCGAGGTGAAACGTTACACCGCCAACCTGAACACTACCTATAACATCAGCGAGAAACTTTCCGTGGGCTTGATTGCCAATGCCTCTTACCGTAAGCAGAAGGCTCCGGGCACCCTGAGTGCCACGGTCGATGCCGCCAGCGGAGAGGTGACACGTGACTTTGACCTGAACCCCTACTCCTATGCACTCAACTCCTCGCGAGCCTTGGACCCCCATACGTTCTACACCGCCAACTATGCTCCGTTCAACATCCTGCATGAGCTGGACCACAACAACATGGAGCTGAACATCGTCGACCTGCGTTTCCAGAGTGAGTTGAAGTACAAACCCATCCGCGGTCTGGAACTGTCGGCACTGGCAGCCATCAAATACCAGACCACCTCGCAGGAGCACAACATCCTCGACGATGCCAACCAGGCCATCGCCTACCGCACCGGCATGGACGACGCGACCATCCGCGATGCCAACGACCTGCTCTACAAAGACCCCGACGATCCCTATGCGCTGCCCATCAGTATCCTTCCCGACGGAGGTATCTACCAGCGTCGCGACTACAAGATGGCAGGTTGGGACTTCCGTGCCACCGCCAACTGGAACAAGGCATGGGGTGCCGATGAACGTCACCTGACCAACCTCTTTGCCGGTATGGAAGTGAACAGCCTGAAGCGCTCCAACTCCATGTTCCGCGGCTGGGGCATGCAGTACTCGCTGGGTGAGCTGCCCTCCTATGTGTACCAGTTCTTCAAGAAGGGCATTGAGGCGGACGACAAGTACTATTCGCTGAACCATACCATGGGACGTGCGGTGGCTGCCTTCATGAATGCCACTTACTCCTATGACGGACGCTATACCCTCAACGGTACGTTCCGTTACGAAGGTACCAACCGCATGGGTAGCAGCCGTTCGGCACGCTGGTTGCCGACCTGGAATATCTCGGCAGCCTGGAATGCCCATGAAGAGAAGTTCTTCAAGGACCTGTTCGAGCCGGTGCTGTCGCACTTCACGCTGAAAGCCTCTTACTCCCTGACAGCCGACCGCGGTCCTGCCAGTGTGACGAACTCCCACGCCATTTTCCTCGGCACGACGCCTTATCGTCCGTTTGCCAGCATTCAGGAGACGGGTCTTTATCTGGACGAACCCGAAAACAGCGAATTGACCTACGAGAAGAAGCACGAGCTGAACATCGGAGCCGAAATGGGCTTCCTCAACAACCGCATCAACTTTGCCATCGACTGGTATCGCCGTAACAACTACGACCTGATTGGTCTGATCAATACCAGCGGTATCGGTGGATTTGCCTATAAATATGCCAATGTCGCCTCCATGCGCAGCCACGGTGTGGAGTTCACCCTCTCGACCGTGAACATCCGGAACCGCTCCTTCTCATGGACTTCCGACCTGATTTTCTCGAATTCGAAAACAAAGGTGACCGACCTTCCGTCGCAGAACAAGATGATGGACTTCATCTCCGGTACAGGCTTCACCCGTCCGGGTTATCCCGTGCGCAGCCTTTTCTCCATTCCGTTTGTCGGACTGGATGAGAACGGTATCCCGCAGTTTGATATAGACGGCGAAGTGACCAGCACCGATATCAGCTTTCAGCAACGCGACAATCTGGACTTCCTGAAGTATGAAGGACCGACCGATCCGACCATTACCGGTAGTTTGGGCAACGTATTCACCTACAAAGGATTCAAACTGAATATCTTCCTGACATATGCCTTCGGCAATGCCGTGCGTCTAGACCCCAGATTCAGTGCCATCTATTCGGACCTGGATGCCATGCCGCGCGAGTTCAAGAACCGTTGGGAACTGTCAGGCGAAGAGCAGTCGACCAATGTTCCGGGCATTTTACCGTATCGGTTATATAACGACCAATATAAGTACTATTATGCCTACAATGCCTATAACTATTCGACAGAGCGTGTGGCAAAGGGTGACTTTATCCGTCTGAAAGAGATTTCCTTGGGTTATGACTTCCCCAAGAAGTGGATATCCTACCTCAAGATGCAGACCCTCTCGCTGAAGCTGCAAGCCACCAACCTGATGTTGCTTTATGCAGACAAGAAGTTGAACGGACAAGATCCCGAGTTCTTCAACACCGGTGGTGTGGCTTCTCCCGTACCTCGTCAGTTTACGTTGACCGTACGCCTGGGACTTTAATCTGACTACTCATCTATAAACTCACGATTATGAATAAAATACTATATTGGGCTTCATGCCTGGCTGTCTGTACGGCATGCAATGATTTTCTCGATGAGATGCCTGATAACCGTACCAGCCTCGATTCAGAAAAGAACATAGCCAGCCTGTTGGTGACCTCCTATCCCGACCAGACCAGTTGTCTGATTGGGGAGTTCCTCAGTGACAACATTGACGAGAACCGCCATTCGTTTACCTATTGGCATCGACTAGACCAGGAACTTTATTTGTTGCAGGACCCTACCGAAGAACGTCAGGACAGTCCTCACGGATTGTGGCAATCCTGCTATCAGGCTATTGCACAAGCGAACTATGCCTTGAAGGCTATTGAGGAGAAGGGGAATCCCGCTTCTCTGGATGCCAGTCGTGGTGAGGCGTTGCTCTGCCGTGCCTACAGCGCTTTCACGTTGGCGACAATCTTCTGCGAAGTGTATAATCATGAAACGGCTGAGAAGCAGTTGGGTATTCCTTACCCTACAGAACCAGAAACTACGGTTAATCCGAAGTATGAGCGTGGAACACTGGCGGAAGTTTACCGACGGATTGAGGCTGATTTGGAGACTGGTCTTCCTTTGATTAGTGACGATGCCTATAAAGTGCCTAAGTATCACTTTAACCGTCGTGCGGCGTATGCTTTTGCTGCCCGTTTCTATTTGTACTACATGCAACCGGATCTCTCGAATCTGAAGAAAACCATTGAGTATGCGACTCGGGTGTTAGGTCCGGAACCTTCTGCACTTTTGCGGAACTGGAAAGCTTTGGGTACACTCTCCCCCAATAGAGAGGTTCAGCCTGATGCTTATGTGAATGCTAATGAACCTGCAAATTTATTGTTGGTTAGTGCAGCTTCGAATGTGGGCGGTATTGTTGATGCTGGTTATACTTACTGTCAACGTTATTCTCACAACGATGTTACATCAATAGAAGATTGTCAGTCTGTAGGGACGTGGGGGGCTTATACTCGTTTTTATCAACAGCCGTTCCAGCCGGGTAGTGGTAGTCCTAAGCGCTCATTCCGTCGTGTGACACTTTATCGTAAAATGAGCGTCGATGGTAATTCTTATTGGCCTTACACCCTTGTTCCGCTATTTACGACTGACGAAACATTAATCACGCGTGCTGAGGCTTACGCTTTGCTCGGGCAATATAACGAGGCGGCTGCCGACATTTCTGTCTGGCAGAAGAATTTCACGACAAATAAGGTTGATGTAACCCCTGATGACATAGTGTCGTTCTATAGCCAGATTCCGTACTACGAACCAGGTAAACCGACCGTGAAGAAACACCTTTCACCTGACTTTATCCAGTTGGACGCCACCAAAGAGGCTTTCATCGACTGCGTATTGCACATTCGCCGTATTCTGACGTTGGGCGAGGGCGTACGTTGGCAGGACGTCCGTCGGTATGGCATTACTGTTCATCGTCGTTACGTGGAAGATGGCGTATTTGTAGAAGTGACCGATTCGATGCCGAAGGGTGATTTGCGTCGGGTCGTACAGATTCCCCGTTCGATTATTTTATCCGGTATGGAACCCAACCCGAGGGCTAAATGAATGTTGAATCCCATAAAACAATAGGAACAATGAAAAAGATATATACTGCACTTCTGTTTTCCGTTGCTTTGGGCTTCGGACTGAGCAGCTGCAACGAGGATAAGGTGGACTTTGACCACAGTATCTTCGAGAACAAAGAGGCACAGGCGAATGCTGAGGCTGCCAAGAATGATTTTGACCGTTGGTTGGATGTCAATTACCTGGCACCCTACAATGTATCGTTCAAATATCGTTTCGAAGATAATGAAAGCGATAAGAAATATAATCTAGCTCCTGCTGATTTTGACAAGTCGGTAGCTCTTGCCAAGATTGTGAAACATGTCTGGATGGAAGCTTACAATGAAGTAGCAGGTTCCGATTTTCTACGTACTTATATTCCCCGTACCATTCATCTGGTAGGTTCTCCGGCATATGATAAAGCAGGTACAATGGTGCTTGGAACGGCAGAAGGAGGCGTAAAAATTACGCTTTATAATGTGAATGATATCGATTTGAGTCGTATCAATATTGCGATGCTCAATGAATATTAT